>JBFMDM010000152.1:0-4903 GCA_040753835.1 Planctomycetota bacterium
CCCTCGCTGACATGACCGATGATATTCTCGCCTGATTCCGGCCTGCTCCGCACATTAATCCGTCCGACCTTTACGACACCCATCGCTTTTTCCTTATCCGTCATCTCCACGTATTTTTTGGTTATCCAGCATTTGGCGTCCTCGGGCAGCCGCACTTCCAGCCAGCCCAGTTTGTCATTGACTACCACCAGTTTTTCGCCCTTGGTGAGCGATTTGACCACCGCATAATTCGTGCCGTTGCCGGTGCGCAGGTTGAGTTTGGACACGGTTACTTCCACAACCTCTTCTGGTTCTGATGCCTTGGCCTCCGGCTTGCCCGTCTTGGGTTCGGCCGGTTTTTCCTGGGAGAATAAACTCCCTATACTCAAAATAGCCAGAGCGACTGTCCAGCCACTTATGGCCCATATCTTTTTCTTTACCATTTTTGACCTCCTTAATAATATTATCGGCTTAGCGCCGTATTTTGTTTAATGTAATTATTAACATAACCCCGCACATAAGCCATATCACTAATATCGCAGTGATTCTAAAGATTGCTTGGTTAACTCATCAGATATCTTATACAAATATTATGTGCGGGGTCAAGAAAAATATAAAAATTCGTATAATACATGTTTGGATAATATTAAAGTCGGCCAAATCTCTTACCGATAGGTAAAATATGAAGCCAGTAGACATTTTACTGACCGTTGCCACCTTTATTGCCTTTGTGCTGGCCGTGTATCTGTTTTCCAGCGACCCGGTTTTGAGCAATTCGGTCAACTGGGCCGAGGACCGTGCGCCGGTTAGAGCCGGTTCGGAGCGAAGCGACTTGCCGGCTCTTATCCCGACAGTATTTGTCGGGAATAGCGCGCCGGACAAGGCGCCGCCGGCCAACCTTGCGGCAAACCCGTCCTGGAAATATATTGTGATTCACCACAGCGAGACCAAACGCGGCAATGCGAAGATATTTGATAATTACCATCGTAACAGCAGGGGGCTGAAGGATGGCCTGGCCTACCACTTTGTCATCGGCAACGGAACAGATTCAAGGGATGGCGAGGTAGAGACCGGCAACCGATGGGAAAGGCAGATTGCCGGAGCGCATTGTTATGACAATAAGATAAACGCCGAATCCATCGGTGTCTGCCTGGTAGGGGACTTCAATAAATCTCGGCCGACAGACCGGCAAATAAAATCGCTGCTCAAACTCATCTCAGGCCTGCAGAAACAACACGGTATTTCCAAGTCGAATATCCTGCTCCACAAGGAAGCGGACAAAAACCGGACCGATTGCCCGGGCCGGAAGTTCCAGGCCGGTAAAATTCGTTAACGTTAACTCCTGTTGGAAAGCATTGTCGGCTTGGCTGCGGTGTTGATGTCAACCTTATTCTCTCTTGCCAGCCAGCCCAGGGACTGTTGGAATAAATCCTTGGAAAGATGTTTCAGGTCTTTGCCGACCTTATCCATTGGTGTTGCCCCGTGTTTTTCCAGGTAGCGCCATACTTCTCCGGCGGCCTTACCGATTTCGTGCTGGTACATTTTCCCCTCCTTTACTTTGAATCCGACAGCCGTTTAATTGTCGCGCCGATTATAGCATAAAATATATCTTATGTCAAGTGGGGCCTAAAAATATTATTCCTCAAACTGGCTTATCATATGATGTTGCCAGGTCGGGATGGCGCTGTCCTCGCCTGCATATTCCTGCCACTCTTTATAGGAAATAAACGGTTTGGTCTTCTCTATCGGATGGATGTCGGTTCTTATTACGCCTTCTATCTTGTTGACCTTTTCTGCGAGATATTTCCTCAGCGTCTCCTCGCTATCCGCCAGCAGCGAATATTGCAGTGTCTCGTCATAAAGATGGAAGGTAAATGCGTAATAGACCTTTTTCAGGCCTTCGGGCAGGTTCGGGTCCATCAGTTTGGCATAGACCTCTGACAGGAAATTCGGCTTGACTTTGGCCGTGATGGTGAACCGCTTGAGGTTGGTCGTATCAGCCGGCAGCGGGAAAAAACGCGGCCTGTACAGGTGAATCAGCCAGATAGCCGAAACCGCTTCTATTTTGCTCAGATGGCCGGCGATTAACTCGTTGATAACATTGGAATCCTTGGCGTGGACGAATAAACTTGCCTCGTTATGGCCCTTGCGTTTGGAGAGGTAAAGCAAGCGCCCGCGGTTCTGCAGTGCATTCTGCAAGGTATCCTTGCGGTCAATAATCTTATCCCAGAGGTTTTTGCCGGCATCATCCGTGAGCATCCGGATAATTACTATCATCTGTCTCGGTCTCCTTTGCGCTTATAAATAGATGATAATAACGGGATTGTCAATATTTATTTTTATTTACGGCCTGTATAGCCGCAATAAGTCAGGTGTTACATCGTGCCGGAGCGGCCGAGGGATGTTTACTGCTCATATTCCCAGTTTATAATCTTAGGCGCCGTATAATAATAGAATGTGATATCGTCAAATATGATTGTATCGTTTGCCGGCTGGTTAAGCGTGGTATTGGGTTTGAACAGAAGTTCATATTTAATACTACCGTTGCGCAAGGTTAATGGCCCGCTTTCGGCTGGCGCAACCGCGCCCCCGTCGCTTGGAATAGCCAGAATTCTACCGCTTAATTCAACGTCAACCTTTCCATCAGGCATAGTTCCATTATCAGTTTTTGATTTGGTTCCATACACCGTCCAGTGAACCATAAAGATATTAAGCGGGTCTGTGTTTTCCGAGCCGGGATTTCCTCCGGCATCAAGGTTAATTTCGCTGGATGTGAATCTAGCGTCATCGCCGGTATAATATCTTCCTGTGTTCCAGAGTATGTCAATACCGTCAGGAATCGCAGGCGGTTCAGGTGGCTTAGGTCTATCTGGCGGATCGGGCGGTTTAGGTCTATCTGGTGGGTCGGGTGGTTTAGGTCTATCTGGCGGATCGGGCGGTTTAGGTCTATCTGGTGGGTCGGGTGGTTTAGGTCTATCTGGCGGGTCAGGCGGTCTAAAGTCATCCAGCGGTGGTCTCCACCTGCCCGGACAAGCCGCCCATATTATTTTTTCCTTATTTATGTGTGTTACTTTGGAGTTATTCAAACTGCATAGTTTTATCTTTTCCTCTATGATAAACGTATCATTCCCGGCTGACTTTCTGTCAGATGGAGGATTAATTGAAGAGCCTTGGGATGTTGGCGCCAGTTCAAAAATCAGGACCTCATCAATAGTAGCATCAGGCGCTCCATTAAGCCGCAGTGCGCTTGCGACTTCGCCTAATCTTAAATAATTGCTGACATCGTCATATCTGCCGGTCATAGTGGCATTTTGGTCCTGGAATGCGCCTCTTTGCCAGGCCTGGCCGTTGATATAGAGCGTGTCATTGCCGCTTTGCCCGCCCTGAGGCGGCGGCCAAATGGGCGGCATCTGCTCAGGTGGTTTAGACTCATCAGGCGGCTCTGTTTCAGGCCACCCCAGATCTGCCGGCGGTTCAGGTTGTTTGGGCTCGTCAAGTTGTTTGGGTGGCTCAATAGGCTGTAATATTGGGCCGAGATGTTTTATCCTATCATCAGGACGAATACGAGGGGGAGCACAAGTCGCCAATTCAAGCCGTTCCTTCTGATAACTGATGCCATCCGCGAACACATATAATTTATTGCCTGAAAAAGCGTATTTGAGCGGGCTGTTATTATCTATCATAGCGCTGCTTTCCATAACCCTTCTTACCCATACTACATTGAGCCATTTGCCGGCCTGGAATGCATTGGGCCAGTTATCCGGGGTTCCGCTGCAACTCGGGTGATTCACATGATTGAGGCAGGGCGTACCGGCGCCGGTGAATCCGATGCGGTATTGGCTTCCGTATCCGCCGGCCAGGAAACTGTTGTGATTCCAGCCGTCTCCTTCAGCCCTGTAAGACGCTATATCATTACGGGCCAGGCGGGCAATGCTGTAGATTCCAAAAGGGATTCCTCTGCGGCCGTAGGTTTCGTTATCCGCCGTGATATTCATCCACGAGAAATAAGTCCTGATTTTGCCTGTTTCTTCGGGATAGAAATGCGGCTTTATCCACATTGAAACTATCATCAGTTGGTTATCGATTGGCGTAGGCGGCGTGATATCATAGGCCGGAATTGCCTTGCTGTCTGAATACACGCCGTCCGGATACAGGCGGCCCGCAATTGCTGATGCGGTTTCTGATGCAGGAATTAATCTGCCTGCGTCGGGAACCGGCTCGGTGCGGAATCGCTTGATTTCCTGGCCTGTGTTGGCGTCCAAGCCGTTGGTGAAACTGGCCCTGAACCTGAGCGTACTGCCGCCGAGCGCGGGGTTGGATTGCTCGGTTGTGGCCAAGGTAATATAGCCGTCATAATCCGCGCTCAAGCCTGCCTCCTTATTGTTTATTTCAGGCAGGACCTGAAGGGTCAGGTTATTATTGGTCGGCTTGGTTGGATTGGTATTTTTGGCAATGATATTATCAATGCTCTTGGCTTTTAAGTCAGCCAGGAACTGCGACTGGGCGGTTTCACGGTAGATATCAAACAACTTGACTGAAGCGCTGATTTCCGCCTCGGCCACAACCTTGTTATTTTTATTTAGCACCCGGCCCAATGAGGTAATCTTATAATATCCGGTTGGGTAGAAAGTGAATTCAGTGGTGTGGTATGCCAAGTCTGTTTTATCAACCCGGAGTAGGCGATTGTAATCAGGGTTAAAATCATTGAGGTTGGTATTCGGGTTAAAATTAGCTTTTAGGACATCGGCTTCGGCTTTGGCCAATCCGACGGTGTCAGTCAAGGAATCGCAGAATTCGTGGAACTGTTCCCAGTTCCTGAAAGGGCCTGTGGTTTTAACTCGTTCGGTAATCTGTTCTGCAATCCTGGCGGCGGTTTCACGCGTGAAAGGCGCTGTTTCTTTTAACCTGAACGTAGCCGCGGAAA
>JBFMDM010000153.1:0-4872 GCA_040753835.1 Planctomycetota bacterium
GCGATTTCCGAGGTGCTGAAGCACCTGAAACTGGTGGGCATCGTCTGGGAGCCGCCGTATATTGCAAAAGGTCTGGTTATGATTGAGGACGCTGGAGAGGTCCGTTGTTTGGCGCAGGGCGAAACATTCCAGACCAAGATTGAGCAGTCCGGCAACCTCAAGGGCGTCCGGATAGAAATCAGGGAGATTTTCAAGGACAAGGTTACCTTGCGGTATGAGAACGAGGATGCGATATTAATACTCTCTGAATAATAAGGCGTGTTTATGAAGAAGTATCTGTTGTTAACGGTCTTGTGCTTGTTTGGCGCATTGATGGTGTGCCTGGCGCAGGAACCGGCGCCCGGTACAGCGCCGACCGAAGGAAGTCCCGTAGGGACGGCTGATAAAGAACCGGCCCCGGCCACTGCAGGGGAAAAACCGGTTACGCCGCCCGAGCCGGCGCCCCTGACTATGAAACAGGTTATGGACAAGCCCTTTACCGTTAAACTGGTAAAAGGCATTGATATCCGCGAATTCCTGCGCTCACTGGCCAAAATCGGCCCGCTTAATATCGTAACCACAAGGTCGGTCACCGGTCAGGTGACTTACTTCATTGAGAATGCGACCATCGGCGATGTCCTGGAGATTGTCCTGATTACCAACGGCCTGGCCAAGGAGATAAGAGGCGATATCATCCATATTATGACCGAGGCCGAATATCTGAATCTATATGGCAAGTCGTATAACAGCAGATTGGTGGTCAAGACATACCAAATGGAATATGTCCTGCCCAAGAGGGTTGCTAATTTCCTGGAACAGATTAAATCCAAAACCGTTGGTTCACAGATTCTACCGGATGACGGCACCCGGACCCTGCTTATCATAGAGGTGCAGGATAAAATAAAAGAGATGGAGGAGATTATCAAACTGCTGGATGTCCCGCCTGAAACACTGACCTTTGAGTTGAACAACGCCAAAGTGGACGAGATTTACACAAAGATTGATGCGATAAAAACGCCTAATTTTGGAGAGATTCAGATGGACAAGCGGACCAAACGTTTTATTGTTACTGACCACGCATCAGTCCTGGAGAAGGTTGCTCGTCTTATCCACGACTTTGACGGTAAGCCGAGGCAGGTTCTGATTGAGGCCAAGGTAATACAGATTGGTCTTACAGATGAATTTGCAATGGGGGTGAAATGGGAACAGGTCTTTTCCCAATACTCTGCCTTCAAGAATGTCAATCTGGTCGGTAATTTCCCGGTCCAGGGCGATTTGGCCAAGAAAACAAATCTAACTGCCACATTCGGCACACTTACCTCCACCCATTATTCATACGTGCTCCAGGCATTGAAGGCATTGGGCGAGAATAAACTAATCTCTGCCCCGCGGCTCATCACCCTTTCAGATAACAAAGCGGAATTTCATATTGGCAATAAGATACAGTATTATACCACCTCGCAGACCCCGGCCGCGACCGGAACTACGCCCGGGACAGTGGAAACCCCCGCTTATATTGACGAAGGCGTAACGATAAGTGTAACTCCTTCGGTTAATCCAGATAAATACATTACAATGGAAATCACCCCGAGCATCAAAAAAGTAACCGAATGGAGGGTAACCGGACAGGGTAATCCCTATCCGGCTGTTATAGAAGACGCCAACACCACGACCAATGTGATAGTAAAGGATGGTGTTACCATTGTTATTGCCGGTCTTATTAAGGACGAGAAGCGCAAGGATTCGGCCGGTATTCCATTTGTTTCCCAACTGCCGATTGTTGGCCCGTTGCTCTCATCCAAAAGGGAATATATGGTCAAGACCGAGACCGTAATCTTTCTTACGCCGCATATTATCAGCGGCGATGCCGATAGTTCGGTTATAACCAAGCAATATGACCTGGATAAAAAGCAACCGAAAGAATTAAAGCCGATAAGGTAAGTGACTCCGACAAATACTGTCGGGGCGGGGTAACTCGCTGTAACGCCTCCGATAATCATCGGCGGCTAATAGCGAGTAAGGAGATATAAAATATGGAGACATTACGTAAATTTATGGCGATGGTTTTCTTTGTCTATGTTATTGCGGTAACCGCGCTTTGCCTGTGGCTGGGGCTGTCAATGTCTTCTTCAGGAACTAAATTGAAAGAGGCGCAACTGGAACTGAAACAGGAGAAGGAACGTTACGGACTGGCCACGAAGAAGATGCAGGATGACAACCTGCGCATTGCGGAGCAGATAACCGCTTTCCAGAAGGATAAGGATACGGCCAAGACCGAATACCAGAGCGCCTTAAGCCGGGCCGAACGGCTTATGGCTGAGAATGATACCGCGCGTAAGGAATTGGAAGCGGCCAAGACCGAACTCGGCAAGGTCCGCATAGAGAAGAATAACCTGGAAATCAAGTTGCAGTCAAATATTGAGCCGCTAATCCAGCAGGCGCGCGATGAGGAGCGGGCGTCGTTTGAACGGAAGAAACTGGAACAGACGAGACAATATAACGACGTCAAAAAGCGTTTTGAGGAGATTCAGTCCGAACGCGACAATGCGGTTTCCGAACTCCAGAGATTCAAGGCGGAGAATAATTCGCTCATCAATGAGAAGGCGTCACTGGAAAAGAAGGTGTCCACCTATGACAAACAACTGCGGACCGTGACGCAGGAGAAGGATAAATTAAGCAACGAAGCGGCGGAACTCCGTGATGCCAATGCGGCATACACCAGGGATAATGCAGCGCTCAACGCATCCAACAGCAAACTCCAGCAGCAACTGAAGGATATCAATAAGGAACTGGCCTCGCTTAAGACATCGCTGGCCGACTCCAAGGAGCAGGTTGCCAAACTCTCCAAGGAACGGGACGGGCTTGATGTAAAGTTTAATGCGGAGAAGTCGGAAAAGAGCAAGTATTACGACGAGAGCAAGAAATACCGGGATTTGAGCGACAAACAGGCCAGGGAACTGGCTTCCGAGAAGGAAACGAGCAGGAAACTCGCCGATGAACTGGCTTCCGAGAAGGCCGAGAAGACAAGCAAGGTCGGCGAACTGACCAAACTGTCCGATGATCTAAAGGTCAGGAACAAGACGCTTACCGAAGACCTGCGCAAGGCGACTGCGGATAAGGAAGACACCATCATAAAGTGGAAGTCAGCCGATGATAAGATTGTGCTTATGGAAAAGGACATCAAGCGGCTTGAGGAAGGCAGGAAATCGCTGGAAGCCAAATATGAAACAAGAGACAAGGAATTCCAGAAGATGGAGTCGGATTACCAGAAGACCCAGCGGAATCTCGTCAAACTGGAGCAGGAATATACGGCTGTTTCTGAGACATTACGGATGGCCAGGGAGTCAGAGGCGAGGATAAAAGAGCAATTATCAGGCGTCCAGAAGGCGTCCCGCGAGACGGAGTCGCGGTTACGGGCGGAAATGGGCAAGAGTGAGGAACAAATTGCCGCCCTTTCCGGCCAGAATACGGCATTGCAGGATTCGCTGACCAAGACCAAGTCGGACCTTCAGTCGTTGGCAAACAACCTCAAGTCCGAGCAAGCGGAGAAATATAAATATTACGAGGAATGCAAACTCCAGACCGCCCGGAATACGGAATTGCAAAGGCAACTGGAGGGCGCCAACCTCAAGATACAATCTGTAGACGAGGAAAAGAAATTATCGGCCGAGCGGCTGAAGGAATCCCAGGCTCAGGCGGATGCGCTCCGCAAGGAAAACACCAATCTCAAGACCCAGTCAATATCGCTGGATACCCAGATAGCGCAACTCAAGTCGCAGTTGGATGTTTCATCCAGGCAACTTTTGGAAAAGGATGCGACTCTTTCCGTCAGGATTGCGGAACTGAACAAGGCGCTGGCGCAGGCGGCGGACGAGAACAAAAAGATATCGGCGGAAAAGAACAGAAGCGAAGATGCGCGGGTTAAGATTGACAAGGAATATCACGCTCTTTCAGAGACGGCTGGCGCCTATAGCATTGAATTGAATAAGATAAGGCAGGGCAACGCGGACCTGCAGAACAAACTGGCCAGGAGCGAAGAGGCAAGGAGCAAGGTGGAAAAAGAACTGGCGTCCCTGGCCGATTCATTCAAGGCATCGCAGGAATCAGGGCGCAAGTCGCAGGAGCAATTGGCTGTTCTCCAGAAAACATACGGCGAGACAGAAGCGCGGATGAAGGAGCAGGCGGCCAGAAACGAGGAGCAGATTGCGACGCTTAATAATACGGCCCGGAAACTGGCGGCTGAAAGGGAATCCCAGGATAAGCAATTAAATAACATCAGTGAACAATTGGCGCTTTTAACCAAGGAAAACAAGAGCCAGAAGGAGCAATTAGGCAAGAACGAAGAACAAATCAATGGGCTTAATGAGACCGTCAAGAAACTGAATGCGGAAAGGGATTCACAGGATAAGCAATTAAATAACATCAGTGAACAATTGGCGCTTTTAACCAAGGAAAACAAGAGCCAGAAAGAGCAGTTGGCCAAATTTGAAAAGGATATCAAATCTAAATCAGGCGAACTTGCCTCACTGCAGAATACATTAAACGAGGAGAAGGCAAAGGCGCAGGATGACAAGTCGAGATACGAGGAGAGCCAGGCGAAGAATGAGGAGCAGGCGAATACCCTGAAGTCGGAGATTTCAGGCCTTACCTCGGCCAATAAGAAGTTGAACAAGCAGATTGAGTCGCAGGATAAGCAGTTAAGAGACCGGGATGAGCAGATAATGACGCTTTCCAAGGATAATAAGGACTACAAGGAAAGAAACAGTTCCTTGGAAAAGCAACTGTCAAAGGTGGACAGCGAGGCGCGGGCCAAGATAACGGAACTCAGCGACAAACTGCGCCTGGCCACGTCAGAACGCGATGATACCCAGAGCCGCCTGAGATTTACCCAAG
>JBFMDM010000154.1:0-4827 GCA_040753835.1 Planctomycetota bacterium
TGTTTACTCGCAGTTCGCACGAAGTAAGTTACTGCGAGTTATCCCGACGAATGTCGGGAGTAATCTGTGGTTTCCCGCCTGTGGCGAGGCTCGCCCTTCGGGGCGGCATTATGTTAGACGCTCTAAAAGGTCTTTGTGCCTTGGTGTCTTTGTGGCAAATAATTAGGTGTATTAAATATGATACTGGAAAATCCAGTTGGTTTATGGGCTTTGGCCGCCATCATTGCGGTGTTGATACTACACCGCCTGCGCCAGCGGCCGGAGCGCAAAGAGGTCAGCAGTTTGCTTATCTGGAAACGGATAGAGCAGTTGCTCACTGCCGCGCCGGTGCGCAACAAAAGCCGGCTCTATCTGATTCTGATGCTCCAGATTCTGGCCGTCATAGGACTGGCCCTGGCCCTGGCCAAACCCGTCTGGCGCACCACCCAGCCCGAACCGCTTCACCTGGTATTCCTCATAGATAATTCGGCCAGTATGCGAGTCGTCTATCATAATAATTGGAAGATTACTACCCGCTTGGACTTAATGAAGGAAAAGATTAAAGAGGTAATTACCAGGTCTCCGACAAATACCACTGTTTCTTTATATCAAACGCCTCCACTAAAGGCATTTGTAGATCTGAAAAGTAATGCGGTATTTACTATCATTAATGACTTGGAATCAGCAAAGATTCCTTCTGATGTGGAGTCGCTGGTATCCATGGCCCATGGTGTCAAGGGAGAATTATATTTCTGCTCGGACAAACTACCGCCCGATGATTTGATAAATAAATTACCCAAGAAACCGCACCTGATTCTGGTCGGCAAGCCATCAAGCAACATTGCCATTATCCATGCTTCAGTTACATCCACGCCTAATAAAGAGGATTACTACGATTCCTTTGTTACAATTAAGAATTATTCATCTAATGCGGCTGATAATATATTTATAGATTTGACAAACAAGGATGGGGTTAATTTTGGACATCAGGAGGTTAGCCTGGGCGCCGGCGAGAAGAGAGATTTATTCTTTAAGAACATTCATCTTCCGGAAAAGGCGTCGATAGAGATTATCCTGAATAATAAAGATGATATGATGATTGATAATTGGGTAGTTCTGCTTCCGCCCCAGCCCTGCAAGATTAATATGTCAGGCAAGGATATTCAGGCGCTGGCTAAGGCATTAAAGGCCATGCCGCCTGTATCCCTGAACAGCCAGTCCGAATCAGGTGATATTTCCATATTCAACGAAACCCTGCCTCTGACCCTGCCGGCCAAGGCCATAGTGATAAACTGCGCGCCTGAAACAAATGCCTTTTGGGATTATGAAGGCGTGATAACCAATCCTATGATTACCTCTATAGATACTTCATCGCCCATCCTCAAGTACTGCGACCTGGATGTCTTCAATAATATACCGTATTCCCGGAAACTCCTGCCCAAGGAAAAGGAATACGTCAGGCCGATTATCACGGCCAGCGGTACGTCCGGCGATGAATGCGTGCTCATCGGCGAATGGCGGAAAGGGGATAGACATCTGGTATTCCTGAACTTCCCGCTGGAATGGCGCAATCAAACCCAGACCGCGGACTGGACTTTAACCCCGTCATTTCCCATCTTCTGGACCAATCTGATTAACTACCTGCATCCGTTATCCCGCGACTATACCATAGGCGAGGGCCTGTGCAACGAAGAGGAGTCGGACAACAACGGCATCACGGTCCTGGATACGAGTATCCCGGCCCAGAACGAGCGCCCGCAGATGGAGACCCGGCGGGTGGAATTAGGCGCCTGGACTATCCTCAGCGCGGTGATATTGCTGTTACTGAGTTGGATTTTGGCGAGGAGGTAGAAACCACAGATAACACAGATTCCGCAGATATGTGCCGGAAAATATTTAAATCGGTGTAATCTGAAAAATCTGTGGTTGCAACTAATTATTCCATTTTATTATTGACATATTCTGCCGATATTATATATTGAGGGTTAACTAAGGGTATTAGATTGCAACGAGATGAGAGTATGCTGAGTTCTGCACAAGGAGAGACAACTAAGTTTAGCCAATATACCTTTATGTCGGACGAACTGAAGAAACTGTCTGAGGAATATTGCCTGGGTCGCTATACCGAACTGGCCAAGGACCTGGAAACCTTCATCCGCAAGAACAAAGAGGCCATCCTGAAATTCAAGGCAGACGAGGTCAAAAATATGGGCGTGGGCGCGCCGACCGACGAACTGGCCGTCAAACTCTTTATCCTCAAGACCCGTTCAATCAACCCGGCCACGGAAATCAAGACCGAACTGGCCGAGATAGAAAAGGAAATCTGGTATCAGGGCGAGAAGACCAAATCCTCGCCGGACCGCAACAAGGTGGCGATGGAGTGGTGCAAACTGCACGCGCCCGGCTGGCGCGATAACTGGGTCTTCGCCGCACTCTACGTCTTCGAGCACGACAAGCCGTACTATTTAAAGGTTCTCAACTCGTAATCATATATAGGAAAATCTGTGAAATCTGTGGAATCTGTGGTTGCTATCTGGTAATGTATTTCCATGATACCTGTGCGCCTGGACTACCAGAACCTCACCCCGGCCGAAATCCTGGTCAAGAAATCCACTTTGGAGGACTACCGGCTGGATATCTACCTGACGCACCGCTTTGCCGATTATTCCCGCTCGCTCATCCAAAAGTTCATCCGGGACGGACTGGTCACGGTCAGCGGCCGCAAATCCAAGCCCTCTTACCAACTGCACCAGGGCGACCTGATTAAAATCCAACTGCCGGCTGTCATCAAGCCCCAGATGATAGCCGAGGACATACCGCTGGAAATCCTCTACGAGGACGAGGAGATAATCGCCATCAACAAACCGCCCGGAATGGTGGTACATCCGGCCGGCGGCAACTGGGAACATACTTTAGCCAACGCGCTCCTGCATCACTGTGGCTCACTGCCCATACCGCCCATCCCGGCCGGCATCAAGCCCAAGGACGGTGATATGTCCATCTATCGGCCCGGCATCGTGCACCGGCTGGACAAGGACACCAGCGGCCTGATTTTGGCCGCCAAGACCCTGCAATCGCATATGGTCCTTTCGCATCAGTTTGAGAAGCGCCAGACCCAGAAGGAATACATCGCCCTGGTGGAAAAAGAGGTCAAGTCCGATTCGGACCTGATAGACAAGCCCATCGGCCGGCACGCCAGCGACTACAAGAAGATGGCTATCTCAGCCAAGGGCGGCAAGGGCCGCGAGGCCGTCTCGGTCTATCATGTCATAGAGCGCTATCATAATTTCTCCCTAGTGCGCGTGGCGCCCAAGACCGGCCGGACCCACCAAATCCGGGTCCATCTGGCATCTATCGGTCATCCGGTGGTCTGCGACAAGACCTACGGCCTGCGCGAGGAACTGTTCCTGTCCGACATCCGGCTCGGGATTGACGAAGCCGACAACAAGAGCATCCTTAACCGCCAGGCGCTCCACGCGGCCAAACTGACCTTCTATCATCCGGCCACAAAGAAGGAAATGACCCTGGAAGCGCCCCTGGCTGAGGATATCCAGAAAGTAATAGAATTACTTAAGAGGTAGAAACCACAGATTTCACCGATTACACGGATTAAAACCTGCGAAATCTGTGTAATCTGTGGTTGCTATCCGTGTTTATCTGTGGTTAAAAAGTATTTATTCCGGTTCGTCCGTTAAATCAGTTTAATCCTGTGGTGTACCCGTTGCGCTCCCCGAATACTTTCGGGGTGCTCACGACCAATCCCATGATTTCATCATGGGACAGGGGAATTTATGGAATTGCATAAATCCGAATTATTAGAACTCTTCCGGGCCATGAATCTCCGCGCCTCCCAGACCCTGGGCCAGAATTTCCTACTGGACACCAACTTCCTCAACTTCATCCTCAAGACCGCTGACCTGACCAAGGATGACAGCGTTCTGGAAATCGGCTCAGGTCCGGGCATCCTCACCCATCTCCTGGCCGAGCATTGTAAACAGGTCTGGGCCGTGGAGATAGATGCGAATATGATGCAGATAGCCCGGGACTTATACGGCAAACTGGATAATGTCCAATTCATCCGGAGCAATATCCTGGCGCCCCGGGAAAAGGGATTGAGCCCTGAGGTCTTAAAGGCCATCAAGAAAGTAAAGCAATTGAAGGTGGTCTCCAACCTGCCGTACAAGACCGCCGTGCCTATCATTATGCTGTTATTGGAAAGCCGTCTGCCGATTACGGGTATGCTGTTGATGGTGCAACTGGAGATTGCCCAGCGCCTGATGGCGCCTGTCGGGGCGCATAACTACAGCGCGGTCAGCATCCTGTGCCAATACCTGGCGCAGGTGTGGATGGTCAAGAAAGTCCCGCCTGAGGTATTCTGGCCCCGGCCTGAGGTCCAGTCGGCCCTGATTGAGATAACCCCGGCAAGGCAATTCACGCCTAAGTTTATGAAACAGGACTACGGGCAATTGAAGCGGTTCCTGAAACTAATCTTCTCGTACCGTCGGAAGATTGTGGGCAGGGCGGTGGAAAACGCGCTGGGGAATATGGAAATCAAGGCCTTGCCACAGCAGATAGGGGAGATACTCGTAGCATCGGGCATCCGTCCGGACCTTCGGCCCCAGCAACTTTCGGCTGATGATTATCTGAAACTATACCGGAATTTTAAGGATACGATTTGCCACTAAGGTCCTGTAGGACATAACTCGTCGTATGGAATTTCCAAGAGGTATCCCAGCCCCGCTCCAATTGAATAGGGCGGGGGACTCAGTTAGGGATCCCATTCAATACGACCCAGCACTTTGCGAAGCATAGTGCTGCCCGCAGGGAGTTGCCTCGTCCCTATGGGAC
>JBFMDM010000155.1:0-4664 GCA_040753835.1 Planctomycetota bacterium
GACCGGACAGACGAGTCCTTGTTTATTTCAGGCGACCGGTCCGAATCGCTCTCCGGCTCGTTCAAGATTCGGGGCAAGATAGAGGCGATTGCCGCGCCGGTAACGGATGATTCCTGGCTCGTGGATAAGCAAAAGACCATTTCCTGGACCGTAACCGGCTCGGTCTCAAAGGTGATGATTTACTATTCAACCGATAACTTTGCCACGGTGACCAGAACCGTAACCACGGCGGCGGTGAATGCCACGGATGCCGGAACGCCGTACGTACATCCGACAGCCGGTTCCGGTAAGGGCACCTATCTTTGGACAATACCTGACGACATCCAGAAGGAGGTATGGGTTAAGGTCCTGCCGACCGAGCCGGTGGCAACCGGGTTCTGCACGCCGGCCACATCAGGCAAGTTTAAGATAAGGGGCGAACTCAAGGTTACCAGGCCTGATGCTTCTACTTATTGGATATGCGGCACATCAGAAGAGATTAAATGGGATGTGGTTGGCTCGGGCATAACCAGAGTGAATATTGCCTACATCGAATATAATTCTGATAACAGCGTTTATGAAATCACCACCTTTGATACTAATGTAGTTGCCACAGATACAGTTACAGGCATAGCAAAATACAGCCGGACCTATACCTGGACCGTGGCGTCTGATTTGTCTCCGTATGACCCGAATGTCAGGGTGAAGATTAGAGTTAGCGATGCGGGCGGGAATGCGGATGACGACGTATCAGACGCCTATTTTGAGATTCGGCCGCGCATCACTATTACCTCGCCCCAGGCCGGATATGACTGGGTCATCGGCAATTCCTATCCCATCAGTTGGACCTGGGAAGGGCCGGGCACCACGCCGATTAAGATAGAATTATCCAAGGATAACGGCGCTTATGAGGAACTGACCGATATTTCCCCGATAGCCGCGTCAGCCGGCGGCGTTACCTGGACTGCTTGGGACAGGATTTCCACTAATATCAAAATTAGGGTTAGTGACGTCAACAACCTGACCAATGTCCAGAGCACAAGCGGGCAGTTCACCATCCGCGGTGCGGTCAATAGCATCGCCCAGCCGACCTCCGGCGCCAAGTGGCTGGTGCAGGAGCCCAACAAACAGATAGAATGGAACCAATCAGGCACCTTCAGGGTGATTGTCCAGCACAGCAAGGACGATTTCACCTCTGTGATTAATGCTTTAGGCGAGAAGGACGGTGTGCCCGGGCCGAATACCTTCGCCTGGGTTCCGCCGAATCTCACCGATTATTACGGTCTGGGCAAGATTAGAATCATAGACAAGAACAACTCAGCGGTGTCAAGGACGATGAGCGCTTCGTTCAAGGTCCTGGGCGCTCTGCGATTAGACCAGCCCAACGGCGGGCTGACCTACGAGGTTGACCAGGATATTCCCATCGGCTGGACGACCGTTTCAGGCACCGGCGCGACCATACCCAATATTGACCTGCATTATTCCATAGACGACGGCGGGACATATCCTGACCCGGCTCAGAAGATAGCCACCTACGCCAACCCGGGCGTTGGTGTCAAGACCTGGAAGATACCGGATAAGATAGGCCAGATAGTCAGGGCAAGGGTCAGGGACTCTGCGTATCCGTCTGATGTCCTTGACCAATCAGACGGCTCATTCAAAATCAAGGGTAAGTTTGTCAGTGTGGTCTCTCCGACCGCAGGGGCAGAGTTCACAGTGGGCTCGCCCTGCACCATTACCTGGAACACCATCGGCACATTCCCGGATGTTAAGTTGCAGTATTCCAAGAACGGCGGCGCGGGCTGGACAGATATCACAAGTATTAACAATCCGGGCGGGTTCAGCGGCACATCCACCTTTGTCTGGAATATCCCGTCCGGCGAATTGGCGGACTCATCCAACTGTTCTGTCAGGGTCAAGACCATTGATACGGATTGGCAGGGATTGGTGATGACATCAACCCAATTCACCATCAAGGGCAATGTGGCGGTGGCCACGCCCAACGGCTCGTTTGATTTCACCGTGGCCCAGACCAACCGGAGCATCACCGGCACCAAGTCAGCCGGCGTGAACAAGATAAAACTCCAGTGGCGCAAGGAGGGCGGCGCCTGGAACGATATTACCGAACTGACCGGCCTGGAAGGCGCGACCACCTGGAGTTTCAACACCTGGACGATTCCGGATGCCATATCAGATAACGTGCAGGTCCGGGCGCTTGATACCTCTGACCTGGCGATAGCCAATCCGTCAGAATTCATCACCGCTGGTTTTGATGTCCGGGGCAAGATAGAGGCAGTGACCAATATCGCGACCGGCGATATGTTGACGGTCGGCTCTGCCAAGACAATCTCCTGGACATTTACCGGAACAGTTACCGAGGTGAAACTGTATTATTCCACGGATAACTTTGCCACCATCACCAAGACCATAGCCACGGTAAGTATGGCCGTGCCCAAGGTTCCCTATAGTCATCCGACCGCGG
Organism: Planctomycetota bacterium; assembly: GCA_040753835.1. GTDB lineage: Bacteria > Planctomycetota > MHYJ01 > JACQXL01 > JACQXL01 > JACRIK01. Next base: position 2,462 of record JBFMDM010000155.1, read on the forward strand.
CCTCTGGCAGACACGATTATCCCTGGACCGTGCCGGACGACATCGCTCCGGCCGTAAAGATAAAGGTGGTGCCGACCCTGCCTGAAACAGAGGGGTTCAGCACTCCGGTATTATCCAACGAGTTCAAGATAAGGGGTCAGTTCACCTCTGTTCAGTCGCCGTTGACCGATGCCATCTGGGTGGTGGGCGAAAAGACCAGGGTAATCAGATGGCGCGTGCTGGGCGGCTCTATGAAGAATGTCCGGATTGCCTACAAGAAGACCGCGGCATCGGCTGAGATAGAAATAGTGAATTCCACTCCGGCCACCAGTGCGCTCTTTTCAGCGCCGTATGAATATAACGGCGAATACGTCTGGTCCGGCGGGGTGGGCGTGGCTAATGCCATTTCCAATGATGTCAGGATTCTTATTTACGACGTTGATAACCCGGCGGTATTTATAGAATCTGCGCCGTTTAATATCCGCGGCGCCCTGACCGCGGTTTATCCCAATGCCGGAACCGAGAAGTGGGAGGTGGGGCAGTCATATCCCATTACCTGGAATGCGACCGGCAGTATTGACTTTGTCAGGATAGAATATTCCACCAATAACGGAGGCAATTGGGAGACAATAAACAATGCCTATGCCACGGTCAGCGGGACGAATGTCTATAATCCGCCCAACGGCTGGACCGTGCCGAATACCATCACCATTACCTCGCAGGCGCTCATCAGGGTGACGGATAATTCGGCATATACCTCTGACCCGGATTTGATTTGTTCAGACCAGTCGGACAATAATTTCAGGGTGGTGGGCAAACTCTCATTCACCTCTCCATCAGCCAATTACGATGTGGGCGAGCAGATTAACTTCCAATGGACCGCCACCGGCCGGATAACCTCGGTTAATCTCTATTATTCCACGGATAATTTTGCAACCGTGACCAAGACCGTGCAGACCGGCGTGGCATCCAATCCCAACGGGACTACAGTTTATCCCTGGACCATACCGAACGACTTCCTGGCCGCTGACCTGAACAAGGACCTGAGATTCAGGGTCTGGGATGCCAACGTTGATACGAGCGTCCGGGTCTATACGGATACGGCTTCCACCTCACGAATACACGGTAAGTTCACAGTAACCTATCCTAATCCGGCAGTGCCGGGCGGGATAGATTGGGTGGTAGGCGAAACCAGGCCGGTAACCTGGACCACGGTCGGCGAGGTATATACGGTTAATGTCCTTTATACCATAGACGGTTCTAATTATACGACATTTACCGGCGGCGCAGGCGTGGCCAATACGCCCACTGGGACCACCGGCATAAATGTCACTGTGCCTGATGCCATTGCCAATACCTTTAAGGTCAGGGTAGTTGCGGCCAGTGATTCATACGCCAGGGATGATTCCAATAACGAATTCAATCTCAGAGGCAAGATAGAGGTGCTGGCGCCGGTGACTGATACCTGGCAGGTGAGCGATACCACCAGGGAAATCGTCTGGCGGGTGACTGGTAGTATTCCACAGGTAAAGGTTGCTTATTCCATTAACGGCGGATTAGACGGTTATCCGAATGTGATAACCGCGTCAACCCCGGCTACCTATACCCAGATTACACCGCCGTTCCTGTGGGAGGGTAAATGCTATTGGGTGCCGAGCGTTCCGAACGTGATAGGCGATTTACTCAGGATAAAGGTCAGCACCATAGACGGCAATTGGCAGAATTTAGCCGGATACAATCCGGATAACTTCAAGGTCCGGGGCAAGTTGGAAGTAGTGGCGCCTAATAGCGGTGAGACCTATTGGGTGTATAATAATCCGCGCCAGACCACGCTTTATCCCATCCAGTGGCGCATCACCGGCACTGTCACCAGCGTTAAGATTGGTGTATCGACTAATGGCGCAGGCGGACCGTTTAATACCATATTAATAACCCCGACTGGCGGGGCCGGGTTATATACCTATAACTGGCCGGTGTCTGATACCGTGACCACATCAGGTTTCATAAAGATATGGGACAATGATTATCCGGGCGATACGCCCGAACCGGTCAATGACGTGTCCAATGCGGCCTTTAATATCAAGAGCAAACTGGAACTGACCGCGCCCATAACCACCACGGTCTGGGAGGTCGGCCAGGCGGGCCAGTTCACCTGGGAAAGCGCTGGCTCAATCGGTAACGTGGTGCTGGAATACCGCAACGGTTCAGGCAGTTGGGTGGAAAT
>JBFMDM010000156.1:0-4589 GCA_040753835.1 Planctomycetota bacterium
AAGATAAACCAAGCCAAAGATTTCCTGCAGAAAGGCGACCGGGTGCTTTTCAACCTCTTTTTCAAGGGCCGGGAAATCACCCATAAAGAACTGGGATTCAAACTCCTGGAACGTATCAGGGATGAATTGAAGGATGTCTCCAAGATAGACAAGAATATCTCCAGGGAGGGCTACCGCCTGACCCTGATTCTGGCGCCGGGCAATACGCAACCGGTAAAACAATCTGTGGCAAATACATAAAAGGAGTATTTTATATGCCTAAAATGAAATCCTGCAAGGCCGTGACCAAGCGAATCAAACGAACCGCCACCGGCAAACTGCTCAGGCACAAGCCCGGCAAGAGCCATCTCTTGTCCGCCAAGAACGCCAAACGGCGCAGAAACCTCCGCAAGGCAGGACAGATTACCTTTAAACCCTTCGTTGACAAGATTTCAAGGTTAATCCTGCAGTAGATTATGGCCCCAGTAATACAGGATGATGACTGTCCTTCGCCACTCCGTATCTTCGGAACAGCGGAGGATGGTGATGTAATGGCGGTTCACCCCGTTAGAAGCAAACGTAAAGCAACCGCCAAGCGAACCCGCTTTGTCATCAGGGAGGTGCGCTAAGATGAAAGAAATCGTTAATAATTTTGATTTCGTATCTTCAGACGCTTCTAACGGGGTAAAGATGACGCCGATGATTGACGTCGTCTTCCAGTTGCTCATATTCCTGATGTGCTCCCTGCATTTCCGGTCGCTTGAGGCAGTCCTGGAAGCCCGCCTGCCGCGTGACGGCGAGATAGCAAGCCCCATCAAAAATCCCGGCCCGGTCTCCGAAGGCGACTCGCCACGACGAGTGGAAATCAGGATTGCCGTCATCCATAACACCGGCAACCCCCTGATACCGCTGATAAAACTTGATGGCAGACCTCTGGACGGCTATAATGACCTCACCCTGACGTTAACCGGCATACGCAATAAGAACAAGGACGCATCGGTCGTGATAGAGCCGCAGGGAGATGTCCCGACCCAGTGCGTGGTTGACGCTATAGACGCCTGCAAAAAGGCAGGCGTAGTTCCCAAGTTAGCAAAATGAAGCATTTTTATTCCCAGTCAGATATAGATAACCTTGATTACAAAGCCAAACTGGGCTCACCCGGCGAATATCCGTTTACCCGGGGCGTGCATCCGACAATGTACCGCGGCCGGCTCTGGACGATGCGTCAATACTCCGGATTCGCCACGGCCGAAGAGACCAACCGCCGCTCCAAATTCCTGCTTGAGCAAGGCCAGACCGGCCTGAGCATCGCCTTTGACCTGCCCACCCAGATGGGCTATGACGCGGACCACCCGATGAGCCGGGGCGAAATCGGCAAGACCGGCGTCAATATCAGTTCACTGGCCGATATGGAAACGCTCTTTGACGGCATCCCGCTGGACAAGGTCAGCGTCTCTATGACTATCAACGCCACCTGCCCGATTATCCTTGGGATGTACCTGGTTCTGGCGGAAAAGCAGGGGGCGAAATTTGCCGACCTGGCCGGCACGGTCCAGAACGACATACTCAAGGAATACGTGGCGCGCGGCGCCTATATATTCCCGCCCGAACCGTCTTTGCGCCTGGTCGTTGATATCATAGAATACTGCCTGAAGAACGCGCCCAAGTGGAATTTCATCAGCGTCAGCGGCTACCATATCCGCGAGGCCGGCTCTACCGCCGCGCAGGAAATCGGATTCACACTGGCCAACGGCATTGCCTATGTGGGCGAGTGCCTCAAGCGCGGGCTGGATATCAATGAGGTAGGCAAGCGCATCTCGTTCTTCTTCAATGCCCATAACGACCTCTTTGAGGAGACGGCCAAGTTCCGGGCCGCCCGGCGGCTCTGGGCTCATATTATGAAAGAGCGATTCAAGGCAACCGACCCGCGGGCGATGATGCTCCGATTCCACACCCAGACAGCCGGATGCACGCTCACGGCCCAGCAGCCGGACAACAACGTCACGCGCGTGGCGCTCCAGGCGCTCTCGGCAATCCTGGGCGGGACACAGAGTTTGCACACCAATTCGCGGGACGAGGCCCTGGCCCTGCCTACCGAGAAATCGGTCCAGATTGCCCTGCGCACCCAGCAACTCCTGGCTTATGAAAGCGCGGCCGCAAAGACAGTTGACCCGCTGGCCGGCTCGTATTACCTGGAAACGCTCACCGATAAATTGGAGAAAGAGGCAGTCGCCTATATTGACAAGATTGACCAGTTAGGCGGTTCGGCCAGGGCCATTGAAACCGGTTTTTTTCAGCAGGAAATCTCTGTCTCCGCATATCAATACCAGAAAGAAATAGAAAACAGCAAACGGATTATCGTTGGGGTAAATAAGTTTGCTGACGGGGAATCCTCCAGGATAAAGACGCTCAAGGTTACGCCGGCGCTGCAGAAAAAGCAGGTGATGCGGATAACCCAGTATAAGAAAAAGAGGAACACAAAAGCGGCCACAGAGGCGCTGGTTTCACTGAAAGAAACAGCCAAGACCAGTAACAACCTTATGCCGGCGATTATGGAGGCAATCAGGCAGAGCGCGACATTGGGCGAAATATCCCAAGCCCTGCGTGAAGTGTTTGGGGAATATAAAGGAACAGTATTATTTTAAATGTTACAAAAAGTTACTGTAACTTATTGTAACTATTGTAACCAATTGTAACCTTTGTAACTCTATGCTTAAACTCGACCACATCGGAATTGCGGTAAAAAAGATAGAAACCGCCCTGCCCTTTTACCAGAACGGACTGGGACTTGAGGAGCATATTGAAGAAGTCCCGGCGATGAAGGTGCGGACTGCTAAACTACCCACTGCTAATATGGTAATAGAACTGGTTGAGCCGCTGGAAGGCGAGCAGGCGGTCAACAAATTCCTGGAAAAGCGCGGCGAGGGCATCCATCACCTCTGCTTTGCAGTGGAAGACATCAAAGAGACGATGAAGCAACTTGAGGCCAGGGGCTACAAGCCATTATACCCCGAACCCAAGACCGGTGCAGGCGGCCATCTGGTCAACTTCCTCTCGCCCAAAGACACCTCAGGCGTCTTAATAGAGATAGCCGAGAACAATTATTAGGGGCAGTTAGCCCGTACGGGCGTTACTGCCCCTTAGCTCCTGAGCGCAGCGAAGGATTACACTATATACCCAATGATACTGATAAATATAGTAACCGTTATACCGCCAGTCATAGTTAACTGGTATTCTACCGTTCTGCCTGCGGTGAGCGGCACCAAGCCCTGATTCCAGACGGTCTTGCCGGTTGAGCCGTTGGAAATACAGATGGCCTCGCGCTGGGCCTCGTCCCGGCGTACGCGCATCTCCGCCACCACGTTCGGATTCATTGACTCCGTGAACATCCCGAGCTGAACAATGGCCAACCGGGCGCCGGCCGGCAACCAGGGCGAAAGGTCAGCAACAGTCCAGACAATTGGAAATGACTGTCCGGCCAGATAAAGTCCTTCTAATGACTGCTCGCCCTGTGAGGTGCCGATGATGTGACGGTCCCCGCCCCCTGCTCCGGGCGCCAATTTCTCGGCCGTGACCGCGCCGTTCTGGATTTTCTCCGTACTCACACTGCCTACTGCCAACTGACTACTGCCTACTGCGTTAGCCGCAATCTTCTCGGTCGTGACCGCATTGGTTCCCAATTCCGAAGTTCCAACTGCGCCAGCCGTTATCTCTGATGAGCCGACTGCATTAGCCGCAATCTTTGCCGCTGTGATGGTATTCGCGGCGATTTTGGCATTGGTAATCGCTCCGTCTTTCACCTTGTCCGTGGTTACAGAGTTATTCTGTAACTTGTCAGAAGAGACCGCGTTGTTGGCGATTTCAACTGTGGCGACGGGCGGCGTAAGGGGCCTATCCAGGACGCCGTTAGAGATTTTATCTCTGGTGATAGCGCCTTCGGCAATCTTGGTGCCTGTGATTGCCCCGTCAATTATCTTATCTGTTGATATTGAGCGGTCTGCAATCTTATCTCCGGTCACCTGCTTGTCGCCGATTTTAGCGGTCTTGACCGCGCCGTCCTTAATCTTTTCCATAGTCACTGCATCCGGTGCAATCTTGGCCGTGGTTACCGCATTGGTCGCAATATTAATCGTCTTTACTTCTAATGGTTTTAACATATTAAACTCCTATTCTTTGTAAGCGTCCCGATGTCCATCGGGATGCTTAATCTGTTTACTTAATTTGTTTGCCACAGAGGCACGGAGAGCACCCCGAAAACATTCGGGGTGCCCATCCGTGTCCATCTGTGTTTACTGGCAGTTAGAACTCCGCAGAGACCGCGCAAGCGACCTATGGTCGTTACTGCCAGTTATCCCGTTAGGGGATATCTGTGGTTCTACTTCCTGTACACCTGCACCACCAGATACAAGGTATTGTTGACCACCTCAAAACCCAAATGTGATTTCAGGTTATTAAGCGGTTGAACAAAGTCCTCGTAAACAGCGGTGTCGGTAAGCGTCGTGGCAACCGCACACAGATTGGTATTCTCATTGGAGATAGTCGTGCCGTTATAGCCCGAACGAATCACGATAATCCCTGACTGAGTAATCCTCTGTGTCAGTGCCGCCTTC
>JBFMDM010000157.1:0-4515 GCA_040753835.1 Planctomycetota bacterium
AGTTGGAGCGGGGTGTGGGGTAGATACATCGGACTTGATGCAACGGCCTTTGCGCTTAAGATGCTGTTTGAGATATTGAATGCAGTACGGCAGAGTAGCCACGGATTACACAGAAAAGACGAAATTACACTGATTAAATCAAATGCAGACCTTAATAATCTTGTCCGCAGAGATGGCATGGGGTTTCTCATTAATATAGAAGGCGGGAATCCACTCAACAAGAATATCGGTATGCTCAAGGTATTCTACGACCTGGGCGTGCGCTCTTTGGGCCTGACCCATAATCCCCATAACGACCTGGGCGATGGCATCGGCGTCAAACACCCAAAAGGCCTGACCGCATTCGGCAAGTCCGTGGTCCGGGAACTGAACCGGATGGGTATGCTCATTGACTGCGCGCATCTGGCCAAGCCCGGATTCCGTGACGTGGCCCGGATTGCCCGCGGCCCCATCATCTCATCCCATACCGGGGTCCGCGCCCTGCGCGATATCCCGCGCAACCTGGACGACGAGCAGATAAAAGAGATTTGCCGCAGAAAAGGCGTGATGGGCGTGTTCTACCTGCCGGACTACCTGAAATCCTTTAAGCGTAAAAAGGACTCTGCTACAGTCAAGGACGTGGTCAATCACATCCAGTATATAGCGGACAAATTCGGTGTGGATTATGTGGGCTTGGGCTCGGACTGGGACGGCTATAACGGCGTCGCCTACGGGCTGGAGGACTGCTCCTATCTGCCCAATATCACCGCCGAATTGGTGCACCGGGGGTTCAACCAGACGGAGATAAGGAAAATCCTGGGCGGGAACTTCGTGCGGGTGATACGACAGGTATTAAGATAGCCGCAGTACCCCTACGAATTACGCCGCCCCCTCTGGGGGCGAGGTTCGCCCTGCGGGGCGACGCCTTCTCGCCTCGCTTCCGCTTCGGCGGAGCGGGCGGGGATCCGCCTTCGGCGGACAGCGAGTTAGATGGCGCCACAGGCGCCATTCATTTAATCCCCTTCATCTTCATCCATGCCTTTTTGCTCCCTGATGCGCTGGCTTTTGCGCGCCTCGGCGGACAGTATCTTCTTGCGCAGGCGCACGGACTTGGGCGTGACCTCAACTAATTCGTCGTCACGGATAAAGGTAATCGCCTTGCCCAGGGTCATCGGCATAACCGGCTTGAGAATAATATTATCATCGCAGGTGGAGGAACGCATATTGGTCAGTTTCTTACCCTTGGCGGCATTGACATTCAGGTCGCCGTCCCGGCTGTATTCTCCGACAATCATTCCTTCATAGACCCGGTCGCCCGGCTTGACGAACAGCGCGCCGCGCAGTTCCAGATTCTCCAGGGCATACGGAGCGGCCGCGCCCTTGCGGTCGGCCACCAAGGAACCGGTCAGGCGCGACTTGAAATCGCCACGAAACTCCTCGTAGCCCTTGAGATAGGAACTCATTATGCCGGTGCCGCGCGTGTCGGTCAGGAATTCGTTGCGGTATCCGATAAGACAGCGGGTCGGAATGGTGAATTCCAGCCGGACCCGGCCCGTGCCGTGGTTGACCAGATTAATCATCTGGCCCTTGCGCTGTGAAATTTTCTCGGTGATGGTGCCGATGTGCGCCTCGTCGCAGTCCACGTAGAGATGCTCTATCGGCTCCAGGGTCAGGCCGTCCTTCTTCTTGAAGATGACCTGGGGCCGGCCGACGCTGACCTCGTAACCCTCGCGCCTCATCGTCTCCAGCAGAATCTCCATCTGGAATTCGCCCCGGCCCTTGACGATGTAGGTGTCCGAATCGCCGGACGCCTCCAGTTGGATACCTACGTTCATCAGGGTCTCCTTGCGCAGGCGTTCCATTATCTTGCGCGACTGGACAAAGGTGCCCTCTTCGCCGGCAAACGGCGAGGTGTTCATGGTGAATGCCATTGACACGGTCGGCTCGTCCACATTGATGCGGGCCAATGCCTTGGGCACGCTCTCAGTGCAGATAGTGTCGCCGATGGATACATTCTCAATGCCGGCCAGGATGATTATGTCCCCAGGATGGACCTCGTCCACCAACTCTATGGAGATGCCGTTATAGACCTGGAGTTTGGTCACGCGCAGAGGCAGCGCCTTGCCGTCCTCCTTGATGCAGACCAGGTTGTCGTTACAGCGGGCTGAACCGTTGAAGACCCGGCCGATAGCCAGTTGGCCGACATAATCGGAATAATCCAGGTCAGCCACCAGCATCTGAAACGGCTCGGACGGATGATAGGACGGCGGCGGAACGGTATTGAGTATAGTGTCAAAGAGGATAGCCAGGTCCTTGCCCTGTTCCTCCAGTGTCTTTTGGGCAATGCCATCGCGGCCGACCGCGTAAAGCACGGGAAAGTCCAGGTCTTTCTCATGGGCTTCCAGGTCTATGAAGAGATTGTAGATTTCGTCCAGGACTTCTTTGGGCCGGGCGTCTTTGCGGTCAATCTTGTTTATGACCACAATCATCTTCAAACCCGCTTCCAGCGACTTTCTCAGGACAAACCTGGTTTGTGGCAGCGGGCCCTCGGCCGCGTCAACCAGAAGTATCGCGCCGTCCACCATACTCAAACTGCGCTCCACCTCGCCGCCGAAATCCGCGTGGCCGGGCGTATCCAGGATATTGATGCGCACATCCTTCCAGGTGATGGAGCAGTTCTTGGCCGCGATGGTAATGCCCCGCTCCTTTTCCAGGTCCAGGTTGTCCATGACGCGCTCGGAGACCTCCTGGTTCTGGCGGAATACGCCGCTCTGGCGCAGCATCAGGTCCACCAACGTGGTCTTGCCGTGGTCCACGTGGGCGATGATGGCGATATTGCGTATCTTGGTATTATACGAGGTTTTCTTCATATATTAGAGCCAGTTGGAGTCCCATAGGGGCGACTCACCGGTTCTTAGACCCGCCTATGGCGGGTATCTCCTTTTCTATATCTATAAATCACCCCACAGTGTCTCTTGGGACACCTAAAGTTCAGTATTATAGCAATAATATCAGAGAAATGCAAGGAAATAAGATGAACGACCTTACGAATCACTAATCCTCTAATTACGAATCTATCTGTGAAAACTGTGCAATCTGTGGTTGCGATTTGTATTAATCTTCGGTAATTTTCATTAGCGCGTCCCTGATGCGCTTGCGGAGCGATTCCTTGTCCTCACCTGGCCTGGCGATGACCGGCTCTCCGTAGGTCACGGTTACCTCTGCGCCGGGAAGCGGTATCATAAAACTGTCCCAGGATTTGAACCGGTAGAATTTGGTCGCATTCCAGGAAACCGGGATGATGGCGAATCCGGTCTTCTGGGCCAGAAAGAGCAGGCCGTCCTGGACTTCGTACTTGGGCCCGCGCGGGCCGTCCGGAGTAATCACGGGCGAATAGCCGGTCAGCGCCTTGCGCAGGAGATTAATCAGGCCCTTGATAGCTCCTTTGGACGTAGAACCACGGATAACCGAGGTGCCCAGCGATGATTCCAGTCGGGTCATTATCTCGCCGTCCTTGCTGTAACTGGAGAAGACCACCAGCCGGTGTCCGCGCGAGACGTAGCGTATCTTCATAAAATAAGTCATAAAGAACATCCTGTTGTGCCAGAAGACGAATATGGCGTCGCGGTTCCGGTCCGGCACTGCTTGTTGCGCCGGGCCGGCATTGACCACCCCAAAACGCACGGACCGGCACACCGCAAAGAGGATGACCTTGACCAATCTCCAGTATAAAGGAATCATAGACGCATTATAACTCATATAGATATTTATTTCCAACTTTTTCTTGACCATAGTAAAGATATTTGGCTTTTATAAGGCAAAACTGCGGAACTGAAAAATATATTAGTTTTCCGTTTCCTGGTTTTTTAGTTCTTCAGTTTAACAGGAGGTTAAGAGTATGCCAGATGAAAATACCGGACTTCCATTAGATGCGCTACAGGAAATGAAGCAACCCGAGGCCGCACCCCAGGCAGAAGAACAGATGCCAGAGTCAGAGCAGGCGGCAGCGCCAGAATCGGAAACATCCGCGTCTGAAGCCGAAGCGCCGACCACTGAGCCATCTCCCAAATTAACCAGACCGGCGCTGAAGTCCGCCAAACCGGCGCCCCAAACCCCGGAACAAAAGGCGCGTTATTCCAAGGCCGACACATCCAAAGGCGCCAGGCGACTGACCTATATGGTCCTGCTCCTGCTTATCTTCGTCCTGCTCTTCGGCGCTATGGACGGGTATCTCGCCTTCGTCAACATACCAAAACTGAATAAGAAGATTGAAGAAGCCAACCAGAAAATCAAGGAAGCAAGCGCCAAACTCTCTGAAGTTACCGAGGAGAAGAACACCATAACCTCAGACCGCGATAAACTCATCAAGAATAAGACAAAACTGGAAGGCGACCTGGACGCGCGCAACAAGGAAATCAAGAATCTTAACGAGCAGAACGATAAACTGACAACCAAGCGGACCGAACTGGAAAGCGATGTGGCCAAGTTAACAGATGAGAAGGCGCTGGTTGAGGAAAATCTCTCCAAACTGGATAA
>JBFMDM010000158.1:0-4476 GCA_040753835.1 Planctomycetota bacterium
TTCAGGTAATAAAGTTTTCGTCGTTCACGGACTTTCTCCAGGTTATGCAGAAAATAAAGTTTACATTGTTTATCTATTTTCTTCTTGTTCCGTTGGTAATAGAGTTGTTTATATATTCGGATTTTTTACCGGTTCTTAAGGTAATAAAGTTCCTGATATCTGCGGATTTTATCCCGGTTCTTCCGGTAATTATCATTCTTCTTCATAAAATTATTATATCAAGGTTTTTAACAGTATCAATAAATTATAGCCGCAAATCTGCCAATGCCCGGCCGGAGCATTGAACTCGGCGTAAAATACGCATTCTAATTTCATGCACAAGTTCTTGTGCATAAAATCCTCTCCGGCGCAGACCTATTCCCTTGCCCGGATTATCCGCCGGAAAATACCGGATTTTGTCATTTTTTCCTTATCCCTTGCTTTACAGCAGGTTATAATTACCGCCATACAGTTTATGAAAGATTTTTGCCTCTTCAGCCGCAAACTGGCACGGTATTTGCTCCTATGTTTAGCGCTTAGCGCCTGCCTGCCGGTAGGCATGGCCGGATGCGCCGAGCAAAAGGAGGCAGATAGAACATTACGTATCGGCGGACTGGGCGGTAAGCCCGGCTCCATCAACCAGATTGTCTCCAACGGCACAATCTCGGTCAATCTGGCCGACCTGGTCTATAGTCCGCTGGTAAGAATCAACAGCCGGATGCTCCCGGAGCCGGCATTAGCCGAGCGCTGGGAGACATCACCGGACGGGCTGACCTGGACATTCTACTTAAGAAAAGGGGTCAGGTTCCACGACGGCAGAGAGTTGACATCAGAGGATTGCGCCTTTACATATAATGCAATCCTTGACCCCTTTACCAACTCCCCCTGGCGGGATAATTATAGTATGATAAAGACCGTTTGCGCTGAAAACAGCCGGACATTCAGGGTAACGCTCAAAGAGCCCCAGGCCTCGTTCATCAACCTGATGAATTTTCCGATACATTCGGCGGATGCAGCCGGCGCGCAGGTCGGCACTGGCCCGTTCAGGTTCAAGGAGCGCACCGCGGACGACCGCATCATATTGGAGCGCAACGAAGATTATTATGAAGCCCCGAAGGGGCGGAATCCCGATGCATATCGGGATGAACGCTCTACGCTCAACGCTCCACGCTCTACGCTCATCAACCGCATCATCGCACGCGGATTTGACACCTTCCCGGAATATTTTTCTGCCTTTATGAAGGGCGAGATTGATTTCGCTCTTTTCCTCTCGCCAGAGCAATACGAGACGGTCAGCCGCGACCCGGCATTCCGCACCTATCGCTTCCCCTCCATCTATACCTACATCCTTGACTACAACCCGGCTCATCCGCTGTTTAAAAATGAAATCCCGACAAATACTGTCGGGATAACTCACTGTAACGCTCCTTCGTCGCTAACAGTGAGTAAAGTCCGCCAGGCAATGGCCCAGGCCATCAACATCCCGGAAATCATCAGGAAAGTGGACGGCGGATTAGGCGTGCAGTCCACTGGTCCGTTCCTGCCGGGCGCCTGGTTTTCTAATCCGGAGGTGAAGCCCCTGGAATATAACCCGGCCCGGGCGATGGAATTATTAAAAGATGTCGCAACTCCGCTAAGATTCACCCTGTTAGTTGACCCGCGCGAGCGCACCACCGAGCAGATTGCCCGCCTGGTCTATCAGGACCTCTATAAAATCGGCGTCAGAATAGACATCGTCTCCTATGACCATCTTAACCAGGATAAGGAATTAGTCGCCTCGGCCGGGGCCGCGGTTACCAGCATCAGGGTTCTGGCTGATTTAGAGCCATCCTGGCACTCTGATAAACAAACCAGGCAGGACAAATTATGGAGATACATCAACCCCGAGATAGACGCACTGTTTGAAGAGACCGACCGGACAATAGACAAACAGTCCCGGACAAGATTATACCACCAGTTGCACCGCATGGTCTATGAAGACCAGTCCGGGCTGTTTCTTTATAACCATCCGAACTTAGCCGCCATCAGGCACGGGTTCGGCAATACAGAGGAATTCTTTTCGGCGGCTATGCCGTTTTATACAATCAAGGACTGGAAGACCACTACGAATAACGCCGCCCCCTTTGGGGGCGAGCCTCGCCCCAATGGGCGGGAATAGGCGAATTACGAATTACCTACCGGATAACCCAGTGGGTTATTCGTAATTCGGAGATTCGTAATTCGTAGTGTTGCCGCGCGGCTCACCCAAGGGCCTGTCCTCTCTGCAGGTGGATGGGCGAGGTTGTAACTCGGCTCGTAAGGGCAGGCAATGTAGTCCCGATGTCGCTACGCTCATCGGGATAACTTGCTGTCCGCCAGAGGCGGATCCGCCTTCGGCGGATAACGCCCTGACGGGCTAACAGCAAGTAAAGGGGGTGAGCCAGTTGAAGATAGAAGTAATCCGTAAGGGCCAGGAAACGACCGAGGCGGTCGGCTGCTGCCCGAAATATACCTTTGCGTCCCTGGGTGGAGACGAGTAATATATGAGGGGGTTTCTGCAACCCAGAAGCCCCCTCCTTCCCCGGCGAAAAGATACTTTATGAAATTATCTAAATATACATTATTCTACGACAATTACAACAGCCAGGGCGATGCGCTGGCCTACAACACCCGGACCCAGGGGGTCCTGGGCGTAAATAAGCAGGCCAGGGAGTTTATCGGGAATATCTGTCAGTTAGACCAACAGACCAGCAGACCAGCAGACCTGCAGACCGCGCTGGGCATCCTTGCCGATTCCGGCATAATTGTTGACGACAGGATTGACGAAGACCAGGCGCTGGAGGGTTGGTTTGAGGAAATCAAATTCCGGGCCCGGCCATTGCACGCCACGGTCCTGACCACCTTCAAGTGCAACTTCGCCTGCGCCTACTGCTTTGAACAGGGCGTGCGCGATGAGCGCACGATGTCTGACCAGACCGCGGATGAGGTGATAGAATTCCTCAAGCGCAAGGCCATTGAGAAAAATTCGCAGAAGGTGCGGCTGATGTTCTACGGCGGCGAGCCCCTGATGAACCCGAAGGCCATCATCAGGATTGCCACGGCGCTTAAGCAATGGGCCGCTGAGCGCGGCATAAAGTTTTCATTCGGTATGATAACCAACGGCTCGCTGGTCAAGAAGGATATTATTGAGCAATTAGCCAAACTCGGACTGACCAGCATCAGAATCACCTTAGACGGCGACAAGGAGACGCACGACAAAAGACGGCCGTTTGCAGACGGCCGCGGCTCGTTTGAGAACATCGTTGCCAATGTCTTTCCGGTAAGCGACATCGTTAAACTGGAACTCGGCGCGAACTTTGACCAGGACAACCTTGCCGGACTGCACCGATTGCTTGACTATTTGGAGCAAAAAAACTTAAATAAGCGCATCGCCCGTGTCCTCTTTGCGCCGGTCGTGTCGCGCTTAGGCGGCGACCTAAAGGAGTCCCGTAGGGGCGCTCAGGTCGGCTGCACCAAACTCTCAGGCGAATTAGCCGAACAGGGCATCAAACTGGAAAAAGAGTTGATTCAGCGCGGCTACAATACGCCCTCGTCGGTTCAGGTCAATGCCTGCCCGATGACGATGGACGATTCAATGCTGGTGATTGACCCGATGGGCGGGATTTACAAGTGCGAGGCCTTCGCGGGCCGTGAGCAGTTTCGCGTCGGGAACGTGCGCGAGCCGCGCTTTAACAGCCGATATGACGAGTTCCTGGCGCTCAAACCCTGGAAGGAGTGCCTTGATTGTCCGTATGTGCCGATGTGCGGCGGCGGCTGCAGGTATATAGCCCGGTTAAAGCACGGGGATTACACCAAACGGGCCTGCGACAAGGAGTATTACGAAAAAATCTTCCCGCAGTTGCTGAAAATGGACTACGAGCGCGGGGCGTTGTAGTATGACATTATGAAACTATTAGACATCTTAACCCCGCGGCGGCTCTGGCAGCAGATAGGCCTGGCCTTTGCCGGGCTGACAGCCGGAGCGCTGGTTATCCTGGGATTCCTGCTGATTAGCGCCAGCCGGAACGCGGTCCGGGATTCGGTCCTGCGCGACTACAGCGAGATTGTCCGCAACACCGCCTCGCAACTGGATAACTGCGTGCAGGGCCCGAAGGACATCCTCATCAACACAGCCGGCGCCATCGGCGCGCTTGATATCAAAGACGCCGCCACGCAGAAATTCCTGCTCTACCGCCTGGTTACCGACTACCCGCATCTCTTTGAGCGGGCGGCCATCGTCTCGCCTGATGGCAAAGAACTCGCCTCGTCCGATATTGCAGCGAGACAGGCCGACCAACCGACCCCGCAAGGCGGGGCAGACGGAAATGTCTACTTCTCAGCCGAGCACCGGCCGTATATCACACTCAGTGCGCCCATTAACGGAATCCAGGGCCCGGCCGGAACGCTGGTCGCGGAGGTTAAACTCAATTCCATCTGGGAAATCATCAGCAAGATAAAATTAGGCGCAGCCGGCGAAAT
>JBFMDM010000159.1:0-4450 GCA_040753835.1 Planctomycetota bacterium
GGTGGTTTTTTTATATTTTGGGGCATAATCCCCCAAAAACCGCGACCGGGTTGGCTCAGTCCATAGAACTCAAAGCGCAGCAATTAATGTAGGCGAGAAAAGGGCTAAAGCAGAAAGGTCAGAATTAGTTATCCACAACCGGCATGGCAAAATCCGTGATAAGGACAGTTACGGACCAGACCCCTGCCCGCCTAAAGATAAAAAACACTAAAGAAACCAAATCAAGATACTAACTTGTAACTTGCTATGCAAAGGATTGAAAAAAAATCATTGCTCTACCGCAGCGGGGTTGAATACGCCGATTTCTGCCTGAATCATATAGAGGGCTGCTCGCACGGCTGTAAGTACCCCTGCTATGCTTATCTGCTGAAGAAAAGATGCGGCACAGTCAAGACCTATAATGACTGGTGCCGGCCCAAGATTGTCTCCAATGCAATGGAACTCCTGGATAAGGAAATACCTAAATACAAGAATGTTATTGACTATGTCCATCTCTGCTTTACCACTGACCCGTTTATGTATCAGCAAAATGCCGTGATTGATTTAAGTTTGCGAATTATTGATAAACTCAATAATCATCACATCCGGTGCACGGTATTAACTAAGGGCGTTTATCCCCAAGAACTGGCTAATCGGAACGGGTTGAGTAAGAATAACGAGTACGGCATTACTCTTGTTTCATTAAATGAGCAATTTAGGAAGGACTTTGAACCACATTCATCCAAATTTAACGACCGTATTAAGTCGCTTTTCCATCTGCATAAAAAAGGTTTCAAGACATGGGTGAGCATAGAGCCATATCCCACGCCCAACCTGATTAAGCAGAATTTAAGCGAAATACTGGATGCAGTGGCATTCGTGGACCGAATTGTTTTCGGACGGTTAAACTACAACGGTAATGTTTCCAGATTTAAGCATGCCAGGGAGTTTTACAATAGTATGTCGTCAACCGTGATTAAATTCTGTCGGAAAAACAGGATTGACTATCACATCAAAGAAGGCACTCAAACCGAGCGCGCATAGCAAGGAGTATTTATGATACTGCATCAACGTTCCTATTCCACGCCCAAGTCGTTGTTCGGACGGCTTAATCCCAACCTGCTTTACGAGTATTTCAAGAAGCATAAAGTACTGGATGACTTTGCCTGGGATGCCTATATCCGGGATAAATGGCGTCTGAGGGACGACCTGCTGGAGGAGTTTTACAAGATACCGGCCAAGAAACGCGAGGAGATTGAGGATGAACTTCGCCAGGTCAATGGTCTATCCGGACTCTCGGCCCAGGAGACATTAGAGGCCGCGGCCAAGACGTTCAAACTGGTCTGGGACGACGATATGATGCCCGAAGACCGGGCATTGACTATCTTAATGGAAAACAAGGACGCCTTCCTGACCGCCTGCGAGTGGACCAACCTTGAGACCTACGCCAGTTTTGCGGATTACCTTGCCAAGCCCAAAGAGCCCCGGGACTGGTCCAAGATAAAGCAGTCCCTGACCGATGCCTGGAAACTGCTCCTGCAGAACCAGAGCAAGGGTTATGGCCGGGTGCATATTGAGAATTACAAGACCGCGGACCGCCAGGCGTATCTCGTCTATTACGAGGCGCCGCCTACCTACGTCACCCGGTTTGACGACAAGACCAACCAGCCCGAGGACAAGAAAGACAAGCCGGTCTTAGAGGCATTGCTGATTTATTATCCCAAATTGGGCAAGTTAAAGGTCAAGGCCCGGACCGAACCCGTTATTGAAACCGCCAAGAATGACTATGCCAAACTCGCTTTAGGCGATGAGCATCACTTTGCCAGCGGAAGTGAACGTATCTACGATATGAACCAATTCAAGAAAAAATTAGAGCCAACGGATTTTCCGACCGACCCGGCCGACCGGATTTCATCGGTGCGGGTGGTGGCATTGAGGTTTAAGCCCGATGCCCTGACCAGAGACATCGTTGAGATAAATTCAGTCAAAGGGCTCAAGGAGCGCATCCGCCTGCTCAAACTTGATTTAACCACAGCCGTGATAAAAAGAGTCCGAATGCAGGTCAAGTTTGAGGGCGTGCAAAAGGGCTTGGTCAAAAGTTTCAATCTCTCCGTGCCCAACAAAAACACCTTAAGCGACTCCAAAAAAGACCATCTGATTGAGCAGTATTTAGTCAAGTGGGGCGTGGCGAACAGGTAGATGACACAGGAGGAAGTATTTATGAGTAAACAATTACCGGTTACCAAGGTCGTTATTTTCCGGGGCAGGAATATCAGGAAAACCATTCATAACAACGAATGGTGGTTTTCAGTGGTGGACGTGGTCCAAGCATTAACCGACCAGCCGGATGACAGCACACTATCCCCCGTCAGCACTTGGGGTATCTCTCGCCAGCGCTTCCGGTATCTCCCAGCACATAATCCGGTATATCCCAGCGCACCAGCCGGTATATCCCAGCCGCATCAGGGGTATCTCCTGCCGGCTAAAGGGGTATCTCCCATCGGCTTGCAGGGTATATCC
The DNA here is from genome assembly GCA_040753835.1 of Planctomycetota bacterium. Taxonomy (GTDB): domain Bacteria; phylum Planctomycetota; class MHYJ01; order JACQXL01; family JACQXL01; genus JACRIK01. The sequence continues at coordinate 2,500 of JBFMDM010000159.1, forward strand.
CATCGGCTATAGGTATATACCCCAACGTCATCACCATACCATCCCGTGGACAAGGGGGGTGTATCCCTACGACAAGGGGGGTATATCCCTACCCTACCCCCTGGGGGGTATATAGGGTATATCCCCCTGGGTATATACCCTACCCCCCTTCCCCATCTGATTTCGCTTCTGAAAAATAGCCCTTACTAAAATAGTCCTTTCCTAAAAACACCCATAATTTCCCTGCACCTAACCCTTTTATTTACAAGACGTTATAACGGGCTCTTAAAATCACGTCGGATTTTCGTCCCTTTTCACCGAAATTTCGCCATTAGACGATGTCAGGACAACCTCACTGGCCAATTAGGGCCGGTGATAACTTGCCTGATAAGGAGTATAGTATGATGGCTATAGAGAAAAAGCCCGATGAGGTGAATTCGTATGAATTCCTCTACAAGCACCTCTACGAGCGGACCAAAGAAAGCGGGTTTGAGGCGGAGTTTACGCAATTCAAGCCGGTGCTTCCTTATCTGCAACGGTTTGAGCGGCTGATTGACCTGATGATTCTCATTGAGAGAGACCCGGCGTCAATACCAAACACCTTACTGGACGACCTGGTTAAACTCTACCAGTCAGGCCGGGCTACCAGGCCGACGGTCATATTACTTATTATGCTGATACTCTGGAAGGACATGGAAGAGATATACGGCCGCTTACCTGAGAAGAAATACGGCGGTCTGGATGAGCGGTTTGCCGACATTTACTGGCATCTGCTTTCAATTATGAAAGACCGGCGGCTGGCGCATAATACAAAGCAGGAAATCATATCCCGTCTGGCTAAGAAATTCAGGGTTTAGAAACTTCCTTTATACATAGAGGCGGCCTGATTGACGCCAACGGTATTGCGTCAGTACCGTTGTTCGGGCTTGTCTTGATGCGGCTGGCTGTTTAACGCCCGTTTGGCAGTGAAGCCGTAAACGAACCAAAACGGGTGAGGAAACCATTATGAAAGTTTTTTGGAGAAGAATCCTGAAGGCGGTTTTGGAAATCGTCCTTGCCGTGATTCGGGATAAGGCGAAGAAATAACTTTGCTTCCGGTTCGGCGGGCTATCCGGCGCCGGATTGCCCCTCGCCGAACTCCAAAACAACCCCGATAAGAATTATCGGAACAAAGGAGATTACAAATATGCCAGTAACGAATATAAGCGGTCTGGACCTGTTCGTGCCGGTGGTAGAACCGCCGCCCCAGAGAATCATAGACCAATGGGCCGAGAGTATGAAACTGCATACCCCGCGCATCATTGAGAAACTGAAACTCAAAATCCCGGATTTGAAGGCCTATCTGGAGAAGATAGCCAATCCGGCGGCCCAGGGGTGGAAGTCGTTCATCAATCCGGCCTTCAGGTCAAAGAAATCGGACACCGATGCCGAGAGCGTCAAGGATGCGCACCAGTCAAACCTGAATCGGGCGTATCCCAATTATGAAGCCGGCGTGGCTCACATTTATGAGAGCATAGAGGAGGATATCGGCCAGCGCTATAAGGCGGCCATAGACAACGCCAAGGACGCTATGGCCCAGGGATTAGCCGAGAGAACCTTGAGGTTTTCCGGCGATAAAATCCGGCGCCGGGGCGTGGCGCCTATTGCGGCTATGTGGCTTTCAGGCGATATCGTCACTCCTGATATACTCAGGTCAGGTGACAAAATCCTCTACGGCGGTCCGGTTAATATTGCTAAGGTCGGCCTGACGCCTCAAGTCAGGACCGGTCTTGTTTCCCGGCTGATTCAGAGCGGTTCGGCCATCGTGTATTCAGAGTACAATCCGACCAGGATTGCCACCGAGAATACCGTCATCAACCGCTTCCTGTCGGCTCTGAGAGACGACACGGTCTATGAGGAATTCGTTGAGCCGTTGACTCCGTTAAAGTCCCATTGCGGATATTATATGGAGAACGGACAACTGTTCCTGAGG
>JBFMDM010000160.1:0-4417 GCA_040753835.1 Planctomycetota bacterium
TCCTAACAGATACGATAATATTAATAGAGTCGGTTAAGGAATGCCTGGGGGAGGGAGAGGGTTACCCTGAGCCGTGGAGAGGTATGCCCTCTGCCCCCCTTTAAAGATTACTCCCCCGTCCTGCAAAATTTATGATAACTGGTCCCAATATATTTATGAATAACGAATACCCGCGCCTAAATAATATATCTTAAATCTTGATATTTCTACTGGCGAAGTTTAGATAGATGTTCTAATGGAACACTATCTTTCCCAAAAGCAAGGTCTGGTCAGCAAGGCGTTAGGAAAATACCTGCCATCTGCCTCGGTATTCCCGCCATTAATCCATCGGGCAATGCGCTACAGCGTGTTAAACGGCGGCAAGCGCCTGAGGGCAGTCCTGGCCCTGATGGCCGGGGAACTGCTCGGTGCGCCGAACAGCAAGGTAATGCCTTATGCCTGCGCCATGGAGATGGTTCACGCTTATTCGCTGATTCACGACGACCTGCCGGCAATGGACAACGACGACTTCCGCCGGGGCAAACCAACCTCACACAAGGTATTCGGCGAGGGGATGGCAATTTTAGCCGGCGATGCCCTGCTGACTTATGCGTTCCAGTTAATCGCCGATAAGATACAGGATAAATCCATAGTAGCAAAATTGGTGGGCGAGTTATCCAAAGCGGCCGGCTCAGTCGGAATGGTTGGCGGTCAGGTGCTGGATATTCTGTCGGCCGGTCTACCGGTCAACAGGTCGACCGGACGACAACTCAGAGAGATACATCTGCGCAAGACCGGAGCGATGATTATCGCCTCTTGCCGCGGCGGCGCGATAATCGCAGGCGCCTCGGGCAGGCAATTGGCGGCTATAACCTCCTATGCACGGAATTTCGGGCTGGCATTCCAGATAGTTGACGATATACTTGATGTCAACGGCTCAAAGAAACAACTGGGCAAGACGCCCGGTAAGGATGCCAAACTGAATAAACTGACCTACCCGGCCCTGAAGGGACTAAAGGCGTCTCAGGAAGAAGCCGAATATCTAATCAAACAGGCGAATAAATCACTCGCCCTGTTCGGTAAAAAAGCGGATAAACTCAAAGAACTGTCTGATTATCTGCTGACAAGGAATACATAATGTCCGAAAGCATTCTCGCACAAGTAAATAATCCGGCGGACCTGAAGAAACTCCCCATAGATAAACTCCACCTATTGGCCCAGGAAATCCGCGAGAAAATAATTGATGTCACCTTCAAGAACGGCGGGCATCTCGGCTCCAACCTGGGCGTGGTGGAACTGACCATTGCCCTGCACTATGTCTTTAACCTGGAGCACGACCGTCTCATCTGGGACGTCAGCCACCAGTGTTACACGCACAAGATATTAACCGGCCGTAAGGACAGGTTTGACACCATCCGCCTGCATCAGGGCCTGAGCGGATTCACCAATCCCGAGGAAAGCCCGTATGACACCTTCACGGTGGGCCATGCCGGCACGGCCATTTCCACGGCCCTGGGCATTGCCGCAGGCGACAACGTAGCCGGGATAAACCGAAAGGTTATAGCGGTCTGCGGAGACGGCGCCCTGACGGCCGGGATGAGTTTGGAGGCGCTCAACTACGCCGGTATCCTGAAAAAGAATATGATTGTCGTGCTTAACGACAACAAGATGTCCATCTCCCATACGGTCGGGGCAATGGCAAATTATCTTACTAAACTCAGGTCCTCTTACCTGTACCTTGACCTAAAAAAGGATGTGGCAAGTTTGCTGGAAAATATACCGGCGGTAAGCCAGCAGATGGAAAAAGCATTTCATCATATCCGGGCCGCGGCATTATCGCCCCTGGGCGGAGCGATATTTGAGGAACTGGGCTGGCGCTATTTCGGTCCGATTGAAGGGCACAATATCCCGGTTCTGATTAATAACCTCAAAACCATTTCGCAACTTCACGGGCCGATGCTCCTTCATATTATCACGGAAAAGGGCTACGGCTCACAGCATGCGATTGACGACCCTTACAAGATGCACGGCATCGGGCCGGTAACCGTTGCGGACGGCAAGATTTCGTCAGAAAAGAACTCACTGCCGAATTATACCGATGTCTTTGCCGAAAGCATCGTGGAACTGGCTGCCCGGGACGAAAAGATTGTCGGCATCACGGCCGCTATGCCGGACGGCACCGGACTGGTGAAACTGCAGGAGAAAATCCCGGGACGTTATTTTGACGTGGGCATCTGCGAACAGCAGGCAATCGGCCTGGCCTGCGGAATGGCCAAGTCGGGCGTCAAGCCGATTGTAGCGATTTATTCCACCTTCCTGCAAAGGGCATTTGACCAACTGTTTCACGAGATTGCATTACAAAAAAATCCTGTCGTGTTTGCCATTGACCGGTCCGGCCTGGTCGGAGCGGACGGCCCGACCCATCATGGATTATATGACATCGCTTATTGCCGTCTGTTCCCTGATTTTACCCTGATGGCGCCACGCGACGGAGCGGAGTTAAAAGAAATGCTCGCCTTTGCGGCCAATTCAACCCGTCCGACCTTTATCCGCTATCCGAGAACTGCTGTGCCTGAACCGGCAATACCACCGCAAGTCCCCATACAGCAAACCAGGGCGGAAACATTGCGCCAGGGCAAGGATGGCGCACTGCTCGCCTACGGCTCAATGGTCTATCCGGCTTATTATGCGGCTGAGGAACTGGCCAAAGAGAATATTGAATTAACGGTAGTCAACGCCCGATTTGCCAAGCCGCTGGATGAGGAATTAATCAGCCAATTGCTCAGGGAAACGCCCTTTATTATCACGTTGGAAGAACACAGCATCATCGGCGGGTTTGGCTCTGCGGTCCTTGAATTAGCCAGCCGTTCTCAGGAAACAAGCCGGTATCTTAATAAAATTACCACCATCGGCGTCCCGGACCGGTTCATTGAGCACGGCCCAAGAAATAAACTTCTGGAATTATTGGGACTTGACAAGGACGGCATAGTAAAGGCGGTCAAGAACAAACTGGCAGGCAAACTTGACAAGACATTATCGCATAAGTAAAATTATCTATCGTGGAGGCGTGCATGAGTGGTTGCCCCGACAAGTAGTCGGGATAAGAGCCAGTAACGGTCTTTTGCCCCCGACTTCATCGGGGTCAAAATCCCTAACTGGCTCTAAAAAGCGGCGGTCTAAATTGGAGAGGTGGCTGAGTGGTTGAAAGCGGCGGTCTTGAAAACCGTTGTCTCGCTTGCGGGACCGGGGGTTCGAATCCCTCCCTCTCCGTTTTAATCAATCCGTGTAATAAATTCTCCGTTCCGATATTCCACATAAGAGCCCTTTGCATGCCAATCACCCAGGGTAATCAGGGTCTTTCCGGGCAGGATTTCCCGGCGCTCCGGCCGGTGAATATGGCCGCAGACAATCACGTCATAGCCCTTCCTGAAATACCGCTTCAGGACTGAATCAATAATATTGCGGCTGACCAGCGGCTTCTGCGGTACCACTTCTTCGCTGTAACCACGGACCTTTTTGCCCAGGCGCATTCCTAATCCGGCCGGAAGCGACTGGTAGGCCGATTTGATTATCTTAGCGCGGCTCAGTCGGCGATAGGTCTGGTAACTCCGGTCCTCGGTGCAGAATAAATCGCCGTGCGACAGCAGTACCTTCTTTCCGTCCAGAATAATCGACTCTATTTCGGATAATATCTTGATGCCGGCAAAGTTGGTGAGTTCCGCCCCGACCGTAAAATCCCGGTTGCCCGGAATAAAATTAATCTTCATACCGGCGGCGGTGATTTTCCTGATTTCATTCAGGAGGTCTTTGTAGTCCGCCAGTTCAATATGCCTCGGGCCAATCCAGAGGTCAAAGAAATCTCCCAGAATGTAAAAAACCGTATCCAACGGCTTGCCCCTGAGGAAATTAATCACCCTTTGCGTCTTGGCCGGCTCTGAAACATTAAGATGCGTATCGGCAAAGAAGATAGTTGATGCTGGCATCTTGGACAAATTACTCTCCCATCGGCATCCAGACCACTCTGGAAAAGACGCGCTCCTGGCGCTCGGCCGCATTGGCCACCACCCTCAATGTTATGCGCAGTCCCAGGGGAAGCCGCTCGGTTACCGGCTGGCTATCGCCGATTGGATAATTATTGTTAACCTCGCTCAATTGCTGAAATTCCCTGTTGGTTCTGTTATAGACCTCAATATTGAATGAAAGCACATAATGGCAGATGGCAACCGAATCAAGTTCCGTACCGCTGGAATCCGTTGCCACCCTTCTTAAGACATAGATTTGGCGCTTAGTCCTGGTGGTCGTGGAGCGCCCATCCTTGTTTTGGGCGTCAATAATACTCGGGTCGGTATCTTCAGCAAGATAATATCCCATCCGCACGGCCGCGGGCTCGCCCCTGACCGGGGCTGTGGCAGTGAATGAAATCCTGTCCCGGGCGCCT
>JBFMDM010000161.1:0-4260 GCA_040753835.1 Planctomycetota bacterium
AATTCGTGTTGTTTTGTTGCAGGCATAAATAATTATTGTATAATAGTTTCGTAGGGAGAAATAATACTATGGACGAACCTGGTGGGTCTAATACGACAACACCTGAAACACAGACCGCTCCGGCGGAGTCGCAACGCTCGCCTCGCTCCAGCGAGAGCGGAGCGGGGAGTCCCGATAACTTCGGGGCGGAGCAGGTCAGCCAACTCAACCTGCCGCTCTGGAACAGCCAGAACCAGAAACTGGACAGCGCCAAGGTCCTGAGCGATTCCGAAATCCAGACCATTCTACAGAACCTTTTCTCAGAGGACTATGCCACCCGGCAGAAGATTATTGCCTATCTGAATACAAACCAGCACGTGATTACCAGGCCGTTGGTTGACCTGCTGGTCAGGAACACGACCCATCACACGGTGGTTTTCCATCTGACCTATGCGCTGGAGGTGATGGGCAAATCAGCCGTGCCGGTCCTGCTTGAGGCGCTGGGGAAGATAGGCGAGATAAAGACCCCGCGCGACGTGGCACAGATGGAGAACATCTCCGAGACGCTTATCAGAACCAACGACAAAAGCGCGGCGCCGGTCCTGAACAATTACCTGCGCAACATCAAGGCGCGGATAGACGAGATAGACAGGAACGTCAACCATCACAACTCGCATACGGCCCAGGAGGAATGCTGGTGGTCTTCCGATTTGGGCAAGAAGATGGAATTTTACCAGATGACGCGGATGAAGATACACTGTCTTTTGGGCGAGATGGGTTCAAGCATTGCCCTGGACGACCTTCTGGCCCTGTTGGGAGACGGCACAAAGCGGGTGCCGGGCGACATCATTGAGACCCTGGCCAAGATAGGCAACCGCGAGACCCTGGTTCCGCTGATTCGGATGTATCCGGTGGAATCGGAAATCTCGGAGTTGGGCGCGCGGTATATCAAGGAGACCTGCCGGGCCATTATCAGGCGGGAAAAGATTTCCAGGACCGACCCTCTCTTTGTCAAACTCACCGAACCGGAAAAAGACAACCTCAACAAAATCCTGTCCGGATACAAGAATGGCAATAAAACCTGAAGTTCTGGCCCGCATCCAGTTGTTGCAGGGAGATATCACGGCGTTGGAAGCGGACGCCATTGTCAATGCGGCGAATAATGATTTGATACTGGGCGGCGGCGTGGCCGGCGCGATTCGCTCCAAAGGCGGCCCGGCCATCCAGCAGGAATGCAACAAGATTGGGACCATCCGGGTCGGCGAGGCGGCTGTAACCTCAGCCGGCAATCTCAAGGCAAAGTATATAATACACGCGGCCAGCATGGCCCTGGGCGGCGAGACCACGGCCAATACGCTCAGGAACTCGGTTAAGAATACCCTGCTCAAGACCGAGGAATATAAGATAACAAGCATTGCCTTTCCGGCCATCGGCACAGGCGTAGCCGGGTTTTCGGTGGGCGGCTGTGCCCGGATAATGCTGGATGAGGTTATTACATATCTGGAAAAGAAGACACACCTGCAAAAGGTCTATTTCGTGCTCTACGACAAAATTACATTCCAGGTATTCAGGGAAGAGTTGGATGAGATGAGCAATTCGTAGTTTTTTCAACACACCGTGGCTATTCTTGCCAAGCCGGATGGCTATTTTCTAAAGACCGGATGGCTATTCTGTCAAAGGCGTATGGCTATTCTGTCAAAGGGGTATGGCTATTCTGTCAAAGGCGTATGGCTATTCTGTCAATGGCGGATGGCTATTCTGTCAATGGCGGATGGCTATTTTGTCAACGGCGGATGGCTATTTTGTCAAAGGCGGATGGTTATTCTGTCAAAGGCGGATGGTTATTCTGTCAAAGGCGTATGGCTATTTTGTCAAAGGCGGATGGTTATTCTGTCAACGGCGTATGGCTATTTTGTCAAAGGCGGATGGCTATTCTGTCAAAGGCGTATGGCTAATCTGTCAAAGGCGGATGGCTATTCTGTCAATGGCGGGTGGCTAATCTTTGCAGGGTAGGTGGCTATTCTCTGAAGGGGGGTAGGGGACTCCCCCCTGCCGGCGTAAGGGATTGAGATATAAGGGGTTACGAAAGGCGAAATCGGCAAAAACAGCTGTTTTGGGCTATTTATCGCCCTTATCGTCATCGCAGTTGTTGTGGTTGCCGTTGCTGCCGGATTTGGCCCTGGCCGTTTCAATGAGTTTCTTCATCCCTTTCTTGTATTTGGCCGAGCGCGGGCTGGCCAGGAATGCGAAGACGTCCACCTCTTTCATCTTGTGCAGGTTTATCCGGCATTTGTTGCAGGCTTTGATATGGTCCATCAGGCCCTTGGCGTCATTAATTTCGCTGTAGTCGTTCATTGCAAGGTGCATCAGGTCAACGGCCACCTTATCACAGGCCTTTCTGCAGGACGGTTTATTCTTTTTCATTCTTCCTCCATTTTAGGTTTCGCTTTAATGCAGTTGAAAGTATAACTTTCCATCTCCAGGCCGTCAACCAATTTCTGGATATAGCGCATCCGGCGCACCTTTAAGGCGCTGGGTTTAAGACCCCGGCTCTTAAACGGCTCTCTTTGCGCTATTTGCTCATAAGACAGCCGCTGTTCCTCCTTGAGGCGGTAAAGAAGTTGCTCTTCCGGATTGAGATATTTTAAGACCATCTCCCTGAGTTTCTGCAGCCGGGCCGAGGAGCAATCCTCAAACCAGGCGGTATCAGCCGCGGCCAGCAGGTCGTCCCGGTCTTCGTCCACCGAGGAGAGCGAGACGTTCATCCTTGTCTTGCGGATTTCCCTCATTGCCATCTTTATCTTATTATCCAGGATGGCGTAGGCCCAGGTGGAGAACCTGGCAATCCGCCGGTCAAAGGATAGGCAATTCTCAATAATGGCGACAATGGTCTCCTGGGCGACGTCCTCGGCCGTGGCGCGGTTTCTGGTGGACTTAAAGGCCCGGGCCAGGAACTTATTCTCGTAGCGCCGGGTGAGTTCCTCAAGCGCGCCGTATTGGCCGACCTTAACCCAGTCCATCAGGTTCTCGTCACTCTGGCCGTAAATTATCATAGAACAAAATAGGTTGTCTCAACAAGTTGCTCGTCGGTAAAGTTACCTGTCCCGTTAGAAACCCTCGGTTCATCAGTCATAATCTACTTAAATCACTTTGCTAAAACCATTCTACCGTTCCAGCCGGCCTATATTCCAAACGGGGTTTGGGGGCGTAGTGTTACCTTTTTGCTTTCTGCTCGCTCTTCTTGAATTTCTCCTTGAACGGAAAATTCTTGTCCTTATCGTCCGCCTTGGCCAACCCCTCTAATACCAGCAACTGATTTACATATTTATCATCGGCAACTAAACTGCCCGATTGCTTTTTGCCATCTACTGAATTTGGAACAAACATTAAGGATGATGCGGATTGTAAGATATTGCCTAAGAAATCCTCTATATTGCCGGATTTTCCTAAGGCCGGTAATATGCCGGCCAGTTTCATCTCTACCCCGGTCTTGAGGAAAACAGTATCCATTACCACCTTTTCTATCTCATCGTATGAGACCTTTCTTGGCATCAGTTCATTGATGTCGCTTAACTTCTGGGGCAAATAAGCACTTGATTCAGAACATAGGTCTGCCAGAGTCGGATTGATAATTTCGCTCCAAACAGGGTCAAGCACCATCGTCATAGTAAGTCGCTCAAGTATAGGCGAGGCAACATTTATCATTGATTCTGGCAATCCAATCTCTAATAACGTATAACCAATAACACCTGATATCAGTCCCATTATAGGTTTTGCTAATTCGGCAATGAAAATAGTAACTCCTGCTTTTTTCCCTCTTTCGTATGCCTCTGTTACTTTTTTCGCCCACTCCGCATTGAGTTTTTTTATCTTATCTGGAATTTCTACAATCTGTTTATCGCAGCTTTCGCAATACAGGAAAAAATCAAATCCGAACAGGTGAGTAGATTTGTTTATAATCTGATCAACCAACTCCGTTGGATTAGTTAAGCCAAGAGACGGGATTTGCTCTGGACTCCTTGAGCCGAAAAAGTTCCCTTCTGCCACAGGAAAATAAACCAGCGCTATATCATTTCTCTTGAATGTTTTGATGGATACCTTATGACTTTCCTTCATTTGCTCCATTGTTTCGTTGCCAAGGCCTTTATACAGGGCAACCTCTATATCTATTTTACCTGAATTATTACTGCAATCCGTATCATTGATTGTGAACCAGAGTTCGGATGTCTCAGGCGCATAAAAACCATCTTTTAGTTCATTAGGGCCAAACCATTTGTATCT
>JBFMDM010000162.1:0-4240 GCA_040753835.1 Planctomycetota bacterium
TCCTGGCGGATAGACCCCAGCGGCTTGTTATACCTGCACATACAGGTCGGCGTGACGACACCGTAAGTTCGTTAAAGCAACGGGGCGTTTCCGACATAATGTCGGAGCGCCCCGTCTTTTTTTGTTTGCCCTTTATCATCCCTCTGAAATACCTGCGAATCTGACCTTGTGCCCGGCCTTGAGGAGTTTCTTGGCGTCCTCGTCGCATCTTAAGACCTTCTTATACAGGACTTCGCCCAGGGCTTCGGCCTTGGCCTCCCGGTCCTCCTTGGGCATAAAATACGAGCCGATGGTGTCGTCCGAACAGCAGGTGCCGTCGCTCTCGTATTTCAGGGTCATATCATAACCCTTGTCCAGGACTTTTTGGGCATTGGCAAACCAGTCATAGTCACGGGCGCCTAAATCGGCGTTGATGACAATGTGCGCAGTGAGCGACAGGTTCTTAATCTTGGCCGATTTGACCAGGTCGCAGCAGGCCATAAATTTCTCCGCATTAATGGCATTGCCCAGGTTGATTTCCCGGACCGGCGTGGCGCCGTCCCGGCGCCTGAATTCCTTAAGGATGCCCAGTAATACCCTGAACTGTATCAGGTTGTGCAGTCCCATAAAACAGGATATCTTGAATGAGATATTGGGGATGTCGTAGCCGTAATAACATCCGGCCGCAATGGTGGACCAACTCGGGTTAAGGAAAAAGTTGTTGCCGGTCTCCAGGGCGGTCCGGGTGATGCTGTCCAAATAAACCAGGTGGTTATCGTTACCGACTTCAATGCCGCAGAAGTTTCCGAAGAAGGTGCCCATATTGCTCATCCGGAGTTGCTTGGCGCCGCTGGCCGCATCAATGACATCAAAGGATGCGCCGGTTACTTTTTTAAGCCGCTCAAACCTGTGCGCCGGCAGGGGCACGCCCAGGAGCGAGGTGGAACAGAATTTTGCGCCCATAATGTTCTCGCACATCGCCAACGTAGCCAGCAGGTCGCCGCCGTAAACATAGTCCTCAGTCAAAGGCATAACCGAAATCATCTCGTTGGGCAGGAAAACCTTGCCGTTCCCGGCCAGCCGCCTCATACAGTTATGGGTGACCTTGTAGCCCTGCCAGGCCGAGACCTGGGTGGTGGCCACGCCGTTTCTGAGCACCCGGATATTGTTCTTCTTTATAAAGCCGTCCGCCTTGGGAAACGCCCGGGCGAATTCCTCGGCTTCCTCAAGAAATTTGCCGAACCCTTTTTTCGCGGCCAGTTTCCTGCGGTATTCATAGGAACGCTTCTCCTCTATTGTCCTGGTAATTTTCTTGGCTCCGCCGTAGGATGCCTTTAGTTTATCCATTGCCTTCATTTCGGGCTTGTTTAGGAACAGCGTCTTTAGCATCTTTCTTACCTCCTCATTTACCGGCTAATTTTCTCCCGGCCTCAAATGCCTCTTTAAGCGCGGTTGGATGTTTTCTTATGGCGCCCTTGGCGTCTATCTGCTTATACAACAATTCGCCTGAATAGTCCACATTAATCGCCTTGAAGAAATATCGCACGGTCAGGACCGTGCCGGTAAAAAGGTTCTCGCCCTTGGTTCCGCCAGCCGAGATAAAGAACCCTTTGCGTCCGGAATGCTTCGGGGTCTCCTTAAGGATATATTTGCGCGCCCAGAGCGCCTGGCAGCGGTCTATGATTATCTTCACCTGGGCCGGCACGTTATAGAAAAATACCGGAGCGGCCAGCGCCACTATATCCGCTTTCAACAACTGCTCATAAAGCGTGTTCATCTCGTCCTGGATGACGCAGTTGCCGGTTTTGAGGCAGGCGTTGTATTCCTGGCAGGGCGTAATCTTCAGGTCCCGGATGAATATCTTCTGCATCTGGAGATGCGCTCCGCCCGTGTCCGTTGGAGCGAGAGCGCCCCGCCTCAGCTGATTAGTGCGGGGCGGATTGGCGGACAGGGCGCCCTTGAGGAATTCATCCAGTAGGATATCGGTGTTGCCGGCCTGGCGTGGGCTTCCATAAATGGCTAAGAGGAGCATATTTTTAGCCGTGAATTAAATCGGCGAAATCTGTGTAATCTGTGGTTACTATCCCCGATAAATACTATCGGGATAAGAGGTTGTAACTCGCTTCGCTCTAACAACCTCTAACCGCACTCGGAATAGGCGCAGGCATGGCAGACCACGCAGCCCTCTTCGTAAGAAAGCGAGCCGCCGCAGTCCGGGCAGGCGCCCTTATGCATCACCGTAGTGGAACGCGCCCCTTTGCCTGAGTTGCCGGACTCGTGTGAAGACCCGTCATCTGAAGCCGCGGCCTTCGCAGAAACCGCCTTAACCGCCGGCTCTGATGTGCCGGTCTGGGCGGCGGCGGATGACCCCTCCAGGCAATACTCCAGCGCCTTGCTGATGGCATCGGCGCAGGAAAGAACCTTACCGTTCTTGCCCCAAGCCACCGAATGGCAGGATATGCCCTTGAGTTGCTTAATGATTTCCTGGAAATCAGCCCCGCTGCGCAGGGCAAATGAAATCAGCCGCGAAATCGCCTCGGATTGCGAGGCCGCACAGCCGCCCGCTTTGCCCATCGTGCTAAACAATTCAAAGGGCTTGTTGTTCTGGTCGTAATTGACCGTAACATATAAACTTCCGCAACCGGTCTTTATCTTGCGGGTGAACCCGTAGGTCAGTTCGGGCCTGGGACGCGGAGCAGCGCTGAACGGGGTTTCTTCCTCAACCCGCTTGGCTTTTTCCGGCGCCTTCTTTTCCGTGGTCAGGACCTGCTCGCTCCGGCATCCGTCCCGGTAGACCGTGACGCCCTTGCAATTGGTCCGGTAGGCAGTGAAATACGCCTCGGTGATGTCCTCGCGGGTGGCCGAATGCGGGAAATTAACGGTCTTGGACACGGCGTTATCAGTATATTTCTGGAATGCGGCCTGCATTTTTATGTGCCACTCAGGCGTGACGTCGTGGGCCGTGACAAAGGCCTTGCGGACGTCTTCCGGGATGTCTGTCATTGACTGGATGCTGTTATGGGCTGCGATGTTCTTCATCAGTTCCTCGGAATACCAGCCGTCGCGCTTGGCGATTTTCTCAAATATCGGATGAACCTCAACCAGTTTGGCGCCGTCCAGGACGTTGCGGGTAAAACAAACCGCAAAGAGCGGCTCAATCCCGCTGGAGGCGCCGGCGATGATGCTGATGGTGCCGGTCGGGGCGATGGTGGTGGTCGTGGCGTTGCGCAGGAGCGGGCCGCCCGGCCGGTCATAAATACTTTTCTTGAAGTTCGGGAACGCCCCGCGCTCCTCGGCAATCTTCTGCGAGGCCCGCTTGGATTCCAGTGAAATAAACTTCATCACCTCTTCGGCCGTCTCCAGCGCCTTTTCCGAGTTATAGGGAATGCCCAGATAAATAAGCAAATCGGCAAAACCCATTATGCCCAGCCCGATTTTGCGGTTCCCTTTGGTCATCCTCTCTATCTCGGGCAAGAGATAATTGTTGGCTTCTATCACGTTATCCAGGAATCGGACCGACAAGTGCACCGTCTTCCTTAATTTTTCCCAGTCAACGGCCGGTCCTCCAGAGGCGGATCCGCCGTTGTCTTTGGCGGATTTGGCAGCGCTTTGGCTTATCATCTTGCCAAGATTAATGGAGCCGAGATTGCAGGACTCATAGGGCAGAAGCGGCTGTTCGCCGCAGGGATTGGTGCTTTCAATCGCGCCGATATGCGGCGTTGGGTTTGTCTTGTTCAGGCGGTCAATAAAGACAATGCCCGGTTCGCCGGATGCCCAGGAGGTGCTGACAATCAGGTCAAAGACCTTGCGGGCATTAAGCCGTCCGGCCGGTTTCTTGCTCCGGGGATTTACCAGGTCGTATTCCTCTTTGCGTTCGGCCCGGCGCATAAATTCCTCGGTGATGCCGACCGAGATGTTGAAATTATTCAGCGCCTTTTCGTTGGTTTTGCAGGTAATGAATTCAATGATATCCGGATGGTCGTGGTTCAGGATGGCCATATTGGCCCCGCGCCTGAATCCGCCCTGATTGATGGCCTCGGTGGCCTCGTTGAAAACCTTCATAAACGAAATCGGCCCGCTGGAAAGCCCGTGCGAAGTAGAGACCCGGTCGTTTTTGGGCCGGAGGTTGGTGAAAGAGAACCCAGTGCCGCCGCCGCTCTTGTGGATCCGGGCCGCGTTCTTGACGGTTTCAAAGATAGAATCGACAGAATCGCCCACCGGCATCACGAAACAGGCCGAGAGCTGCTGGAGTTCCCGTCCG
>JBFMDM010000163.1:0-4218 GCA_040753835.1 Planctomycetota bacterium
TAAGGGGCTCTAACAATGATTTGCGATTACCGACTTGAGGACATCCAGTATCTTTGCGTCAATAATATTGTTACTGACGTCGTCCTTGAGTATTTTGAGCGCTTCAGGAACCGGCATCTTCTTGCGGTAAGGCCGGTCTTCGGTCAGGGCAATAAAGCGGTCCGCCACCGCGATAATCCGCGCCCCTTGCGGGATATTATCCGCCTCCACCTCCAGCGGATAACCCTTCCCGTCCAGCCGTTCGTGGTGATAGATGGCCCACTGTGCGACCTCGTCAAAGCCCGGTATGGCGCTTAATGTCAGATAGGTAAAATACGGATGCATCTTGATGATGTCGTATTCATTTGAGGTGAGCGCAGTCGGTTTCCCCAGGATTTCGTCCGGAACAGCCAGTTTCCCAAGGTCGTGCAAAAGACCGGCAATAAGGAGGTATTTCAGTTCGGTCTTTGACCAGCCCAGCGCCTTGCCGATTTTTATGGCCATATCAGCCACATGGACCGAATGAAGCCGGGTAAAATGGCTCTTGTAGTCAACCACCTGGGCGAAGATATAGGCCATCTCAACCATATTGTCAACCGTTAATTTTCGGTCGTCCTGCGGCGCGAATTCGTTGAGGATATCATCCACAAATTCCGGCATCAGACCTATCCAGAATACCCTGGAAGCGGTTATTTCCTGGAGCGTCTCCACCAATCTCGGTTCAAACCAGACGCCCTTGCACTGGACAATCCTGTTTATAATCTGGCCTGATTGCGGCAGGATATCCTTGTTATCATCAATCAGGACCTCAAAACGGTCCGAGATGTGGAGTATCCGGCTTAAGAGGGGGATTTCATCACCGGCCAGTCCAGAAGGATTGGGGCCTGAATATTTATCGTGGTGAAAGCGGATGGGCCCGGAAATCTGGCGCAGTAATCCGCTTCTCTGGAGCATCTCAAACCCGGCCTCGCAGTGCTGGTGGCAATTGGCGCAGTCAAAATCCATAATCTCCAGTTTGTCTTTGGATGAGAATGCGCCGATGTCGTGCAATAATCCGGCGTAGAACAAGGCGGTGTTTTCCCCTGTGCTCAACCCAAGGGCGCGCGACAGATTCAAGGCAATATGGGTAACCCTTTGATGGTGTTTTCCGATGCGGCGGTTAAGCAGTCCCAGCGCCTGCGAGAGCGCCATAATAAAGGTCTTGACAAAAGGGGGCTGGCCGTCGGACATACTTATAAAAGTTACAGGAAGTTACAATGGGTTACAATCCCGCTGGGGCGGGACTACGCTGTCGCTTCGTAGTTACAAAAGTTACGAATGCCATAAAACCGTTTTAATATCTACCCCAAACTTTTCTTTATAACTCCGGCCAGTTTATTGGCCAGTGATTTAACATAGGGCAAACTCTTACCCTCTATCATTATCCGGCAGAGGTTCTCGGTGCCCGAGTATCGCAGGACCAGCCGGCCCCGGCCGCGCAGGATGTCGTGGATTTCGTCCTCGGCCTGCTTGATTGGCACAATCTCCTCCAAAGGCGGCTTGGCGCTTACCGGCACATTAACGATAATCTGCGGATACCGGCTGAATCCCTTTGAGAGTTGCCCCAGGGTCTTGTTCTCCTCGGCCATTATCCTGAGCATAACCAGCGCTGTGATGACGCCGTCCCCGTTTTTGGAATAATCGGCAAAGATGATGTGTCCGGACGGCTCGCCGCCGATTGAGAATCCTTTTTTCAGCATCTCGTCCAGGACGTATTTGTCACCGACCGGCGTGCGCACCAGTTTGATGCCTTGTCCGGCAAATGTGTTTTCCAGCGCGCTGTTGGTCATTATCGTGCCGACTACGGTATTGCGCTTCAGGAGCCGCCGCTTCTTCAGGAATCCGGCCGCGATGTAGAGCACGAAATCGCCGTCCCGGATATTTCCCTTTTCGTCCGCCATAATCACCCGGTCGCCGTCTCCGTCAAACGAGAATCCGACGTGTGCTTTGGCGGACAGGACCTTTTTCCTGAGCGCCTCAGGATGGAGCGAGCCGCAGCGGCAGTTGATGTTCTTCCCGTCTGACTGGCGGTTGATGGCAATAACGGTTGCGCCGGTCCGGCTGAACATATCCGGCGCGATATCAGACAGCGCGCCGTTGGCGCAGTCCAGGACGATTCTGAAGCCCGGGGAAAGGATGTCGGTCTCAGCGCCGAGGACAATCTTCGGGATATCCGCAAAATACCGTGCGGCCAGCCGCCGCTCCGAAGCCGGAGATTTGGAATGGCGAAGGACGGCCAGCCCGTCTCTTTCCTTGGCGGGCGGCCCGCCATTAGGGCGAGGCTCGCCTGCGGGCGGCGGATGAGTTCCCGACGTTGACATTTTGGGAAGCGAAGCGTCCAGGAGCCGGTCCTCCATCCGCTCCTCAATTGAGGCGTTTATCTTCAGGCCGTTGGAGGCGAATAGTTTTATGCCGTTGTATTCCACCGGGTTGTGCGAGGCGGAAATCATAATTCCGACCGAGTATTTCCCGCATTTGGCCAGATATGCCAGTCCGGGCGTGGAGATAATGCCGGCCCGGTCAACCGCCACGGCTGAAGATGCCAGCGCATTGAAAAGTATCTTCTCTATGCTTTTCCCGGACGGCCGCGTATCGCGGCCGATAATTGCCTTAGGCGACTTGTGGCCAGAACAGATATCAGCGCCGATGACCCGGCCTAACTTATCCAGAAACGACGGCCTCAGGAATCCGTGATTCACAATATCCCTGATGCCGTCTGTGCCGAATATTTTCACTTCAGCAAACTTTCCTTATCCTTGCCGTTATCAAACTTGTGAGAGAATTTCTTGTAGGCCGGAATGGTGTCCGGATTGATATTCACCTGCGTTGAGCGGCAGGCCTCTATAATTGAACGTTGCAGGACCACATCGGCCTGGATGTCCACGATAAATTCCTTCTGGCGCTCGTCGGCCACCTTCCGCCTGGCGTGTTCTCTCAGCGCCTGGCGGACCTCGTCCTTTTCCAGGCGCGCCTTGCACCGGCCATAAAACTGGTCAAAATCAGGGTAGTTCGCAAAGTTCTCGCCGTCGTCTTCAGCCAGGGTCTGGAGCAACAACTTGTTCTTGGGATAATATTCATCCCAGTATTTGTCCAGTTCGCCTGAATCCAGGAGTTTATTGAATTCCGACGCCTTGCCCAAATCCTGCTCCGCCGCAGATGCCTTGACATCCGGCTCAACGCCGCCCTTGCCGTCCTTATCTTTTTCCACGGACCGGCCTGAAGGCAGGTAGTATTTGGCGATAGTCATCTTCAGGGCGGTTTTGCCGTCGGTTGTTTCCATATCAATCGGCTGCTGGACGCTGCCCTTGCCGTAGGTGGTTGAGCCGACCAGGACGGCCTTGCGGTAATCCTGCATCACGCCTGAGAATATCTCCGAGGCGCTGGCGCTGCCTTCGTTAATCAGCATATACAGCGGCACATCCACTTTGTCGTCATTCTGCGTCTTGTATTCCGCAACAACGCCTTTCCGGTCGCGGGTCGTGACAATAACCTTGTCCCTTTCTATGAACAGGTCCACGATTTCATTGACTGTCCTGAGTAGTCCGCCCGGGTTGCTCCTGACGTCAATGATAATGGCCTTGACCGACTGCTGTTTCATTTCCTGCAGGCATTTAGCCGTTTCCCTGGCCGTATCCGTGGCGAAATTGGTAATCTGGAGGTAACCGATATTGCCCGGCAGGATATAATAATGAGCCGTGGCGACGTTGATAATCGCCCTGGTGATGGTAAACTCCCGCTCTTTTGCCCAGCCGCGGCGATAGACCTTGACCTTGACCGTTGTGCCCGGTTCGCCTTTTAGTTTCTTGACCAGTTTCTCAAGGTCTTTATTGCGGGTGGACTCGCCCTCTATCTCGGTGATTTTATCCAATGAGCGGATGTCTGCCTTATAGACCGGGGCGCCGTATATCGGACGCTCTATGGTCAGGTAGCCGTCGCGCATGCTTACGTGTGCGCCGATTCCGCCGTATTTCTTGGAAATATCCTCGGTGGCCTTTTTCTTGTCCTCCTCATCCTCGTATTCGGA
The DNA here is from genome assembly GCA_040753835.1 of Planctomycetota bacterium. Taxonomy (GTDB): domain Bacteria; phylum Planctomycetota; class MHYJ01; order JACQXL01; family JACQXL01; genus JACRIK01. The sequence goes on from JBFMDM010000163.1 coordinate 4,043, forward strand.
AAAACGGTCCAAACTGTTGGCGATTCCCTTGGCCGCGGCGGTCAGGAGTTTCTTGACGTCGTACTGGTTCGGGTCAACGTATCTATCCCTGATTTTCTCAAATATCTCGTCCAGCAGTGAATAATCAATATCTGATTTCTTGGTTGACTTGACGGACTTGCGGCTGTAGGAATCCT
>JBFMDM010000164.1:0-4214 GCA_040753835.1 Planctomycetota bacterium
TGGTTGCCATAAGGGTTATTTAATAATTATTGCTTATATAATAGCATATTTAGAAAAAAAATTAAACAAAAGTTAAACAGGCAAAAAATTGAGAATTGAGAATGAAGAATTGAGAATCCCATTCTTCATTCTCAACTTTCATTCTTAACTTCCCATTTCCGTGTCATCCCGGGCGAAGACCCGGGATCTTAGGCGAATAATCCACCATGGCCCTCTTTGTGTCATCCCGGGCGAAGACCCGGGATCTTAGGCGAATAATCCACCATGGCCCTCTTTGTGTCATCCCGGGCGAAGACCCGGGATCTTAGGCGAATAATCCACCATGGCTTTGGCTCTTTTATCGCCTACGCGAATATCATAGCAAGATCCCGGATATTCCTTCGCTCCGCTCAGGAATTCCCCCGATGACACAAGAGAATAGTCTCCGCTTCGTTCGGGAACTCCGGTTATGACACAAAGGTTGTCTATTTACTATTTACTTACTAATACAAAAACCCGCCTGTTGCCCATCCGCTAAATTAACGAATGGGCAAACAGGACGGGTTTTTTATCTGATCAACCTATGCTGTCTAAATCAAACTGAAAGGGGCTTACTTCGTGCGGGAAACCGCGCTGGTTTCAGCAAAGAAGTTGCCGCCATACCAGTCGCTTGACGGTGAGCTTTCCCAGTTAGCACTATGGCTAGTACCGGAAGAGTTATCAGACCAGATCCAGTCAGCGTCGTTGTTGTCAGCTGTTAAAGCCAGATAGTTATCCGGGTCATCAGTGTCAAAGAATAAATCGCCCTGGATAAAGCTGGTCTGGCTGTCAGCCGGCATGTACACTGAGACCGAGTCGCCGGTACTGACTGTTCCGCCAGTAGTGGCAATTAACTCGTAAGTCTTAGTGGTACCCGCGCCGACAGTTTCTTCGCCCTTGCTGTCGCCAGTAGTTACGCCGGTATGAGATTCAGTGGTGTCAAAGATAGCGGCCATGGTGCGGCTGTTGGAGTTATCACCCCAAGGATAGCCCAAAGTGCCATAAACCGTATTCAATACACCATTGTTTGAACTCGTGGCATAACCGTCGCCGGTGATGTTCACGAGAGTGGCGTTCAGGTTAGTGCTGCTGCTGCCTGATTCTACGCGGCGCAGACGGAAAGAATGCATATACATTCCGGAGTCGGCATCGCTGACGTTAACCTGGAACGGCAACTGCTTTAACAAGACATCGGAACCGGCATTAGCGGTTACGCTGAACTTGTAGATAACCTGCGACACACCACTGCTTAAGGTGGTGCTGTCCAAAGACTGGGTAGTAAAGGTCGGTTTGGTCTTGACTACATACATAGAATTGCCGGCGGTCGCGCTATTGGTGCTGATAGCGGTCAATTTGGTTGAACTGTTGTTAATGCCAACCGCTTCAAAGTTGGAGGTGCCGCTGATAATCAAACTGACGTTTGAACCAGGGGTCGCTCCATCGGTAGTAGTCTTAACATTGCCGCCGATATCCACGTAAGCGTACGCGTCTTTCTTAACATAGATATCCAGACCGGTAAAGTCGGCGTTATCGCCGTTAAAGACCTGGGTAGCGGTTTTAGTAGTGCCGGCCTGATCTTTATAGGTCAAAGTTACGGAAGTAAGATTGCCGATAGTGCCCGCGTTTTTACTGACGCGCAGCTTGGTAATCTTCAAATCTTCATAAGTGGAAGTAAATCTGACCTGATCAAAGCCAACATTGCTGGTGCCGGCCACAACCATAGTGGATACCGGTTCAGTACCGTCCTGGGCAACAATAGTGCCGCTTTCTCTGACGGTAACCTGGGCGCCGGTAGCGGCGTCAGCATTATTCGGGGTATCGTCTCCGGACGGAGTAACGGTTACGCCCTTATCCAATGTTTCGGCCGCGATATCAGCGGAAACATCGGTAATATCAGCCGCCACGCGCACGACATCGTCTTCGCCGTAATCCAGGATAGTGGAAATACCGGCCGCGATATCAAATTTCACCAGCAAAATCTTGGAAGATTCTTTTGGAATAGTCCAATTTAATGAGTCAAAAGTGGCTTCGCCGCTGGTGTCGTATGTTTCGGCTGTACCTAATTGAGTTAAGGTGCCGTTAGAAGCGCGCTCATAAATATAAACCGCGCTGACTACATCCTTAACTTCCAAAGTGCCCTCGGAGGGCGCGGTGCTGTCTTTGGTCAAAGCGGCAGTACCGGAATAAGAATCAACATAACCGCTTAACTTAATCTGGGTAACCTTAACATCAGCGCCGCTGGAAGAGGCGTCAAAAGTGATGCTGGCCGCTTCCACACCGGTAGTGCCCCGGACTACGTTCTGCGCTAACGGAACAATAGTAGCGCGGGAAGTAGTCAAAGAGGCGGTCTGAATAGTCATCTGGTTGCCGGAAGTATAGGTGCCGGGAACGATGCTGGTCAGATAAGTGTTGGTAGCGGTTGCTTTAACTCCACTAGCAGTAAAGGTATTAGCATCAGCTTCATCGCCGATAACCGCGGTCAAGGTTGAACCGGCTGTCAAGCTGGAGCTTAAATCAGCCGTAACCTTAAAGTTGCGGGTAACGCCGCCTTCCAAAGTGACGGTGTTGGTGAAAGTATAGCCGACACCATCATTGGTAGCGCCGCCCGCGTCAGAGAAAGAACTGATATCAACCGAACCCCAGACGATTTCACCGGTATCAATATCAGTAATCTTAATATCGGTAATGTAGTTGGAAGAAACAGTAGTGTCACTGACATCCAAATCCGCGTCGCCAAAATTAGCGGCATGAATCTCTAACTGCATACTGCGGATTTCCGCGTCCACCTTGCCGGTGACAGAGAAATTCAACAGTACTACATCGTCGGAATTAGCAGCCACGTTAGTAGCGGCCGGGCCGTTAGTGGTAACGGTCACATCACCAGCTTCAATAGAAGTAGTGGTGTACTTAGTATCGGTAGTGGAACCGTCATAAGTACCAGTGCCGGTTTCGTTGGCGCTGTCGGTCGTGCCGATAGCCACGGTTAACGGATAACTATATGTCTGGCCGATAGCTCTTACATCGGAATTAGATTCCATGTAGAACTTAACGGTCTGAGCGGCTCTGGCTGAAGAGCTGACATCGCCGTAAACGTAAAACTTCTTGGAATTGCCCTTGGTAATCTCATACGGAGTGGCAAATTCAAAAGTAACAAGGCCGTTGCTTGGAATTTCGCTCGCGGTTGCTACGGTAACGCCGCCGGTTTTCAATTCCAAGTTGGTAATCTCGGAATTACTGACTGAACCGGCATGATACAAAGTTACTCTTTCTATATTAGCGTCTTCCGTGGAAGAAACAGCCAAAGTGAAAGAAGTTAACTCTTTATCATTACTGCCCGCGGTAATGTTGCCTGGGTTAGAACCCTTGGTAACAGTTACTTTGCCGACATTAGTAGCGCTGATGCTCATAGTATTGCCGGTCATCGGGAAGCTTCCGGAAACAGTAGCGGTGGTGCTGACATAATTAGCTTCCTGAATGGAGAACGCGTGATTACCGGTTATAGAAGCGTCAATATCACCGACCAAAGTCAAAGTTTTGGTGGTGCCAGCTGGGACAGAGTAATTAAATCCATTAAAGGTTATCTGATTAGAGCTGGAGTTGACACTGCGTCCGTTGGTTAAGCGAGTCTCGCCTTCATACAAATACATATTGATGAAGTTGGTGGTCGCGCCCACGCCGGTGCGCATAAACTTCAAACTGGAAATAGTCACCGCGCCATCGCTGGAAGCGGTAAAGTTGAAACTGGCGAACGGAACATTGGAAGCGGATGAAGGGATAGTGGCGGAAGCCGGTGTGCTCGCGGCCAAAGCCACGCTCAAACCAGTGCCAGTACCGATCACGCCGCCCGCGCCGGAAGAAGTGTCAATCAAGTCGGATTCAGCGCCGCCGATGTTATCGCCCAATTCCGGCAAAGTAAAGCCGGAAGCAGTGGTAATAACAAAATCCCATTTAAAGCGGTTAGCTAAAAACGCGGCCTCGTTGGTAACCTTTCTGGCCTTGCCGTCCGTGCCAATGTAATATACATCGGATGCGCTCGGCAGTTTAATCAAACTTCCCTGCGGATAAGCGCTGGAAGTGATGGTTTTACTGCTGTTAACAGTATAGTTGGTGAAGAAAGCGTCCGGAACATCAATTACTTTCTTGGCCCAATTATCGCCGTATAAAGCTTTGGCGGTAGTTTCGTCCGGTAAGTGGAC
>JBFMDM010000165.1:0-4186 GCA_040753835.1 Planctomycetota bacterium
GGCCTCGCAGGTTGTCTATCTCTTTGAACAGCAGACGCATTTTCTTATCCAGCGCCTGCTGGGCTGGGTTTTTCTCTTTGACGCCGCGCTCATCAGTTTGCTCATCTACCTGCTCGGTATAAAAAGCGACCAACTCTTCATCACCTACTTTGCGGTCATTGCCATAGCGGGCATTGCCAAGAACGTCAAGGCATCGGTCGCCATCACCGTCTTAGTCAGCGCCTTTTACATACTCGTCTCGCTCAACGAAGGCGGCATCACGATGGCCGAACTGACCACCCGGCCGCTCTTCTTCTTCGGCACATCCATCTCGGTCAGTTACCTCTCAGAGGAAATCGCCTCGCAATACAAGGGCCGGATGAACATCACCCGGCACTTCCAGTCGCTCATTGACAATACGTTGGACTATATCGTTGTCATAGACCGCGAGGCGCGCATACTTTTCGTCAACCGCACCCAGACCGGACTTGACAGGGACAAGGTTCTCGGCACCTTGGTCTTTGACTACATTGCGCCTGAATATTATACCATCGTGCGCAAGGCCGTGAACCAGGTCTTTGAGAGCGGACTGCCCGCCTCCTACGAGGTCTCGGGCTTAGGCCCTAATAACGCCCCGGCCTGGTATGACAGCCGTCTGAGCCCAATCACGGACGACCAGGGCGCCATCATTGCGGCCACGGTCATCTCCACGGACGTCACCGAGCGGCGCAAGGCCGAGGCAGAACTCAAAAAAGTCCAGGAACAACTATTCCAGGCCCAGAAGATGGACGCTATGGGCCGCTTAGTCAGCGGCATCGCGCACGACTTCAACAACATCGTCCAGGTCGTCATCGGCTACAGCGACCTGTTCCTCAAGGATATGACGCCGGGCAGCCCGAACTACAAAGATATGAAGGAAATCAATAATGCCGGCCACCGGGCCGCCGAACTCACCGGCCAACTCCTATCCTTCAGCCGCCGGAAAAAGATGGAACTAAAACCGCTCAACCTCAACGACGCCATCGGCAATATGCAGAAGATGCTCAAACGGCTCATCGGCGAGGACATCATTATGGAACTTGACTTAGACCCGCTGATTCTGCCGGTCAAGGCGGACCTGGGCCAGTTTGGACAGGTCGTGATGAACCTCGTGGTCAACGCCCGGGATGCCATCCACACCAGCGTCTCGCCCGGCTCAGGCCGTATCACCATCAAGACCCAGCGCGTCATCATTGACGACGATTATGTCAAATTCAATCCCGGCGCCAATCCGGGCGATTTTATCTGCGTCTCGGTCAACGACACCGGCGCCGGGATGACCAAAGAGACCGTCAGCCATCTCTTTGAGCCATTCTTCTCCACCAAAAAAGATGGCAAGGGCACGGGCTTAGGGTTGTCCGTGGTTTACGGCATCGTCAAACAGCACCAGGGCTGGATACACGTCTATTCCGAGCCGGGCGGGGGCACCAATATCAACGTCTATTTCCCCGTGACTACGGATGTCGCGGGAAAATCAGACATCCGGACCATTGCACTGCCGGCGACCGTAGGGAGTCCAGCAGGGGCGACTGGAAAGAGCCCCGGAGGGATATTGGTGGTGGACGACGAAAAGGGCGTGTTATCGTTCATCAGCCACGGCCTGCGCAAACAGGGCTATGCGGTCTCAGAGGCGGCCACCGCGGCCGAGGCGCTGCACCTGTTCAAAAAAACCGCCGGCGCATTTCATTTAGCCCTGATTGACATCGGGTTACCAGACAAAAACGGATTCCAGTTGGCCGAGGAACTTCTCAGCCAGAAACCGGGCGCCAAGGTCATCTTCTCATCCGGCTACATAGACGAAAAAGCGCGCTGGAAGGTCATCAACGAAAAAAACTACAAGTGTCTCCAAAAACCATTTGGCATAGAAACCTTAATCAAAACCATAAATGAAGTATCCCGGGAGACATAGCCATATTCGTAATTCGGAAATTCGTTATTCGTAGAACGAACAGAAGGGATATATTATGAGTAACATCTCACTCTCGCTGCGCTTCACCACTTCCGCCGAACTGACCCGGGCCGTCTTTGAGATGCTCAAACGGATGCTCCAGTCGGTCAAGTTGGACGACTCCGGCCGGGACCGCTTTATGCTCGCTATCGGCGAGGCCATTGACAATGCCGTCATCCACGGCAACAAATTCTCAACCGACAAATTCATAGAAGTGGAATACTCGGCCAATGGAAAAGATATCACCTTTACGGTCTCTGACCAGGGCGGTGGATTTGACTTTCAAAGGCACCTGAGTACTCCGCTGGAGCAGTTCCAAGCGGCGAAGTTGATAGAGAAAACGATGAAATTCGGCTCGCCCGGCGGCTTAGGCCTGGCCTTAATCCGCAAATGCGCGGATGAGGTCGTCTATACGCCGCCCGGCAATAAACTAACCTTTATAAAATACCTCTGAACTACAGAAAGAAACTATCTTACTGAAATAAACTTGAAATCTGACCGGCTGTTAGTCACCGGCCCGAAGCATTCGGGGCGGGGGCGTTATCAGCCGGTTGTCCCGACGAATGTCGGGGTAAACCACCAGAATAAAAGAAAAGAGGTATAAACCACAGATTTCGCAGATTACGCAGATGGATTACTCCCACTTACGAAAGGGTGCCAGGGGGTTGTTGTAACCATTGTCCGCCAGAGGCGCCGCCATTAGGGCGAGCCTCGCCTTCGGGCGGGGATCCGCCTTCGGCTGGATAACTACTGTAACCGTTGTAACTTTTTATGTAACCGGCGAAGGCGGGCGTCCCGAGATTATCTGATTACCCCGGATTACCGGCCCGAATTACCGAAGGACTCTCGGACGGGGACCGCGAGGACGTGGAGGAAAATAGTATGATAAAAACGATTAAAATTAAGGGTTTTAAAAGTATAGTAGATACGCAGTCTATAAACAATCTTGGACAGATTAACGTGCTAACTGGCGGTAATAATTCGGGGAAAACAGCATTTCTGGAAGCGCTTTGGATATTAGGCGAGGTTACAGGCATTAATAATTCATCTATTACTGCAAATTGGTCGCTACAAGGCAATGCGTATTCATTCCAATCCTCGCAGCAATATATAGATAAAATTAGAAGTTTATACCCTCAAAAAACAAATTTTGAAGACTTTATTAGTGGCCGGAAACAAGACGGCTCTTTTTCCATTGAGACAGCATTTGAAATAGACGGGCAGACCTTAATAGAATATTTTAACAAAGGTGTTCTACCTCCGGACAAGGTGACAGGCGTGATAAAAGAGATTAATCTCTTAAAAATATGCTTTGAAGTATACTCAAATCGGGTTATACTTTCATGGTTCTCTTGGGGGGATTTAAATCTAACCTACTCCAGCAATACACCGCATTTTTTAGATGTTGGCGAATATTTCCAGAGCAGTCTACGCAATAAAAACTTTAGGATAAGTTTTAACGCAAATCTGTATCTGAACTCATTTACGAGGGAAATAAATAATTCGCTTAAGCAATTGTCGGCATATTATATAAATTCAAAACGAAAAATTCAGGAAGATGTTTTGCTGGAAAATCAAGCAAGCGATATAAAAGGGCTTGACTTAAAGCGGAAACTTTTCGGATGGTTCCATAGCAAAACTAAGGAAGATAATGATAAGTACAATAAGGTCTTGAATCTATTTAACAGGGTAGCGAACAAAAAAATACGAGAAAAGCCTTCTTATGATACCGCGACGCACAGGGTTGACATAGTGTTTGAGGAGGGCGCTACCTTAGTTGATATTGATAATTCAGGTTACGGATACTATCAAATATTAAACCTAATATACAATATAGTAAATAGTAAGGCGAATATAATAATAATCGACGAGCCAGAAATATCGCTCCACCCACAGGCACAAATGAGATTGTTTGAAGCGATAAAGACAATTGCTAAATCGGAAAATAAGCAATTTTTTATCGCAACGCATTCGCCTTATTTCATCGACTTGGAAAATATAAGGAACGTTTATAGGGCTGAAAAAAATACTGCGGGAACGCACGTTTACCAAATAACCGATAGAAACCTCAAGGACAATATTGAAAGGCAACAAGACAGAATATTTCATTTTCGTTCGAGAGAATTATTTTTTACGGACAGTGTTATTTTCGTGGAGGGTTATGATGACATGGAATATTATTTAAGGTTTATTGGAGACAACTACCCTGAGTTAAAAGGC
>JBFMDM010000166.1:0-4169 GCA_040753835.1 Planctomycetota bacterium
CATTACTCCGCCCACAATGCCAATAATTATTAGATGATACCACCTCTCCATTTTATGGACACGCTTTGATATTATCATCAAAAGATACATTACCCACACATTCGGCAACCACCAGAAATAATACGCCCAAGAATCATAAAAAATACATATTATAACAAACCACGGTACTAAGAAAATGCTTGTATATGCGACTGCTTGAAATGAGATAATGTATGACACCTTGGACCCCATTATTCTCCATATAGCAAATAAAATTGACGAGGAAAAGATAAACCATAAAATTGTTATTATACTTGAATTTATTATGGCCCCAATTAAGTCCTCACCATAGTTATAGTAAAGAAAATCTTTTATATTACTTTCGTTTCGGATTATCGTAGAAGAGGTGCACGTTATAAAAACGCCAATACTTATAAGAATCAGAAAAAGCAATGGTTTTATAAGTTGGCTTATTTTATTTATGGCTGGAAGGCCAGCGAAAAACCTATTTGGTATAATTAATATCTTAAAAGGTATTAAAATAAAATCCATCGTGTTTTTTACCATCTATTTGCGTTCTCTATCCACAAGGTATTCCTGTAATAAAACCATATAATTTCATGCTACAAGTTACCTTTAATGACCCTGCATTGGCATTGGTTGTGAAGGTGGCGGATGTTGTTGGCAATCCTGACAGATGCTTACTCAACGATGCAATGCCAACAGGTTCGCTTGCGTTCACTGCAAGCAGTATAATTATTGTGAACCATTATACTATAAAATCCAACCGCATGTTGTCAAGAAAAATAGTGTTAAATAATGGATACCAGCATTTAGCCCATTATAAAACCGCCATATTTCTTTACTTTTCATAAAGATAATATAATTAATAGGCGCATGTACAAGTTATTCCTGGCCTGGCGGTATCTCTTGAGCCGGAAGATTATATTCCTGGCCATCGGCGGAATCGCGGTCGGCGTGATGGCCCTGATTGTTGTCACCTCGGTGATGGGCGGATTCACCCGCGAGATGCTGGACCGCATCAAAGGCACCTCGGCGCATCTTAATGTCGTATCATCAGAGAGTTATTTCATTGACGACGCCCCAAAGGTGATGGAGGCAATCCGGAATGTGGAAGGCGTGGTGGCCTACGCGCCGCGGCTGGAATGGGGCGCGCTGTTCGGCCGCGGACTGACCTTTGTCCAGATTATCGGCATTGAGCCCCGTAAGGAAACGCAGGTCAATAAATACGAGAAGTACCTGCTCAACGGCGCGCCGCTGGATTTTCCGGACACGACCGCCGCCTTTGGCGTCGCCCCGCAGGGCGAACCTCGCCTAAGGCGGGAGAACAACCTGCCTCCGGCCATTGCCGGCAACCAGTTGTTCACCTCGTCCGACAAGGTCATCTCGCTTACCTCGCTGAAACTCCACGCCCTTATGACGATTCCGGTCCACCAGGATTTCCAGGTGGTCGGACGGTTCAGCACCGGAATGTTTGAGTATGACAGCAACATCTACATCCCGCTCAAGACCGCCCAAGATTTTCTGGGCATCCCGGACGGCGTGACCAAGATATGCATCGCCATCAAGGACTACCGCAATGTGGAACAGGTCCGGGCCCGGCTCAAGGAGACGTTAAGGCCTTTCGGCCTGTTCCAGATAAGCACCTGGGAGGAGGAAAAACAAACCCTGCTCAGGGCCGTGGCAACCGAGAAGAATATCAATGCGGTGTTGCTCTTCTTCATCGTCATCGTGGCCGCCTTCAATATCCTGGCCCTGCTAACGATGCGGGTCGTGGAAAAGACCAAGGACATCGGCGTTCTCATATCCCTGGGCGGAAAACCTTCCGGCATTATGTGGCTCTTCCTCTGGCAGGGACTGCTCATCTCGTTTATCGGAAGCGCCCTCGGCGTTGCGGCCGGCTATGCACTGTCCGCCAACCTCAGCAAGGTTGAGGATTTTATCTTTAACCTCTCCGGCTGGCGGCTCTTCCCGCCGGATATCTACTACCTGGACAAGATTCCATCCGAGATAAATTACCTGACCATCGGAATTATCATCATTGCCACGGCGCTGGTGAGTTTATTATTCAGCATCTATCCGGCCATCAAGGCGGCCCGGCTGAATCCGGTTGATGCGTTAAGATATGAATAAGAATTAATTATGAATTATCAATTATGAGTTATGAATTATAACCATAACGGCGCAGGACGAAATGAATAACAATCTTATTCTTAAAGTAGAAAATGTCGGCCGCTCCTTTAAGGCCGACGGCCGGACGCTGGAAATCCTGAAAGGCATTTCGCTGGACATCAAGCAAGGCGAGATACTTTCAGTTGTCGGCCCGTCCGGGGCCGGCAAGAGCACGCTCCTGCATATTATGGGACTGCTGGACCGGCCGACCTCGGGCCGGGTGCTCTTCAAAGACCGCGACCTCTATGCCCTGCCCGGCTCTGAGCAAGCACGACTGCGGAATTCCGCCTTTGCCTTTATCTTCCAGTTCTACCATCTCGTGCCGGAACTGAACATACTGGAAAATATCCTCCTGCCCCACATGATATCCAATTCATTCCTGGGCTGGCAGATGCGCCGCCATTCGCTCAGGGAAAAAGCCGGGAAATTAATAACCAAGCTGGGATTGACCGAACGGATATTCCATAAGCCAAACCATCTCTCAGGCGGCGAACAACAACGGGTGGCCATCGCCAGAGCGCTGGTTACTGACCCTGAGGTAATCCTCTGCGACGAGCCGACCGGAAACCTGGACACCAACGCCACTCAGGAAATCCAGAATTTAATATCCGAATTAAATAGACAGGAAGGCAAGACCTTTGTAATTGTAACCCATAATGAAAATATCGCCCGGTGGTCGCACCGGATGATACGGTTGGTGGATGGCAAAATCGCTTCTGCCGAAACGGGGACGTAAAACAAAAGCCCCGCCATCCGGCGGGGTCTAACTCGCTGTCCGCCGAAGGCGGATCCGCCTCTGGCGGATAACTTCCTTTGGTCTAACAGCGAGTAAGAGAGCATATAATATGCCGTCGCTAAAAATGATTCACGGCCCGGACAAGAATATTATCGGCGAGGTAAAACTTGAATTCATAGGCGGCAACAAGTTTGTCATCGGCCGCGACGCCAAGAACAACCTGGTCCTGAACGGAGACGTCAAATGCTCGCGCCATCACGCCGAGATATTCACAAATGATAACCAATATTTTATCCGCGACCTCAAGAGCCGCAACGGCACCTCGGTGAACGGCATCAAACTAAACCCCACAGCCGAAGGCGAGGGCGAGAAACTTATCAACGGCAGCACCCTGGTCGTGGGCGGCAGCACCTTTGAGTTCGTCTCCGAGGAACCGGACTCCGCGCCGGCCGAGCAGGTGAAGTTCACGCCCGCCCCGCAGGACGAAAAGGAATCATCCAGCGTGGGCGGCGATACCGTGGAAATCAAACTGGACGAGGAGGAGGAAAAGAAGCACGGCGCCAATTTTATCGGCCGGAAACTCTCATCCAAGCACCTGACCAACATCTACGAAATCGCCCGCATCATTGCCACGGAGAAAAGTTTGATACCGTTGCTGGAACGCATCATAAAGTTCACGGTCTCGGCCACGCGCAGCAAGAACGGCTACATCATCCTGATGGAGAAAAAGACCGAGAAACTGTCGTCCATCGCCGCATTTCCCAAGGAAATCGCCGCTCAGGTGCCCAAGGTCAGCAAGACCATCGTGAAAAGGGTGGTCCAATATACCCGTCCGATTCTCACCTCTGATGCGATGCTGGACGGCCGGTTCTCTGCCAGCGACAGCATTGCCTCGGGCGACATCCGCTCGGCCATCTGCGTGCCGCTCATCAAGATGCCCAATTACGACGGAGTGATGTATCTGGAAAACACCTCGCTGGACAAGCCGTTCAACGAGGACGACCTGGAAATCGCCAGCGCCATCGGCATCCAGGCCGGGCTGGCTATGGTCTCCATTATGGCATCGGACAAGTCCAAGCGCATCCTGATGTCTATGGTCAAGGTCCTGGTCTCCAGCGTGGAGATGAAAGATATGAGCATCCAGGGCCATTCCGAACGCGTGGCAAACTACGCCTCGGCCATTGCCCAGCATCTCGGAATGACCCTCTACGAGATTTCGCAGGTGCAATTGGCCGCGCTCCTGCACGACATCGGCAAGATT
>JBFMDM010000167.1:0-4137 GCA_040753835.1 Planctomycetota bacterium
GCCGCCACATCCACGGCCAAGGAAGAACACGTCTATGCGGCCGAGAAACTGCTCAGCCAGATTCCGGATTTGGGCGATGTCCTGCCGGCCATCAAATACCACCACGAGCGGACTGACGGCACCGGGTTCCCGTACCAAATCAAGGAAATGCCGGTTATCGCCAAGATTATCAGCGTCTCAAACACCCTGGACAACCTGGTCACCCGGGGCGGCGTGAAAGGAATCGGCCTGCCTATCCGCGACGCCCTGACTGAGATTGAACACCAGAGCGGCAAGGAATTCGACCCGGGCGTGGTCAATGCCCTGATTGCCAGTTACAACGACGGCTCGCTCTTCAAGAGCACCAAACTCTTTGAGGACTCGCTGTAAAAACCGCATTAGCCACAAAGTCACCAAGACACCAAGGAAAGTTCAATCCGTGTTTATCTGCGTTAATCTGCGGTTGCAATTTTCCTTGACGCGTTCGCGTCTTTGGTTTAATCTCACATTATGAAATCGCCCGAATATCTTATTTCCTTTGACACCAACAAACTGCCCTCGTTCATCACGGACGTGCTGGTAATCGGCAGCGGCATAGCCGGCCTGCGCGCGGCCATAGAATCCGCCAAGACGCATAATGTCACCCTGGTCAGCAAGAATGCGCTGGCCGAATGCAACACCAATTACGCCCAGGGCGGCATCGCATCCCAGATTGACAAGCCCAAACTTGCCGCATCGCATATTGCCGATACCATAGAACATTCTTACGGACTGGCCGAACCGCGCATCGTCAAGGAGGTAATCAAACAAGGCATCCCACGCGTGCGTGAACTGATTTCCTGGGGCGTGAAGTTCGACCGTAAGAGCGATGGGCCAGATATGACCCGCGAAGGCGGCCATAAACTGGCGCGCATACTCCATTCGGGCGGAGACGCCACGGGCCGGAATATTGAGCAGACCCTGCTGGAAAAGATACACGCAACCGCGAATATCACGGCGCTGGATTTCACCTTTGTCATTGATATCCTTACAGACCCTGCCAAACCCAATGAATGCTGCGGCGCGATTGTCCATAACAGCAAAACCTCTCAGACCTCAGTGGTCTGGGCCAAAAAGACCATCATCGCCACTGGCGGCGCGGGCCAACTCTACCGCGAGTCCACCAACCCGGACGTCACGACCGGCGACGGGCTCTCCATCGCCTATCGCAAGGGCGCCAAACTCCAGGACCTGGAGTTCATCCAGTTCCACCCGACCGCTCTCTACGTGGCCGGGGCCAGCCGCCTGCTCATCTCCGAATCGGTCCGGGGCGAAGGCGGCATCCTACGCGACAAGACCGGCAAGCGCTTTATGACCGACTATCACCCGCAGGCCGAACTGGCGCCCCGCGACGTGGTCTCGCGCGCCATCGTCAATCAGATGAGACAAACCAAGGACACCAATGTCTATCTGGACCTGACGCACTTATCCGCCGCGTTCATAGAAAAACGATTCCCGTCCCTGAACAAACTCTGCCGCGACTTCGGCATTGATGTCAGGAAGGATATGATTCCGGTCCGTCCCAGCGCGCACTATCTCATCGGCGGTATCAGGATTGACCTAAAAGGCCATACCAATATCAGGAACCTCTTTGCGGCCGGCGAATGCGCCTCCTCGTCCTTCCACGGCGCCAACCGCCTGGGAAGCAATTCACTTCTGGAGTCGCTGGTCATCGGATACCTGGCCGGCAGGACCGCCAGCGAGGAAACAACCAAAGACAAGAAGACCGATAAGATGACCCTTCCGTCCATCAGTTTTTCCGTTCCCAAGTTGCACACAAAGGGAAACCACATCGTTGACATAGACCTGGCCGACATCAGGAACTCGCTCCAGAGTTTGATGTGGTATAATGTGGGCCTGGAGCGCACGGCCGAGGGCTTGAAACAGGCGCTGGCCAAGATTGATTACTGGTCCGGCTATTGCCTGGTGAACGAATTCAATACGCCCCAGGGCCTGCCTACGCCAAGCGAAGCGCGGCAGGCAGGCTGGGAGGTGCAGAATATGCTCATCCTGGCCCGGCTGGTAACCCGCTCGGCCCTGCTCAGGCAGGAATCCCGGGGCGTGCATTACCGGACCGATTATCCGAAAACAATAGCCAAATGGCAGAAACATACGGTAATTTAATATTCGCCACGAAGGCAGAGCTACTGCCTCCCGTAGGGACAAAGACACCAAGAATACTTTTCTTCGTGCCTTAGTGTCTTGGTGGCAAAGATATTTATGAAAATTCTCATTCTCTCCCGAGACGCCAATTACTATTCCACCAAACGGCTGGTCCAGGAAGCCCGGAAACTGCGCCATAAGGCAGTGGTCATTGACCCGCTGGAGTGTGAGATATCAGTGGGCGCAACATTTAACGCTAAACGCTCCACGCTAAACGCTCCACGCTCCGTCTCCGACCTCACCTCGTTCGACGTCGTCATCCCCCGCATCGGGATTGTCGGGGTGGACTATGCCCTGCTCGTGGCGCATCAGTTGGAATTTATGGGCAAGCCCATGCTCAATTCCGCCAGAGCGCTCACCTATACCAAGAACAAATTCCTGGCCCTGCAAATACTTTGCAAATCCGGTATCCCGGTGCCGGAGACAATGATGATTCGCAATCCCAGCCGGATTAAAGCGGCCATTAAGAAATTAGGAGGCCTGCCGGTGGTGTTGAAACTCTTCCGCGGCTCCCAGGGCAAGGGCGTGATGCTGGCAGAGAATCTCTCCTCGGTGGAATCAATCCTGACCGCGGTATGGGCTATTGGATTTGATGTCATCCTCCAGGAGTATCTCAAGGAGACCAAGGGCGAAGACATCCGGCTCTTGGTTCTGGGCAATGAGGTGATTGGTGCGATGAGACGCAGGCCGGCAAAGAACGACTTCCGCAGTAATGTCCATCAGGGCGGCCGGATGAAAAAGGTAACACTGACTGCAGAGGAAAAGCAAATGGCGCTTGAAGCAACCAGGGCGCTCGGACTCAAACTGGCCGGCATTGATATTATGAGAACACGCAAAGGCCCAATGGTTCTGGAGGCCAACGGCTCGCCCGGCTTTGAGGGGCTGGAAAAACTCACCCGTCTCAACATCGCCCAGAGGATAGTGGAATATGCCTGCCGGCAAGCAGAATTCTAATCCCCCTATCTCCCCCTTTGCCAAAGGGGGATTAAGAGGGGTGCAGGGGTGTGTATGAAAAAAAACTATCGTCATCGCCTCGGCGGTTATGGCCATACTCTTTGCTGTCGCCATGATTATCGAGGTAATAAGATTAATAATATTGCATTGGCACGAGAGGTCTTCGCCTCCGACCATGGACTATATTCTGGCTATTACAGGGATTACCATACCGCTGCTAATCATCCTGATTCCGTTATTAGTCATGTTCAATATAAAAATACCCAAAGCATTGGCAATACCTTTTGCAATCATTTCCATCCTGATTGCAATCATCTATATGACACTTCTCGGCGTAATCTTATTAGAAACATCCATTTCACGGTCTTTATATATATTCTGCTCTATTGCTTTAATAATATTCTATTTGCCGGCAATCATCACCCTGCTCACCTATATCCGCCGGGCCCTGAAGCCGGATGAGAAGAAATAATTATGTACGACATCGCCATCATCGGTGCCGGACCGGCTGGGGCGACTTTGGCCCGGCTGATAGCCAAAACCCATAAGGTTCTGCTCATCAACAAGCGGACGCCGGATGCCGATGCCAAATGCTGCGGCGGACTGCTGGCCCCTGATGCACAGGAGATGCTGGCCACCCTGGGATTGGGACTGCCCAAGACCGTTCTGTCCGAACCACAACTCTTCGTGGTCCGGGCTATTGACCTATCCGGCCGCATAGAGCAATACTACCAGCGCCATTATATCAATATAGACCGTCTCAAATTTGACGCCTGGCTGGTCTCGCTTATCCCCGGCAATGTGGACATCAGAAACAGATGCGCCTTTCAAAAATATGAGCCGGATGGCGCGGGCCTTAAGGTCCAGTTCACCCAGGGCAATCGGATATTCACTGAACAGGCCAGAATCATAATCGGCGCGGACGGCGCCGGCTCTCTGGTGCGCCGGCAGGCATTCCCTGACGCACCATTGCCCAAGACATATACTGCAATACAAGAAAGG
>JBFMDM010000168.1:0-4039 GCA_040753835.1 Planctomycetota bacterium
GGTCACGAACACGTCGCTCTTTGCCGGGTCTCTCAACCCGTTCAAAAGGTCGGTATTCGTGCTGTTCTCGGCAGTGACGGCAGAGGCCTGCAGTTGCTGGTTGATAATCATCAACCCACCCTGGATAATCCTCTGCTGGACGGCGGCCTTAAGGGCTACGCGCTGGTATATCTTGGCGATGTCATAGGGAGCCCCATCGCTGTAGTCATCCGCGTGTAACCAATCAGCCGACCGTGTGTCGCCGACCAGGTAGAAGGCGGCAATCGGAGCCACGCTCCGACCTCGGATTTTATCCCCGGTCAGCCGCAACACCTTTGCGCCCACCTTCAACGCCCACTGGTCTTTGGCTGCCTCCACCTTGTCCTTATACTCCTTGGCAACTATGCCGTCCTTGGTGGCAAATACCGAGTTCATCTTGTCATTCCACTTGTTAAAGGCGGATGTAACATTGGATGAATGGGTACCCTTGATTGCCTCGGCCGAGCGGTCGCTCTTGGAGATAAAGCCAGGCGGCACGTATGGAGCATAACCTGCGGTGGAAGGACCACCAATCCGGCGGATGAACGTCCCATCATCAGGTATCTTGGCCTGGCGACGGTCATTCAGAATCTCAGCCGCATTCTTCAGGTTGTTTGCCCAACGGTCCGGCATATCTCCGGCGACCTCTGCGTTTTCAGGAACGTAGAGTTTCAGTTCAAACTTCTTCTCAAATGCCATTTATTGTCTCACCCCCTTATAATGGTGTTATGCCAGTTAACCGGTTTACCGTTACTCAATATCGCGATTATTGAGGGCGCATCCGGTAAACTACTGCGACTAACTGACGATTATTTATTGGCTTGTGCTAAAAATGCGTGTATGTCTTGAATGGTAACTATGCCTGCCATAGTTGTTACCAATTGCCCCTGATATGTCTTGACCCAGACCGCTATTCCGATGACTTGGTATGTTCTGGCATCGTAGACCGGACCTCCAGAGTTACCCGGCAGGATTGGTGAAGCGATTTCCCAATGGTCTTTTTCTATAACAGAGATGATACCCTGTGATGGTCTGGGGTTCAGCCCCAAAGAACAACCCACCGTATACACTGGTGTGAATATGTATGGCGTGTAGTTCCTTGGGGCAAGGGCGGCCTTGAATAGCGAATCAGATTTGACTCGCAGAAGTGCTAAGTCCTTAACCGTATCCGTGATAGCCACAAAGGCACGAAGACACGAAGTGGAAACATCAGGATAAAACTCTATAGTTACTTCCGATTCATCACCAACCACATGTGCGGCCGTCAGAATATAATCATCAATAATCACTCCACTGCCTGTTGAGAATCCGGCACTAATTCTGACTGTAGGATAAAGTAATTTCTCGTATTCTTCCTGATAGGGATTGTGTGGCTCCTTGCTCGGTCCCTTTACTATTATAATCTCTTCCGGTATCTCATATCCCGCATTCTGCATCCCATATCCCATTATCAGGATAGTCGCCATAACCAATAAAAGTATCTGTCTCATATTATTCCCTCATCTGCGTAATCTGCGCAAACTTGTAGTGAGCAAAGCGAATCTATCTGTGGTTTTAGTCCGTATGCCCCCTCCACCAGGTCTTCCAGTAGGCCAGCCATTCCCTGAAGAATGATGGCCTATAGAGCCGCCGGGCCGGCTCCTTATGGAAACGTAGGTGCCGCCTGCGAATCTGGGCTGAATTAAGTTCATTCTTAATCTTACCGCGGCGGTGCGGCCCGAAGCGCATCCGGTAACAATACCGGCACAGGTGCATTAGGGAACAGGTAAAGGCCTCCATCTGCCGCTTGGTGGTCAAGGGCCCTGCCTCCCGGTGCGCTTCAGCCGCTGGCTGAATGCTCCCGACCATTGCTTCGCAAGGGGTCTTGACCTGGGGCACATAACCCCGGCAACCCCGGCCATTGGGCAGGTATTCCCTACAACGTTCGCGATTATCCGTGTTTTTCATATCAAGACCCTCTCAATCTTGGAGGGCGGGGCTTTTATGCCCTGAGGCCATTGCCTTCGGCTTTTAGGCCCATCAGGGAGCCCCGCTCCCTCTAATATCCTAATGGTCGGACAGGCAAAATATCAGGAGTGAAAATAAGATTTTGGTGAAATATTTATGTTGACAGATTAGGGGAAATGTTGTAATAAACACGGAATGTCTTCTAAAGTATCCTATAAAACACGTAAGAAGAAACCATTACTGGTAAAGGATGGCACATTGCTTGATACAACCTTGTTGGTTAAGAAACGTGCGCCGCGAAACAGGACCATTACTCTTTCTCCAGAAGAAAAAGAGGGTTACCGGACTAAGTTAGTCAAACTCTCCGCTCCAACATCACCCGATAAGATTACCAATAAAACCATTCATCAAGACCTTTTTAATATCTTGGACTTCTTACCCACTCATTTTGTTGACCTATTATTTATAGACCCTCCATACAACCTGACTAAAGAGTTTAATTCTAATTCATTCAGGGAAATGTCCAGCGCTGGCTACAAGAACTGGTTTGAGAAGTGGTTCGTTAAACTCCTTAAGACGCTTAAGTCCACTGGCTCTGTATATGTCTGCGGCGATTGGCGTTCTTATGCCATCCAGGAGGTGATTGAGCGGCACCTGATATTACAGAACCGAATCGCCTGGGAGCGGGAAAAGGGCAGGGGCGCAAAGTCAAACTGGAAGAACTGCTCTGAGGATATCTGGTTTGCCACGGCCTCAAACCATTTTACCTTTAATGCCGATGCGGTTAAACTCAAACGTAAGGTTATTGCCCCTTACACCGATTCCAACGGCCAGCCCAAGGATTGGGAAAAGACCGATAACGGCAATTACCGGCTGACCCATCCTTCCAATATCTGGACCGACCTGACCGTGCCTTTCTGGTCAATGCCGGAGAATACCGACCACCCGACCCAGAAACCGGAGAAGTTATTGGCCAAAATCATATTAGCCAGTTCCAAAGCCAATGATTTTATCTTTGACCCATTCCTCGGTTCCGGTACCACATCGGTGGTGGCCAGGAAACTCGGCCGCAAATACGTCGGCGTTGAGATAGACGAGGACTATTGCTGTATCACAGAAAAACGGCTTCATTTGGCAGAGAGCGATAAAACCATCCAGGGATACCAAGATGGTGTTTTCTGGGAACGCAATACCCTCCAAGACCGTAAAAAGATAAACGGCAGAAGCGATACCCTGTCATTATTCTAAAGACAAAAGGACAGTAAATGAAGAGCCGGATTTTCCATACCGGACAGTATAAGAAGACAGAAAAGGACATCCTTAAACTCATTAACAGCCAGCCGGACTTTTTATCTGCCCGAACCGCCTCAAGCCCCAGGGCCGTGGGCGATGCGGTAGAGGACATCGTCTCGGATAATTTCCAGAAGGTATTAGGCGATGCTTGCTCAAAGTATAACTGCGACTTCGCCCGCAGGGCAATGGCCGATATTGCCTTTGAGGATAAAGATTGTCTCTATTATGTGGTTGACGTCAAGACGCACCGCTTGGACACGAAATTCAATATGCCGAACCTGACATCGGTTGAACGGCTGGCCAGGTTTTACGAGGATGACAAAAATTACTTTGTTATTCTGATGGTTGCTTATACCATTCAAGGGACAAGGATTAAGGCAGAAAAGGTGCATTTCGTGCCGATAGAGTTCTTGTCGTGGGATTGCCTGACGGTCGGCGCCCTGGGCTGGGGCCAGATACAGATTGCCAATGCCAATGTTATTAATATCAACGAGAAATATTCACGCAAGAAATGGATGCTGGAACTCTGCGATGTGATGATGGACTTCTATCCGGCGGAAATTGGGAAGATTAAGGAACGAATCAATTACTTCA
This sequence comes from Planctomycetota bacterium, assembly GCA_040753835.1. Classification (GTDB taxonomy): domain Bacteria; phylum Planctomycetota; class MHYJ01; order JACQXL01; family JACQXL01; genus JACRIK01. The sequence goes on from JBFMDM010000168.1 coordinate 3,853, forward strand.
AGACGCTGAAACAGAAATGGGAAAATAGGTAAGGAGATTGAATTATGAGTGATGAACTACAAAAAGTGCCCCAAGAATTACAGCCCATGATACAACAGCAAAATATACCTCCTGCCATTGATCTTGGTGGATTGATAAAGCCAATTGAACCGCTATTAAAGATGTATATGGATGGATACCGACAAGG
>JBFMDM010000169.1:0-4025 GCA_040753835.1 Planctomycetota bacterium
TAATACTCATCGGGGTCTAAGTCGCTGTAACGACCATAGGTCTAACAGCGACTAAGAGAGGTGATTTATGACATACAGACAAAGATATTTTAACGGAGGAGTTACTTCGCCCCAGATAGTTGAGGGCGCGGTAACCGAGGAGAAGATTGCGGATAATTCCGTAACATCGGAGAAAATCAAGGATGAGGAAGTCAAGTCCGTGGACATCGGGCCCGGACAGGTCAGGACCGAGGATATTGCGGATGGCGCGGTTACCTTAGCCAAGTTAGGCGGGGATGTTTCGGTTATCCCGCTGATGGACGGTTCGGTAACCAATACCAAAATCGCCGACGGCGCTGTCTCGTCCGATAAACTCGCCGGAAACGCAGTAATCGCCGACAAGATTGCGCAGGGCGCAGTTACATCGCTCAAGATTGCGGATGGCGCAATTACCAACGCCAAGATTGCGACCAACACCATAACCGCCGGCAAAATAGCCGCCGGCGCAGTAAACAGTAGTGAGTTGGCAGTAGACAGTGTAACAACACCTAAGATCGCCAACGGCGCGGTAACGGCTGAGAAACTGGCCGCGGGTATCACAGGCGGAGACCGGTTCACATTCCTGACCCCATCGGTTGAAGCGCTGTATCTGACCGACATCTCCGCGGATATTCCCTATACGGCCTTTGATTTGAGTCCCTGGATTCCGGCGCAGGCAAAGGCGGTGATTCTGCAACTGGGGATGTTCAATCAGGCCTTTGCCAACGGCCGGGCATTCTTCAGGGTGCGGACCAACACCGACCAGCGTGATGCCCTGGGGGTTGGACTGGTTCCCGGCGCAAGTTCACAGGTGGTAAATCAGGGCATAGTCCCGTTAGTTGTTGGCATGCCGTCTATTGAGTATACGCTTGAAAGTGTCGGGGGACCCTGGAATGCAACCCTGACGCTGTATGTGACGGTGATAGGGTATGTTGTTTAGCACTACGAACCACTACGAATAACTAATTTACGAATTACTAATAATTCGTAATTCGCCTATTCGTAATTAGTAGAGTGGTCTATTCCAACGCCTTGAGCGCCTTATCCTTTATCTCCGCAGGCAGGTCGGAGAGGAGGATTACATTTGTTCCTCTGAGAATTATATGGACGAGGTTGCCGTTGTCGTTGGTGAACGTGGCCGTGTCTCCGTCCTTCGTCCCCGAGGGACTTCGGAGCGGCTGGCCGTCCTTCGTCCCCGAGGGACTTCGGAGCGGCTGGCCGTCCTTCGTCTCCGAGGGACTTCGGAGCGGCTGGCCGTCCTTCGTCCCCGAAGGACTTCGGAGCGGCTGGCCGGTCTTCTGCGCTTGGTCTCCCATAACCAGGACCGAGGCGTCAAAGTATTCTTTGGCGTCCTTTTCGGTGTCCCAGACGGATTTGTGGATGGCAAAGCCGGTCTTGGTATCCTTGTTGCCGATAAAGACGAGTTTGTCGCCGGCCCAGCCGGTTGCGGCCTCTTCGGCCAGTGGCCCGGATTTGTCGTTGCTCAGCAGTCCGAGCAGGAGCCCGAATTCGCCCAGGGTATCGGTCTGCTCGGCCATTACCCAGTCCGGCCCAACCGTTGCGGCAATATCCGGCACCGAGACCTCAACCGGCTGTTCATTGGCCAGATACTTTTCCGGGTGCAGGACCTGTTCGGTGGATTTGGGCAGGTTTGTGTACATAGCATTGACGCCGGCCCAGCCCTTGGCTTCTTTGATTGCCTGGACGAAGCGGGCGGCGGTTGAGTATCCGAACGAGTCCTGGCGCGCGGCCGCCTCACCGTTGCGGCTGGTGTCATACCTCGGCTCGCCGCCCATCATTCTCCAGGGCGTGGCCGACGCGAGCATCATCCGGGCCATGCTTTCAGGCATACATTCTATGAAGGTCAGGGTGGCGTCTCCTTCTATCAGCGCGGTCAGTGCGTAATTTTCGTCCGTGGTCTTGACGTCCTTGTGGAGTTCGCCGATGTTGAATAACTGGTCCTGGAGCGCATGGAAGGTCTCGTGGATGCGCGTGCCTTTGAAGCGGACCGGGTCCAGGCCTTGTTTGAGGTAGAGTGTCTTGTCGTCCCAGCGGTAAAAGCCCTGGATGGAGTCGGCCCGGCCGCCATAGATGCGAGCGAACATATCAGGCGCGAGGGTCTTATAGATGGGCGTTTCCTTGAACTTCAGGCCGTGCACCTTTTCTATCATCTCCATTGCCTCTTTCTGCGCCGCTTCGTCTTCAGGGGTATTGGCCAGCGCGGTAATGGGCGGAATCGCGTCCAGGACCGCCTTGAATTCAGGCATATCCTTTAAGAACAGCAGGTCCGGGTCTTTCTCAATGGCTTCGCGGTTGTCATAACCGGCTTTGATGGCCTTTGCGAGGTATTCCAGCGCCGGCGTCTTGTCCTTGAGCAGTGAATAAACGCAGGCGGTGTTATAATATACAACGCCTATCTCAGGGTTATCTTCCTTGATTATCGTGAGCAGTTCCTGGTATGTCTGAAGGGCCTTGGGGTATTCGCCGGACTGGATGGCCTCAACGCCGGAGCGCATCAGTTTATTGGCCTTGCGCATCAACTCCATATCAGGCCGGTCCGTCCTACGCGACTCCTTTGGCGCCGCTTCGGAACGGCTGGGCGCCGGTGTTTTAGGAGCCGGTTTATCTGTTGTTTCCTGGGGCGCTGGGGCGCCTGAGCAGGCGACTGAGCTTAGGATTCCGGCGGTTAGGGCGCCGGCCAATAGCAGGTTCTTCATAGGTTACTTCTTTCTATATAGGTATCTGGTTTATTTCCGCTCATAATGGCATATATAAAAGTTTGGTCAAGTAAAAGATAGTTTTATTTGTCTTGGCAGGGCGATAATGCTATAATTGCAACCACAGATTACACAGATATACACAGATGAAGAAATTATATCTTTTGTTGATTGTGGTCGGCGCGCTGATGGTGGTAGCGGCCGTGACCCTGGCGGTGCTTTGGTTCGTGGCCAATGGCAAGAGCGGCCCGGACTCTGCGGAGCCGCCTGCTGTTAGCGCGCCGCTTTTGGTCGGCGCATACTACCAAACCTACGACTCCAAGGACTCGCCGTTCTGGCAGAGATACCTGCGCCGGAAACTGAATATCCAGCAGAAGCCGCAACTGGGCGAATACACCTCCCGCGACGATGCGGTGATAAAGCAGCACTTGGACTGGGCTAAGGATGCCGGCATCAGTTTCTTTGCGATAAACTGGTTCGGCCCGGGCTCGTATTCGGACGTGACCGTAAAGAACTATTTCAGCGCCTATCTCAAGCGCTCCAAGAGCGATTTCCGGTTTTGCCTGGTTTATCAGACGCCGTATCTTTTACCTTTTGAGAACGGCGTGGTGATAATAGACCGGGATGCCCTGAGGTCTTTGCAGAACCATCTGCTCTATGCGGCGGACGAGTATTTCAAGGAGCCGAATTACCTAAAGGTCAACAACCGGCCCGTGGTGTTCGTCTATCTCTCGCACATCCTGAGGGGCGATTATGAACTGGCCCTGACCAAGACCTGCAACATCGTCCGGCAGAGGACCGGGTTTGATATATTCCTGGTGGGCGACGAGGTGATTTTCCCTGAAGGTGAGAGCCGCCAGACCAGGCCGGACAGAAAACGGATAGGGGTTTTTGACGCCATCACAGCGCATACGGTCATCGGCCCGGCCCGGTACGACGGACTGCCGATTGTAACCGGATTCTTCAAGGATTTGGACGGGCTCTTCGGCAGTTACCGGCAACTGGCCCGGGAGTGCAATGCGATGTTCGTTCCCTGCGCTATGCCCGGCTTCAACAACCGCGGGTTCAATAAGGAGTGGTCGGCATACCCGGTCCTGGCGCGCGAGGCGACCCTGGACAAGGAGAACGAGGGCACGACCTATCAGGTTTACCTCGGCCTGGCCCGGAAATATGTTGACCCATCACTGGGGATGCTGATGATAAATTCATTCAACGGGTTCACTGACGACACCCAGATTGAGCCGGTGGCGAGCGATTTCGCCACGCCGGCCACAGTGCCGGCTGAACTCA
>JBFMDM010000170.1:0-3989 GCA_040753835.1 Planctomycetota bacterium
TCAATATTTTCCGCGGTTATTCCGGCAATATCGTAGGCCTCCCTGGCCGCAATCCTGATAGCCGGCTGTCCGGCCATATCGTCCTGCGAGAAACATCCGCGGGCGTCGTTGAAATTATACATATTACCAATATATATCGGACGATGGGCATAGGAAACATTAATATAAATCGGTGGAAGCCCCAATTCCTTCGCCTTCTGCTCGCTGACCATCACAAGACAAGTTGCCATATTCCGTCCGGTCGCGGTGCGCATCCGGTAGCCGGCCGGAGTCGGGTCGTTGAGTTCGTCATCGGTCGGCAGGGGCCCTGAATTATGCAAGGCCATCGGATTACGCCGGGCATACCAGTGGCACTGGTAAGACCACTTAGCCGCGGCCTTGTCGTCATAGCCGTATTTGAGTTTGTAGTATTCGCCCCTGAGCGCGCCGTAGTTCTCGTGGGTAAAACCCAGCATAAAATCGTAGTCGCACCAGTTGCCAATCGGACCCATCGCATCGCGGAAATCAAAGTTATCCGGCTTGTTGATACCCAGAACAATCCCGACATCATAGCGGCCGCTCACGATGTAGTTCCAGAGAATATCAGCCGCAATGCCGCCGGCCGGGCAGGCCTGGGAAACCGCAATAAACGGGGCCGGGCTGATGCCCAAAGCATCGGCCACCACGCAACCCAGCGCGCCCTCGGTTATATTGCGCTCGTTGTATGAAATCGCGCCGACCTGGATGTCCAACGGCGTGAGTTTGGCAATCCTTAATGCCTCCATCACCACCTGCGCCAAATACTGCCGATAAGACATCCCCAGGACCGCCCGTTCAGGCGGGCTGACTGCGGCCGAGGCCAGGACTACATTTGGATATTTCTTTTTCATAAATCACCCTACTTCATTATAAATCCGCGCCCGGAAATCAACGCCCAATTCGCCGGCCAGTTTCTGGAACGGCTTGACATCAACCCCGGGCCGCATTACGGTTGTTACCTCAACATAAGGCAGATGCTCCTTGGCATCCCTGATGAATTCAATCACCTTGCCGAACGCCTCCTCGCCGAACTGCGACTGGCAGACCTTCTGGTATTCCTTGGGGTCAAGGGCGTTCAAACTGACCGAGACGCTGTCCACCAGCCCTTTCAGTTCTTTGGAAACCGGGCGGTTGGCGATGATATTGCCGTGGCCGTTGGTGTTAATACGGATTGCCATATCCTTCTTCTTCAGATGGCGGCAGACGTCCTTGATGACGTCCAGCCGCAGGGTTGGCTCGCCGTATCCGCAGAACACCACTTCTTTGTATCTGGTATGAACGTCCTCAGGGATGGCCGCGATAATTTCGTCCGAGGACGGCTCGCTGTCCAGCCGGAGATTATGCCCCTTGACATAGTCCGTAAAATGGGTCACGCAGAAATAGCACTTACAGGTGCATCGGTTGGTGATATTCAGATACAACGAATCCCTGATGGCATAGGTGATAGTGTGCTGAGCATTCTTCATGCGCGGTTTTATCTCATCACATTTATGCGCCGCCTCTGGCGAGCCTCCCGCCTCAGGCGAGGTTCGCCCTGCGGGGCGGGATATATCAATACCAAAGAGATGATGGGCGTTTAAGCTCGTTATCCGCGCAATATCCGCCTCGGATAATTTATAGATTTTCGCCAGTTCCTTGATATGGTGCGTCAGGTAGGCCGGCTCGTTACGTTTGCCGCGCATTGCCTGGGGCGCCAGGAACGGGCAATCCGTTTCCAGCATCAGTTTCTCAACCGGAATCGCGGCCTTTACGGTCTTCCGCAACTCGTCTGCATTGGGATAGGTAACCGGCCCGGCCACTGAGATATACATCCCGAGCGCCAGATATTCCTTGGCCACCTCAGCCGAGCCGGAAAAGCAATGCGCCACGCCCCGCACCATTACCCGTGGCAAGCCTGCCTGCGGCAAAGGCAGGAGCGCTCCCGCTCCAGTTGATAAGGGCGGAGCGCCTTTTATCTGGTTACCCATTACTTCCTTTAATATCTTCAGGCAATCGCTATGCGCTTCCCTGTCGTGGACAATAATCGGCTTCTTATGCTCCTTGGCCAGTTTCAGTTGCCGGATAAAGGCATCCTTCTGCGCATCAACAGACGACTCATTCTTTCCGCCTGAGGCGGATCCGCCTTTGGCGGAGTGATAATCCAGTCCAATCTCACCCACTGCCACGACTTTATCTTGCGTAATTAACCCGGCGAATTCCTTCCAGTCAGCATCGTTGACTTTCCCTGCTTCCCGCCCATCCGGGCGAGGCTCGCCACCGGCGGCGTGGGGATGGATACCGACTGTGGCATAAACATTAGGATACCGTTTGGCAATCTCTATTGCCTGACGCGATGATTCTAAGGTAATGCCGACCGTGATGATGGCGTGGACGTTATTCTCCCGGGCGCGCTTAAGCACCGCATCCAAATCATCCTTGTAGTCGGGGAAATCCAGATGCGCGTGCGTGTCAACTATGAACATAACAAATAGATGAAAGTGAAAAGATGAAAGCGGGTTTTTATCTTTCATCTATTCTCTCTCATCTTTTACCTTTTAATGGTGGATGCTAAGGGGTTCGAACCCCTGACCTCCCCGCCCTATTCAACTGGAGCGGGGCGCTCTCCCAACTAATTTTAATCAATGGTGGAGGCTAAGGGATTCGAACCCTCGACCTTGTGAATGCCATTCACACGCTCTCCCAACTGAGCTAAGCCCCCACTCCCTTTATTTATCAACCAATCAATATACTTACGGCTTTTCTTCCGCTTAATAAACGCCTCTCGTTTCCTGGCCTCGGTTGCGGTCTTGTAAACCTCAGTATATACAACGTCAAACGGTCGTCGGTATTTCGTTGCCTTGACAAATCCGTCATTATGTTGTCGCAACCTCTTGCCTATGTCTTCGGCTTGGCCGATGTAATACGAGCCATTCTTCCTGCTTTTTAAGACATAAACGAATAACTCATTCAGGTAAAACCCCTGACCTCCCCGCCCTATTCAACTGGAGCGAGGCGCTCTCCCAACTGAGCTAAGCCACCGTTAGAGTTTGTTAGCCCGCAGGGCGTTACAAACTCTTACGCTCCGGCAGTATTTGCCGGGGCCAACAAGTAGTGTTTTATATCAAAGATTCAGAAGAAGTCAAGATTTAGGCGGGAAAAATATTCTTGCCGGACAGCGCGCAGTTCAGCCCTATGGAGTGCATCCGCCTGCCTTCCAAAAACGAGGAAGTTACATTGGAATAGCAATCACTAAATAATGTAACCAACGACATACGGATTGAAGGTAACGCTCACATTCCCGCTTACATCGGTGAACGAATACTCAAAACTCCCCGCAGTGATTGGCACAATGGCTTGTCCACCATAGATTTGTCCTACGTTTTTTACCTCAACGCCAATCGCATAACACTCCTGTTGCGCGGCGTCGCGGCGCAGGCGGCAGTTGAGCCAGCCACCGGGCGGCGGAGGCGGAATACTTTGTTGCACGAGTCCAATCTGGAGAATCAATGCCGTGGCTTCAGGCGGAATGGCCGGATTGGGCGCTGAGGGTTGCCAGACCTGGTTGCCGGTTATGATAAGCGAGGTCAACTGGATGCGCGCGGGCAAAAAGACAATCCGGCTCCCGCCTACGCCCGGCGCTAACTTCTCAGCCGTCACCGCGCCCGGGGCAATTTCCTCTGCGGCAAGCGGAGGCGTCATCGGCCTTGTCGCCACATTCGCCCACTTAAACCACCACTGATTGCCCTGGGACAGGTCGGCCACGGGCACCTGTCCCTCGGTTGCCGGCGCGCCTGAAAAAAAGCGGATTAGACGGCTCTTTGGCAACCAGGTCGTTAAGAAACGTTTCGGCCTGTTCTATCTTCTCATCCCGCAAAAGAAAGAGGATTTGGTCTAAAAACGTATTGCTTAGGCTGTCTTTGGCTGGATTATCAGACATAATACGCTAAATTACCTCTTTTGCCGTCAAAAATCAATAAAATCCGTGTAATTTG
>JBFMDM010000171.1:0-3943 GCA_040753835.1 Planctomycetota bacterium
ATACAGTGCCGGTTGTCCAGTCGCGTGCGACAGTCTGCGCACTTGTTCCAAGGTTGGTGCGGAGAATTTTTATGCCGACATTGCCGGCGCGATACCAGTTCTGCGATTCGCCGTAAGATTCACTCGTGCCGTTTGTTGCGCCAGCGCCGGAACCCTGATCTTCGGGCACCGTCCAGCCGAAATCAATCCGAGTCGGGGATACAGCAGATTTTATCAAAGATGATGAAATGGACAGCGGAGGCAGAGTATCCATAAAAATATCAACATCGCCCACTTTCCCTTCATCAGAGCCTGAAACATTATAAACACGGTCAAGTCCCCTGAATCGCAGATTGTTATGACCGCTTATGGAAGGCGTGGTATAAGACCAGGTTGCTCCGGTAATTGCAGTCGCGACTGTCCATGTATTCGGCAGCGCACCGCCTGAATTATTTCCGCTGTCCGAAATCAATTCCACCTGCAAGCCTCCACTGTGAGCATCTGAGAATGAACCCACAATAGTCATCGTGGCGGTGTTGATGAATATGTCCTGATCGTTGCTCGTGATGGTATAAGACGCGGTCTGTGCAGTCGCATCGGTAAGAGCGAATTCCGGGCGCAAGGCGTCAATATTTACATAAACTGCGTCGGTCGACCAGCCGGATACATTACCGAGCATATCGGTAGCGTCTGTGCGCACATAATATGATGTGGTAGTGTCAAGTGGATTCAATGTCCAGGTGTATTTAAAGTAGCCGCTTGCGCTCGGCGATGGAAGCGCAGCCCCGTTGCCGGTGCCTTCCGATTCAAGTCCTGTGATTGGTGTGATGAATATGCCGCCAACAGTGTTCTCTGTAAAGATACCGGCGAGATCGTTCCAGTCGTGCGTCAAGGTCATATTGTTTGGGGTATCTTTATTGAAGGATAAATAAGTCTTATCCATTGAAACCGGTTCGTAATATCGGACGGCGATATTAAAGGTATTAAGTGGTTTAACCCAGTATGTGCTCGGCGTCGTGGAGGCATCAAGATATTCATAATTTGTAACGGTAACTACTGGATTCGCCGGGGCGAAAGCATCAAGGTTAATATCCAGACGGGTGGCTGGTCCGCAGTTGCCAGCCATGTCTTTTGCCCTTATCCACAGAGACATTTCGCCGTTTGTGCCTAATAATGCGGAAGCCAGTTCAGGGGAAGTGAATTGCTTGAAAGTGTCAGTTGCGTTTATATCGCAGGCGGTCGGCGCCGGGTCTGTTCGCGGAAGCAGCGTCAGGGAATAACCCTCATAAGGCGCAGGACCTGTTACTGGCTGGCTCCAATCAAAGTAGGGATTAGGCACGGGGCTGAAACTCGGTGGGGCAGGTATCTGCTGCGCACAGGTAGCATCCGTGCACGCTTTAAAGTTGGCAACGACATCGTTTGCGTTAGTTTCAAGGTTTGTAGAATCGCTTGTATGGGTAATCTGAATATTGCCAGCCACATCACGGAATTCAACCCACACCTGTTTGAAGCCGTCTCCACCTGCACAGCCAGGTCCTGTTGTAACATCAAAATTGGTAATGGTTGTTGTATAGGATATAAAACTGGCGCCGCCGAGTGCCGCTTCAGTGCAGGCGAGCCGCATCCAGTCATTGCTGCCCATAGCATCTGCGCCGTTTTCTGTAGTTGAGATTTGCAGTTCTGGTGTCTTGTCGTTTGTCCAGTCGCTGTTGTCAACGATCACGATTGTGCCTGTGTTCGGTGGTGTGCTGTCAATGATAATCGGCAGAGGCGTCATGTTAAAGCCTTTTTTGCCTGAATCGTCCGTAGCGACGACGCGGATCTGGACAGCCGCCGTAATAGAATCAACAGGGTTCCATAAGTAACTGCCCTGGTAGGTATCTACGCCGATAACTGAGCCGCGGGCAAGTCCTGTGGCTATCGTTGAAGATGAAACCCAGTTATCTGTTGAGTAGAAGATAGAGATCGGTCCTGGATTAACTATAAGGTCATCCCAGACCGTCCATTCAATCGTTTGAGAGCCGCCGCCCTTCCATTCCTCATTTGCCGTCGGGTCCAGCACATTTACAATCGGTATCGTGCTGTCCATTGTGAAATCATTGTTGCTTATATCCTCGTTTGTGTTCTCGGCAAGGTCTATCGCAGTAACTTTGATGCGTGCGGTTGATGTGTCTAATTCCGTTGTATTCCAGTTATAAGATCCAGTATTTGGCAGGTTGGTGGCGATTGTTGTAGGGAAGGTTTGCGAGCCGTCTGTGTCAAGGTATATATTTATCGGATTTGCCGCCATATTAGCATCGCTCGCGTTCCACTGGATTGTATAGGAGTAGCCGGTTTTTGCCGGAACGCTTTCTCCGCCGTCCGGCTGAACAACTGTAACTGATGGGATTGTTGTATCAATAATAGTATTATCGGAGAGCGTGATACTCTCGTTGCCGGCGGCGTCGCGGATCTTTGCATACACGGTGCGTGTGCCGTCGCCAGCGGTAAAGGCATAAGTCGTGCCGGGTGTGAAGGCGAGCCATGCGGTCGGGTTGGTCAGGAAGTCGTTTGATTGGGCGAGCATGAACTCGGCAGGCACAGCGGCATAGCCGTTAAATGTTACGGCTATGGTGTTACTGTTGGAATACAAGTCGCTGCCCGATGTTGTATCAGTAAGAGTTATGGATGTGAACCACGGCGCTGCGCCGTCGGTGATCGCTGCGAAGGTCTGATTTATTGCCGTATTCTGGGCTGGTGAAAGGTCTTCAATGGTTGCCGCCGCCTCATTATAGGTGATGTTCGCCGGCAACTCATGTGTGTCATAAGCGCTGGGATTTTCAGAGTTTGTTACCGAAATATTAATAAATTGCGTTCCGCTCCCGCAGCCGCCTGCATCGCAATTTTCGCCGGTAAGTGTGTTGGAAGTAACATCAGCCGTATCAAACTCGGTCCTTGCGCCCGCTGGTATTGTAACCGGTTCGGAATAGGTGAGTTTTATAAGGTCAATATAGCCGTTTTCCGCACCGCTTGCCTCGCCTGTCCGTGCAGCCACGATCAACGGGCGCGCACCGTCGGTTGTGCTGGCGAAGTTCTGAGCAAGCGCCTCGTTCGCCGCAGCGGATGTGTCTTTGATGTCTATTGCGCCGCCGGTCTGTGCATAGATGATCGCTGATGGCAGTTCGTCTGTATCCCAACTGTTTGGATTCTCGGAGTTAATGACAGAGAAGATCAGTGTGCTGCCGCCGGAGCCGCTTACATAGGTTTCACCTGTGAGCGTATTGGATGTGAGATTGCCTATGTTAAGGTTGCCGTTACCGGCGGACACGGTTACATTTTCAGAGTATGTAATTGTAGAGGTGTCAATATATCCGTTTTCCGTGCCCGTGGCTTCACCAGTGGTTGCAGTGATGATGATTGGCGGCGCGCCGTCATCAGGAGTTGTTAATGGAATTGAACTCGCAAGATTGTTGCTTGGGTCTTTTATAGAAGATGCGGAGTTATTGTAAGAGAATTGCAATGAACCCACTGCCGTATCGCGTGCACCAGCGCCTTCAGTAAGGTCTATCCGCATTGTGGATGCGGTATCCTTGAAAACGGAATTCATACTACCGCCGCTGGGCACACCCGAAACGCTCCAGTTCGGTGTGTCAACCCCGGGATTCTGAATCGTTTCAGAAAACTGAACCTGTATCGCATCTACATAACCATTGCTGTTGGCATCAAGCATTGTTGCATACATAAACACGGGCACGGCGGTATCTGTAGCCGTCTTGATGCCGGTGTTGATTGTAACATTGCCTGCGCTGTCGCGTATGTTATCGCCGCCTGCCTGACTGTAACTGTAGGTCGGAGGACCTGTAGTGCCGGTATTGTCCGCAAGCGTGAGGGTTACTGTGTTAACTCCCACACCGACATTTGCATCCGTAAGTCCGCTCAATAAATTTGTCGTCCCGTTTGCATCCGTCAGCGCCCAGTCCGCTAT
>JBFMDM010000172.1:0-3929 GCA_040753835.1 Planctomycetota bacterium
ACCCTCAACTCCGCAAACAGATGGGGCAACGTGGGCGACAGGCAATAATCAACAGGTATAACTGGACTGAAACCACAAGGAAAATAGAAGCGGCATTTACCGAGGTAATGGAATAGTTTTATAGGTGTCCTGGAATTGGTTGTTGCGATTCCTTGTCTTCGGTTGACAGATGCTGTCCGGCAATAACCAGGCCGGTCAGCAACCAGAACGGAATCATTGTTCTGATGTTATAAAAAGTAGTGACGGCAAAGGCGTGCACGAGCAAGGCAATCAGGCCTCCCAGATAGCCGGCAGTCAGAGCGCTAATAAAATTATAATCTGACGCCGCGCCATCATCTTTCTGTTTATCGTTTGCCTGCCGGGACTTTGCAAAAGGATAGACGCTCCGGAATATCCTGATTAACAGCCAAATAAAAACACCCAGTCCGACAATTCCCATATAGAGCAGGTCTATCATATATTGGTTGTCTATCCAGGCCAGAGAATACGAGCCGGCACCCTGTCCGAATATCGGGTATTTCGCGATTTCCGGGGCGGCGTCTTTCCAGGATTGTATCCGGGCATCCCAGGAAGGGGCAAAACTTCGTTCCTGCCCGCGTTGCCAGACGCCGCGCACGCTGGTCATCTGTTCCACAATAGTCATCGGGAAGAGGTAATACATCGTGATAAACAGCAGGAAAGGCAGTACAATCAGGAATGGCTTCCGTAAAATAATGCCGAAAATGATAAGGCCGATAAATGCCCCGACATAGGAAGAACGGGTTTTGGTGAAGATAATCACCGCGAACGACAAGACCAGAATGGCGAACAATGGCAGGCGCTGTTGCCAGTTTTTATATTTTAGGAAAAAACCCAGCGCCAGGAATATGACTGTCAGGAAAAATCCGCCCAGGATGGGCGGCTGGCCGCTGCGCATAAAAGGTCCGGTGATTCGTCCCGCCTCAAGCGTAAGATATTCTATTATGCTCCAGGCCGCCACAATGGTCGAGAAGATAAAGAACGAAAGCACGCTCTTTCTTACGTCGCTTAAAGTCCTGATATTCCCGATGACGAGAAAGAAGACAATGAAATACTGGATCCGCTTGAGCGCAAAAAAGAAGCCGGCACCAGCCGTGGTTGTGCCCTGGCTGATGCCGATTATTGTGGTAAGTATCATAACCAGCATAAGAGCCAGTATCGGGACGTTAAGAGGATTATGAAGGATGGTGGGAAACTTCCTGCGAATCGCAGCATTTGCAAACCAACCCAAGCCGGCTAATATCATCAGGAAGTCCTCTGGGCGCAAACTGATTCCGCGTGGTTTCAAGCCGGTCAGGGTAGTAACCGCCCCAACCTCAATCTCAGGGAAAAACAAGGTGCAGAACAGGATAATTGTTAGGCCGATAGTCGGATGGATAAATACGATAAATCCTAATAAAATGCCGATGGCAATAATCAGAACCAATTCCATACTGGATTAATTCTAATTTCGCTTTCCGATTTATCAACATATATAATCATAATACTTTATCTTGACCCAAACAATAATATAATTAAACTAAACCGTATCAAATCATCTGAATAGACAGGAGTACATGATGGATAAGAGCCACAATGTGCCGCCACAGGTAAAGGGTTTCAAAGATAAAGTCAACGGATACGGGGCAAAATATGACGGTATTGTATTTCTTTCAGGCAAGCGCACGCCGTTCGGCAGATTTATGGGGTCGTTTGCCAATGTCGGCGCCGTGGAATTAGGCGTGATTGCTTCGCGGGCCGCCATCGCCCAGGCCGGCATCAAGTCGGAACAGATTGAATCAGTGGTTTTTGCCAATGTGGCGGCTTCAAGCGGCGATGCCTTTTTCTTCCCGCGCCATATCGGGCTTTACAGCGGCGCGCCTATCAGCGCTCCCTGCCATTCGGTTCAGCGCATCTGCTCAAGCTCCTTTGAGGCGATTGCCCAGGCCGCAGAACAGATTTATTTCGGGAAGGCGGATTTTGTCCTGGCCGGCGGCTCGGAAAACCTGACCCAGGTGCCGGTTGCTTCGTTCGGCGGCCGGATGGGGTTCCCTTTAGGCCGGCCTAATTTCGTGGATTATCTCTGGGAGGCGTTTCTGGATACCTCTTGCGACTGCCCGATGGGCCTGACCGCTGAGAATCTCGCCAAGAAATACAAGATTACCAAGCAGGAATCAGATGAGTTTGCCATCCTTTCCCAGCAAAGAGCCGGTATTGCAATAAAGAACGGCTATCTCAACGATGAAATCACACCGGTTGCCAATTGCAAATTAGAGGCGCATAATCTCAAGCCGCGCATGGTTAAACTGCCGCGCGGTGTGGAATCAATTACAGCGGACGAGCATCCAAAACCCGAGACGACACTGGATAAAATCTGCAATCTTCCGCCGGTTTATAATAAGGACGGTGTCCAGACCGCGGCTAACTCCTGCGGTATTGTGGATGGAGCGGCCGCCGTGGTGCTTTCTTCGGCACAGAAAGCCGCGCAGATGAATCTCAAGCCATTAGGACGCTTGGTCGCATCTGCTGCCTCAGGCGTGGAACCGCACATTATGGGCATCGGCCCGGTTCCTTCCTGCAAACTGGCTTTGGATGCGGCCGGCCTTAAATTAAGCGATATTGATTTGGTGGAGATTAACGAGGCGTTCGCCGCACAATATATTGCCGTGGAAAAAGAATTAGGGCTGGAACGGAACAAAACCAATATTGATGGTGGAGCCATCGCGTACGGGCATCCCTACGGCGCGACCGGCGCGCGGCTGACGATGACGCTTTTATATAAACTCAGGCGTCTGGGCAAACGTTACGGGATGGCCTCGGCCTGCATCGGCGGCGGACAGGGTATGGCGGTAATTGTAGAGGCATTTAACGATTAAGGAGGGGATATGAGTTTTACCAAAATCGGAGTGGTCGGCGCCGGCACAATGGGTTCGGGCATTGTCCAGAAGATAGCCCAGGAAAATATCCAGGTGGTAATGGTTGATGTCAAACAGGAATTCGTTGATAAGGGTTTGACTAATATCAAAACGCTCCTTGACGAGGGCGCGCAAAAAAAGATATTCTCTCCGGAAAAGGTCAAACAGACACTTGGTAATATCAAAGGAACAACCGACCTTAATGAACTTAAAGATGCCGACTTGATAATTGAAGCGGTTTTTGAGGACAAGAAGGTCAAGACGGATTTATTCCAGAACCTTGATAGGATTTGCCTGCCAAAGACCATCCTGGCTACTAATACTTCGTCTTTCAAGGTTTCCGAACTGGCCCAGGCAACCTCAAGGCCGGACCGGTTTGTCGGACTGCATTATTTTTATCATCCGGCCAAAAATCGGCTTCTTGAGATTATCCCTGGCTCCAAGACCGTCAGCGAGACAATACAAAGGGCCGAGGATTTTGCCAGCCGGACCAGCAAGACAGCGATTGTGGTCAAGGATGCGCCGGGCTTTGCGGTTAACAGATTCTTTGTCCCGTGGCTTAACGAAGCCGTGCGGATTCTGGATGAAGGCATCTCTACTGTTGTTACGATTGACGAGGTAGCCAAGCGGACATTCAAGATTGGGATGGGGCCGTTCCTGCTGATGAATGTTACCGGCATTCCCATTGCATATCACTCAACCGAGACGCTGGGTAAGGAATTGGGCGCATTCTACGCCACTGCCAAGGGCCTAAAAGCCCAGTTTGAAAAGAATGCCAGATGGAACCTGAGCGGGAACATAGACGAATCAAAGATTGAAGACATCGGAAACAGATTACTGGCCGTGGTATTTCTGGTTGCCGCTCAATTAGTTGACGAAGGCATTGCCAGTATTGAAGACATTGATAGGGGTGCTAAAATTGGGTTGCGTTGGGCATTGGGGCCCTTTGAGATGATGAATAAAGTTGGGATGGACAAGGCGCAGAAGATGATTAAGGAATTATGCGCCAAATACAAT
>JBFMDM010000173.1:0-3838 GCA_040753835.1 Planctomycetota bacterium
GGGACCATCAAGGCCATCAACCATGTGGATATATACACCAAGATAAGCGGCCGGGTTGATGAATTAAAGGCCAAGAGCGGCGATGAGGTAAAGGCGGGAGATATCCTGGCCGTGCTGGAGCATTCGGCAATCAAGGCGCAGACCGAACAGGCCGCAGCATCGTTGGACGCGGCCGGCGCCCAGTTAAAGCAACTGCAGATAAACCTGGCCAATCTCAGGAAGGAACTGGACCGGGTAAGCGAATTAAGTAAAGAGGGCGCGGTCTCGGAATCAAGAAAAGACCAGATAGAGACCCAGTATAACGCCTTGCTGGCCCAGAAAGAAGCGCTTGAGGCGCAGACCAGGCAACTGGATGCGGTCCTGCAACAGGCAAAAATCAACCTGCAGGAGGCGAATATCCGCGCCTCCATCAGCGGCATCGTTTCGCAGAAATACATTGATATTGGCGATATGGTCACGCCCCAGAAACCGGTCTTCACCGTTATCCAGGCGGATACGGTAAAGATAACCGCATCAATCCCCGAGACGATATTGTCACGGGTCAAGGCAGGCCAGACCCATGCAATGGTCATCGCCGACGCTTATCCTGACAAGACATTTGACGGCGTGGTGACTTATGTGGCGCCGGCAGTTGACCCGCGCACCCGCACCCTGGAAATAGAGATAGAGATGAATAATCCGGGCCGGATATTAAAGGCCGGGATGTTCGCGCGGGTGGAGTTGATTCTGGATACCAAGAAAGCAATCATCGCAATTCCCAAAGACCTGATTGTCTATGAGATATTGGGCAACGGCAAGGAATATGCGGTATACACGGTCAAGGACAACCTGGCCAAGAAAGTCAGGGTCGTTACCGGGATTTATTCCAAGGGTCTGGTTGAGATAAAAGAGGGGCTTGCCCAGGGCGATACCGTAATCACTTCAGTTGGTCCTCATATATTTGACGGGCGCAAGGTGGAAGTGGTAAATGAAAGAACGGAGGACCGAAAGGACTAAAAATCCGGATGTTCTTTGGTCCTTAGGTTAAAGTTTATGTTACTACCGCAATTTGGCGTAAAAAATCCGGTCACCAACCTGATGATATTCCTGGGCATTATCGTGATGGGCGTGGTGGCGATTCTTTTCCTGCCCATAGACCTGATGCCAGAGATGGAAATACCGGCGATTACGGTCATCACCACTTATCGCGGCGCATCGGCCGAGGATGTGGAGACGGCCATCACCAAGCACATAGAAAACGACCTTTCCATCGTCAGTAATGTTACCGAACTGATATCCTACTCGCGCGAGGGCGTGTCCAATGTGGTTTTGCGTTTCAACTGGGGCACAAACCTGGATGAGGCGGCCAACGAAATCCGCGACCGGCTGGGTTTTACCGAGATGCGCCTGCCGGACGACGCGGAAAAACCCATTATCATCAAATTCAGCACCACGGCTATACCGGTTCTGGGGTATGGCGTCACGACCCGCGAGAACCTGGGTAAACTGTATGAGACGCTGGACAAGGGATTTTCGACGCCCCTGAAGCAGATAGAAGGGGTCGGTGCGGTCCAGTTAATCGGAGGGCTTCAGCGCCAGATTAATGTGGAAATAGACAAGGGCAAACTGGCCGCCTATGGCATTTCCATTAACGAGGTGGAATCCGCTATCCGTCTGCATAATTTCTCACAGCCGGCCGGCTCTCTTAAGGTCGGGCCCAATGAGTATATGCTCCAGACGCCCGGCGAATATGAGGAAGTCAGCGAGATAGGCGAGACCATTGTCCGGGTTTCAGGCGGTGCAAACAGCGCGGTCCGGCTCAAGGATATCGCTGTTATCAACGACGATTTCAAAGACCCGTCTGGAATGGTTTATGTCAACGGCGAGCCGGGTATGATGGTGATGATTCAGAAACAGTCCGGCGCCAACAGCAACGAGGTCTGCGGCAAAGTCCATGCAAAACTGGAGTCCATCAAAAAGGCCCTGCCTTCTGATGTTAAGATAATAGAGATGTTCAACACCGGTGATATGATTAACCTTACCATTAAGAATCTCCGTGATACTATATTCTGGGGCGGTATCCTGGTCATTATCGTAACCCTGCTATTCCTCGGTGAATTGCGCTCCAGTTTGATTATCGCGCTGACCATACCGTTTTCGTTGGTTAGTTCATTCGTTTTCCTATATATCTGGGGCAGGACCGTCAACATGATATCCTTGGCCAGCATTTCCATTGCTATCGGTATGGTGGTGGATAATGCTATCGTGGTGATGGAAAATATCTTCACGCACAGGGCCAAAGGGGCAGAGCCGTTCAAGGCCGCCATTACCGGCGCCTCTGAGGTCGGCCTGGCCGTTAGCGCCTCGGCGCTTACTACTATCGTGGTCTTTGTTCCACTTATCTTTCTCAAGGGCATTACCGGCATTATGTTCAAGGAGTTGGGCGTGATGGTTATCGTGACCATTGTGGCGTCATTGATGACAGCGCTTACCTTTACGCCGATGCTGGCTTCAAGATTCTTGAGCCCGAAGTCGTCATTTGAGAAACACGGCTGGTTCCAATACATAGAAGAACTTTACGGCTCGGTGTTGGACTGGGCGCTGGCTAACCGGGTTAAGACCGTCATTATTGCAATCCTTATTCTGTTTGGTTCAATTGCTCTTATTCCTATTATGGGTACGGAATTCTTTCCTGAGGAGGATACCGGCGATATCAGAGTGACCGTGGAACTTGCACCGGGCAAGCGGATGGAGGAGTCGCTTAAAGTCGGGCTGGACCTGGAGAAAATATGCCGAGAGGCCTGCGGGAAAGATATGAAGGATTTTTACATCCGGACCGGCTCAGTCGGTTTGGGCGGCGCAATGATGGGAATGAAAGAGGGCACCAATGTGGTGATGGTCGGCCTGAAACTGGTCAAGGTGGTTGAGCGTGAACGCTCGGACAAGAAGATTGCCGAGATTATCAGGCAGCGGGTCAGTGTCCTGCCCGGCATTGTCAAGATGGATGTCAAGACCGGCGACCCGATGGCGCAGATGATGAGTTCATCGGGCAAGCCGATCTCCGTTGAGGTCTACGGCAATGATATGGACCAGGCCGATAAGATTGCCTTCCATGTGAGGGATATTATGAGAAATACGCCGGGCGCCAAGGATCCGGCCATCAGCCGCGAGATTGCCAAGCCCGAATGGAAGATAGTGGTTGATGCGGACAAGGCCGCAAACTTAGGTCTCACCAAGAACTTCGTGGCCCAGACCAGCCGGGCATATTTCTACGGCAGGATCGTCTCCAAATACCGTGAGAAGGGTGAGGAATACGATATCTTCATCCGCCTGCGCCCGGAAGACCGTAGGTTTGCCGAGGATGTCCTTGACGCCTCCATTGCCTCGCCTTCAACGGGTCAAAATGTGCTTCTGTCAAATATCGCCATAATCCAGGAGAACCTTGGCCCGATAGAGATAGAGCGCAAGAACCAGACCCGGGTGGTCCGGGTTGAGGCAAACCTCCACGAGCGGCCTTTGGGCGATGTGGGGAGAGATATAAAGAATGAGATATTCAAACTGCCGCTTCCCGAAGGGGTTACGCTTAAGACCGCAGGACTGATTACCGAGCAGGAGAAATCATTCCGTGACCTGATATTATTGCTTCTGCTTAGCGTCTTTCTGGTTTATGCCGTGATGGCCAGCCAGTTTGAGTCGTTGTTTCATCCATTTATTATCATCTTCAGCGTGCCGTTTGGGTTCAGCGGCGTGTTTCTCTCGCTCTTCTTGAGGGGGTATCCTATCAGCATGGTGTCGCTTCTGGGCCTGGTCCTCCTGGTTGGCGTGGTGGTCAATAACGCCATTGTTCTGGTGGACTATG
>JBFMDM010000174.1:0-3774 GCA_040753835.1 Planctomycetota bacterium
GCCGGAAGGGGTTCATCAGTAGGAATCCGACGTTCATAAAGTCGCCCGGGATATTGCCGAAGGTCTTGGCCATCTTTTCCACGTCCAGGCCCTTGGACCAGACGTTAAGCAGTCCAGTGTCCGTATTAAAGTCAATCGGCGCCACGATGGTGATGAGATTCTTGATTTTGTCCGGGTGTAAAGAGGCGTAGATGGCTGAGAAGGTGCCGCCCTGGCAGATGCCGGCGATGGTGAGTTTGGATTCGCCGGATAATTCAAGCACCTTATCAACCGCGTTGTTGAGGTATCCCTCTATGTAATCCTCCAGGGTGATGAATTTGTCCATCGGAGCCGGATAACCCCAGTCAATCAAATAGACGTCAATGCCCTGAGAGAGCAGGTATTTGATGACGCTCCGGTCCGGCTGAAGGTCAAGCATATACTGGCGGTTGACCAGCGCGTAGACCATCAGCGCCGGCGGCGTATGCAGTTTTTTCTGGACCGGGATATAATGGAAGACCTTCATCCGGTCTTCCTGATAGACCAGTTCGGATGGCGTCACGGCCGTGGTCGTGTCCATCGGGTTGGTCAGGATTTCCATACCCTTGAGGAATTTCTTCTGCAGAAAATCCATCTCCTTGGCGAGGTTAATCTTGGTCTCGGTCTGCTGTTGCGTCTCTGGCATTCTTCAGTCCTTCCGTCTTTTAGACAGTAACTTTTCCAGTTCCTTTATTCTTTTCTTCAGGTCGTAGAGTTCCTGGTAGACGTCGTCAATCTCGGTCCGGGTGATGACCGGCGTGGATTTGAGCATCTCTTCCACCACGGCAAAGTGGTTATTGCGGAAATCCAGATACGAATCCAACGTGGTCTTAATGGCCTGTCCGAATGCCGGGGTCTTAAACAACTGGTAGAAGCGGTCCTCAAATGTCTTGACCAGGAGTTCGTAGAACTGCTTGTATTTTTCCTGGGTTACCTCGCCCTTGAGGATGGTCTGGGCCTTTGCGGAGAGTTCTTCTATGGTCTCCTTGCTGGGCGAGTAGAGGACCATATTGAAATCCACCGTGGCGCCGCAGTATTTCATAAACGAGTCAATGCTCTTGTGGATTTTCTCCAGCACCTGGCGGGACGGGCCGACCATCGGCATCTTGAGGAATTTGCCGAGGGCGGACTCGTAGCCCTGCATCCAGGAGTCGTAGAGTTCCTTGTATTTGGCCGGATCCTGCTTGCCCTTGAGCAGGTCGCCCATCTGGCCTGAGAGTTTCTGCCAGTTCTCCACAAAGGGCTTGTAATTCTGGTCGTAGAACTGGGTAAAATTCTCCAGCGATTTCTTGACGGATTCGGTAAAATCGCCCATATTCTCAGCCGAGGGAATAGGCAGTCCGAAGAGTTTGCCGAAGACCTCTTTCTGGCTTTCCATCCACATATTGAGCAGGTTCTTCATCGCGTCCGGCGAGGATGAGAGGTTGCCGGCGTTGTCGGTCCAGGCCTTGAAGAGTTTCATATAGACGTCCGCGGCCTCAACGAACTTGGGGAAGATATTGCCTGTGACGCCTGACAATGGCATTGTGTAGAACTGCTTGGCCATCTCGTCGTAGCCCTTGAGCCAGTCCGGGTAAGCCCCGGCCATATTCGGGGGCATAAAGGGATTCGTCTTCATTGAGTCCGCGAACTTGCCCCACATATCAAAGAAGGGATTGGATGGGGGCTCTGATTTCGGCGCTTCGGCCTGCTTTTCTTTTGGCATATACTCTCCTATCTTTTAGGAATTAAACAGGGATTTAATTTATATTTATAATGTAGAAAAGTCAAGAGATATTTTATAATAAGGTTACAAATGTTATCCACCAGAGGCGGATCCGCCTTTGGCGGACAATAGTTACAAGAGTTACAAAGGTTGCGAAAACTATTGAAATGCCTATGCGTGAGTTAGATTTATTTCTGTCTTATCTTGATGTGGAGTGTTCCCTGAGTAAGAACACCCTTGATTCCTACCGTTCGGATATAGAGTTGTTTGTAAGATTTTTGTCTGCCGGCAAAAAGGATGCGGGCATTTCGCCCGCCGGCATCGGCGCCGCGGACATCTACAAGTTCAACCAGTATCAACGGAGCAGGAACTTTTCCACCAACACCATCACCAGGCGGATAGTGGCGCTGAAGATGTTCTTCAAGTTCCTTGTGGCAGAGGGCCATCTCAAGACAGACCCGACCGTTCTGGTGGATAAGCCCAAGCCCTGGCAGAAACTGCCGGATACGCTTTCCTATATTGATATAGAAAAGATATTCAACGCCTGCTCAGGTAAGAAACCGCTGGAGATAAGGAATAGGGCGGTGCTGGAGATGCTCTACGCCACCGGCGCGCGGGTTTCCGAGGTTTGCAATCTCAAGATTACTGATGTGAATCTTGATGCAGGATACATCAGGTGTTTTGGCAAGGGCTCCAAGGAGCGGATTGTGCCGATAGGCGAGGTGGCGCAGGAATGCCTGAAAAGATATCTTAATGAGGTCAGGCCGGCATTAATAAAGCCGACGAGTCCTCAGAATGTATTCTTAAGCCGGCGCGGAAAACGGCTTACCCGCGATGTGATATGGCGGATACTTTCCTATTATGCCCGCAGTGCCGGTCTCAGGGGCCGGATACACCCGCATCTCCTGAGGCACTCATTTGCCACGCACCTGCTGGAGCACGGGGCCAATATCAGGTATGTCCAGGAGATGCTTGGGCATACGGACATTTCAACGACACAGATATACACCCACGTGGACAAGGAACGACTGAAGGAGATTCACCGTAAATTCCATCCGAGGGCATGAGGTTCGATTGCGCCACCGGAGCATTTTTAAGCAGTTGTCAAAGTGTCCCGGAGTCCCGTTTTACGGGACGAAGGGCATCTTCCATCTTTTTCCTGATGACCGGCAGGGAGACCTTGACCGTGGTGCCCTTGTTCTTGTCGCTGGTGATGTCAATCTTGCCGTTGTGGTTCTGGACGATGTTGTATGCCACGGTCAGGCCGAGGCCCGTGCCTTTGCCCGGCTCCTTGGTGGTGAAGAACATATCAAAGGCGCGGGACAGTTCCTCGGAATTCATCCCGACGCCGCTGTCGCGCAGACAGACCATGATATTCTTGTCGTCCGATTCGTGGAAGATTTCTATCTTTTTATCGTGCTTGCCTGCCCGTCCGTCAGGCGGGGCGGTGCGGGCATTGACCGCATCCACCGCATTCATCAGGAGATTGAGAAACACCTGCTGGAGTTCGGTGGCGTCTCCGAAGACCTGGGGTATATGAAGGGGTAGGGTATTGCTGATGGCAATCTTGCTTTCGTCAATCCGGTGCCGCACGAGCGAGATGGCCCGCTCAATGACAATTTTCAAATCCAGCGGCTGGGGCGAGGCCCGATGCGAGAACGACTGCAGGATTTTCTTTAACGTGTCCTGGATTCGCAACAGCCCGTCAATAATCAATTCCAGATACTGCCGGGTTTGCTCCTTGGGCAGGTCGCCTTTCTTGAGCGAATGGGCCGCATTGAGGATTCCGCCCAGGGGGTTATTGATTTCGTGCGCAATGCCCGCGGCGAGCGTGCCAGTGGCCGAGAGCCGCTGCGCCACGATTAACTGCGCCTCGGTTGCCTGGATTTTTTCCCGCGCATCCTGGATTTTGCCCTCCATATCTTTATGGTATTCACCCAGTTCTTTTGCCATTGCGCTGAAGGTGGCCAGGAGACGGGCTATCTCGTCCGTGCTGCGGGTGGCCGGGATATTGATATTGTAATTGCCCTTGGAGATTTCAGCGCTCGCCT
>JBFMDM010000175.1:0-3754 GCA_040753835.1 Planctomycetota bacterium
GAATGTATCCCAAGTATCTAAGTCAAGATTATATGGCGGGTCAATTAATATTAACTGAATGGAATTGTCAGGAAGTTTTTTTAAAAACTGCACTGCGTCTTCTATAAATATTGCGTGAATAGTTTTTTCTATTTCTTTATCCTCTATTGTAGATCTATGTTTAATACCATTTTTCCTGAAACTATTAAGGGTTCTATGCCCACCATTAAAATGCGATTTATTAGCCATAATTTAATGTAAGCGGTTGCAAGATGTGGATATATTAAATTACCGGATATTTACTGTCAAGAAAAATACTTTTCATAATCAGGCTTCCCGGTGACACCGAGGTAATCCGGGGACACCACCGAATTAGTTTAGTATGCTGTCCCCCGCTTTACCCATGAGAAACTTCTTTAACATAATATTCTATCTGTCTCCCCCGACACTTATCACACGACATCACGAAGTCAGACTTACGAATTCTATCTACCAGAAGGCCCGGACTATCTCCATAGATTTGAACTAGTTCAAACTCATCAAGTGTTTTAGTGTACCCGCACTTTTTACAAACTATTGTCATTTCCATATTATGCAATTTGTCCGGTGACACACCTTGCCTCCTATACGGCTATTTTGCTGATTTAGCCCCGATGACTTTCGGGACTTCGCTGCGGCTTCGCAGGCGCTGTTTTCTTAAAACAACCATCGTAGTTTAGCGCACTCCACAACGGCTATTTTACAGAAACCGCGCTCTATAAGTCAAGTATTTAGCGGGTTTTATCGGAAGGTGTGCCACCGGTGCGAACTTGTACTGAGCGCAGCGAATGTATCTGTGGTTTATAACAAACTCACCGGGTCGGTGTCAATAGATACCTGGACCTCGCCCTTGGCGAACGGCATCTTGAATAACTCCTTGAAATATTTCTGCACCGATGAAAGTTCTTTTATCTTGAACACCAGATGCCAGCGGAAGCGGTCGCGGATGCGCAAGATAGGCGCAGGCGCCGGGCCGAGGATTTCCAGTCCGCCTTTGTCAATCAAGCCCTTCAATTCCTCATTTATCTGCCCGGCCAACTTGTCAATGACCTCCTTAATGCGCTCTTGCGCTTTACCCTGAACCAGAATCCGGATGATGCGCCTAAACGGCGGGTAATTGAGTTCGCTGCGATAGAGCAATTCCTGCCTCGCAAAGCCCTCGTAGTCGTGCTTAGAGCCGGCGATGACGCTGTAGTGCTCGGGATTGACGGTCTGGACAATGACCCGGCCGCCCTTTGGTCCCCGGCCCGTTCTGCCGGCCACCTGCGTGATTAACTGGAAGGTGCGCTCGGCAGACCTGAAGTCCTTTAAATAGAGCGTCGTGTCAGCCGAGACAATACCGACCAAAGTAACATTGGGAAAGTCCAGGCCCTTGGCTATCATCTGCGTGCCGACTAAGACATCGGTCTCGCCGGTAAAGAACGAGTGCAGGGCGTCCTTGTAGAGCCCTTTCTTTTTCATCGCATCGCTGTCCATACGACCGATAGACAACTGGCTTTTTTCGGCGCTGGCATCGACAATCAGATTCTCCCAGAACTTATGCAGATATTCCTCAACCTTTTCAGTGCCGATGCCGAACTGCCGAACGCCCGGATAGCCGCAGGCCGGACAGGTCTCAGGCATCCCGGTCTTTTCGTTGCAGTAGTGGCAGACCGCCTTGTTGAACTGCTTGTGATACGAGAGTGAGACCTGGCAACGCCGACAGCGCATTATATGCCCGCATCTGGTGCATTTTATCAGGGTGATAAAGCCCCGGCGGTTCAGGAAGAGAATAACCTGATTGCCTTTAAGGACTTCGTCCCTGATTGCCAATTCCAGTTTACGGGACAGCACGTCGGCCGGATGCTTGTAATCGCCTTCCTGGAGCATATTCACCACCTCAACATCAGGCAGGGGCCGTTTGTCTATGCGCTCAGGCAGGTCCAGATGGTGATAAGTATGATGAACGGCGTTATAATATGATTCCAAAGACGGCGTGGCCGAGCCGAGGATGACGATGGCGTTTTCCAGCCGGGCCCTTTCAATCGCCACCTCGCGGGCGTGATAGAAGGGTGTGGAGATATTCTTGAAACTGGTCTCGTGCTCCTCGTCTATGACAATCAGGCCGAGATTCTTGAAGGGCGCGAATATGGCCGAGCGCGCGCCGATGACCACCGATGCCTCGCCGTTTCGGATTCTCTGCCACTGAAAAGCCCTCTGCTTGGGAGTGAGATGGCTGTGCAGAACCGCGACGTTGTCCTTGCCCGCCGAAGATTCAGCGAAGGAGGGGCTGAATCGCTCCCTGAACCGGCGCACGGTCTGGGGCGTAAGCGCAATCTCAGGCACCAGGACTATGGTCTGTTTACCTTGCTCGCGCACCTTGGCCATTACCTGCAGGTATATCTCGGTCTTGCCGCTGCCGGTTACGCCGTGGAGCAGAAACACATTTGGCCGACTTTTGCTATCTGCTATATGCCCTATGCTCTTTGCTATCTCATCATACGCAACCTGCTGATGCGCGGTTAAATTCAGCGGCTCGGTCCGGACCACTTCTTCGTAGAACGGGTCGGCTTTTATCTTGCGGGTTGATTTCCCGGTGGCGATTTCCCTCACGCTGGCCGGCAGGACGCACTCCAGGGCCTGGCCGAGCGAGCAGAAATAGTAATCCGCCATCCACTGGCAGAGTTTGAGCATGTTTTCCGAGATGAGCGGCTCGGCGTCTATGACCTCGGCAATATCCTTTATCTTGGGGAATGTGGCTGATTGCAGGAATCCGATGCAGTATCCGATTTTGGATGCAGTTCCAAACGGCGCCCTGACCCGCGCGCCAGGTTTAAGGACGGACAACAAAGATTCAGGTATATGGTAGGTAAAGGACTTGTCTATCGGAACCGGGAATACAATCTGGGCGAAATTCATAGAATACATTTGCCACCAAGGCACTAAGACACGAAGTTGAATGGATTTCCTTAGTGCCTTTGTGTCTTAGTGGCGTGAATCTTTTCCGAATGACTTCTTCACCAGTTTCAGCGCGGCGTCCTTGGTGGTGACCTCTTTTTCCAACTGCGCCTCTTCCACGGCCTTCAAGATTTTGGAGAAGATGGGCCCGGGCTTGAAGCCGAGTTTAATCAGGTCATAACCGTTTATCAGGGGCGCGGGTTTTAATTCCTCCTTGGAGAGTTTCTTGTACATCCGGGCCGCGATGTAATAGGGTTTCAGGTCCATATCACTGCCCAGCCGGTCAGCCCGGTGTAGTTCGGCCAGGAGCGGATAATCCTTGTGGCTGAAGAGCCGCTTCAGGGTGCTGACCCGCATCTTGTCAATGTCCTTGAAGACCAGGTGCTTGGCGATAATCCAGCAGATGGTCTCCATCTCGCTGTTGGAGAGTTTGAGCCGCTTGCAGATGCGCCCGGCCATCTCGGCGCCGAGCCGCTCGTGCTCGTGGAACCTGATGCGGTCTGTTATCATAAAAGTACCCGGCTTGCCGATGTCGTGCAACAAAGTAGCCAATGCCAACTCAAATGACGGATTGCGGAGATGTTTCATCACCGCCACCGTATGGACATAGACATCACCTTCAGGATGGAATTGCTTGGGCTGGTTGACCCCTTTCATCTTGAGCACTTCAGGCAGGATGTGTTTGAGCAATCCGGTCTGCTCCAGCAGTTTTATGCCCCGGTCGCGCTGAGGACACATCAGGATGCGGCGCAGTTCCTCACGGATGCGCTCCACGCTGATTTTCTTTATCTGCCGGGCT
>JBFMDM010000176.1:0-3731 GCA_040753835.1 Planctomycetota bacterium
GGACATCGTGCCCACATCCAAATCTATGGCAATCGCTATTTTACGGTAGTCGCGGTAAAGTTCGTCGCCTTCATTCCTGTCGGTCCACTCCAGTCCGCTTTCTTTTACGGTGGCTCGTAGTTTGACTTCGCCGCTTTGGGAGGCAACAAATGTGGTGGTCTTACCGTTCTCGGCTAAGGCAAAATTGCCACTCCCCTCTGCTATGGTCCATTCATAGTATGTGGTATCGGCAAGTTTACTGTTAGTGATATGAAGGGGGCAGGGGGAAGCACATTCTATATCAATATTATCTTCGTCTGAGGCAACGTCGCTTTTTACTACCGCCGCTCCGTTTACCGGGATATACTGTATTTTATCCTCGGCTTTGGTATCAAACCTTAACTCCCTGCCTTGGCCCCAGGCACTGGCAAGGTTCTGTATGGTACAGCCGCAGCCTGCGGTTGGTTTCACAAGGTCTTTTTTACGTTCGTTCTTGGAAATCTCCGTGAGTTCTACACGATAATCATCAGCATCCCGACGTTCTATGGAAAGTTGATATGAGATTTCCAGCATATCGCTTTTGTGCTGGCGACCGTCTTTGGCATCTACCTTGATTTTTACCGTAAATGGTGATGGATAGCCTATGCGCAATTGCGGTGGACGATAAACCGTGGCACGTCCGGCGTTTGTTTCCAGTTGGCCTGTCGCGCTCTCGCCTTCTTCTATACCTGCCGGGTTATCCTGCTCTAATGTCCAGGTGATATCTTCATAGTTATCAGGTATGAGTATTTTTTCTACCTTACCGCAATAACCGTTTCCCAGGGCAAGACATAAGGTTTTCCATTCGTCTATATCTTTTATTTCGGGCAGGATGGTTTCTCCTTGTTTCTGTTTTAGTTCCAGAGCAACCCTCAAACCGCAGGAATCTACCGTATCGGCTTTCTGAACTACCCCATCTAATATGTTACCACCTTTTATCTCCTTAAGCCGAATATAGCATCCATGTGAAACACGTAGATGGCCGCCGCCACCTGATTCAATATCTGCCGGTGCCGGTAGTTCGTTATGGGCGAGAGTTCTAGCGGAATCATAGGCGCCGGGGTAATTACCGGCGTTAATATTCGCCAGTATATCAGACATCCCTGTTAATATCTTCTGTGTCCACTCATCGTCCTCGGGGGTATAACCGGCATCTTCTAATTGCCTGTATATATGCTGGTAGAAATTATATGATTCCATTGCTAATGCCTGACGAATGTCAGTGGTCAGGACGCCGGCGTCTTGCGCCAGAGTAAGGTTCTCATCTGTTTGCTTCATCTTCTGGAAATAATCAACAAATTTAAAGTAAGTGTATTGGTCTAAAGTATCATTCGTGCCTTTAAGGGCGTTAATGAGATAATCAAAGCCGTCTCCTGCCGAGGTATCCTTCAGTCTGCTTACCATCGTCATAGATTGGCTCTGTAGAAGATTCGTCCCCATAATATTGCTGCGGATGCTAATTAAATCATCTAATTTATACCAGATATCTTCTCCGATATCATCCAGTTGTTCTGCCGCACGGGCGATATTCTCCATCGCAACGGACATCTGCTCAAAGAAGCCGTGAGCATCTTGCGGACTCGCAGCTAACGCACTAATCATATTCTGACAGCTGGTTATGGCGGATTGTAAATATGCCTTGACTTCATCACTTATATGCGCCTCTTGTTCACTAAGGAGTTGTTGGAGTTGGGCTATTATTGCTTCTAACGTGGGCGCTGTCCTTACATCCACCTCGCTTTTATATACTGAGTCCAGGTTTTGCGCTACCCAATTATAAGCCGTCCAGTCATTTGCCAGGCACCAGAATGGTAAAACGCTACCACTCGTTACTTTGAATCCGAGCCTTAAAGGTAGCGTACTGCCACCGGCATAAGTAGATGTATAAAGCCGAATCGCACCTAAATGCCGGATATTATCAGCAGGGACACCCAGCGACTGCAGGTAAGCGATAGTTTGTGCGTCAAGGGTCTGTCCGTAGGTGGGGTCAACCGTGCCAACGGGACCGGCATTACCGTCACCATACCAGGCAACCCACTGCCTCGCCCAGTCTGAACCCAATTCGTAAATACCCTGCTGTGGTATCTGGTCGTAATTATAATAATTGCCTCCACCGCCATACTGGGTCATACCGGTAGCATATGTCCACCAGACCCAGAAGGCGGGCCAGGTCGGTGCTTCTTCTATACTTACGCATTGCAGTTTATGCGCCTTATACAATACCAGAATATTCCCCCAGACATAATCCGGGTCAAGGGCATTAAGTTCAAAGTATTCTACATTGCCTATCTGGGTTACAACTGTTGTGGCTCCGTCTGGTCCGCTTACCTTATATCTCCAGGGTGTGGTCTGGCTGAGTGCTAATGTGTTGATAGTGGAGGTCGTTGTAAGAGAACTTCCTGACCTGGCGTCTTTTCCTCCAGCGGAAGAGGTCGTGGTTTGTGTGGCAAGGAGTAATTTGCTATCCTCTACCTTCAATGTCTCCGGAGTGCCGTCATTGTCAAGGTCTATCTCCAGGGATGAAAGAGGTTTTTCCGGTGTTATATCCGCTGTGGTCAACGTATCATTAAGAATAAAATATCCGGCGCTGTTAGAGAATATCAGGGGCTTTTCCGGATTTACCAGGATGAGTTCGGGTGTGCCATCATTATTAATATCCTGTAATGTAAGTCCGATACCCGCCGTGGTAAAGAATGCACCATCTATAATGTTATCCGTCTCGTAAAAGAGGGCATTGCCAGAATTTAGCAGGATAATGTTGTGAGATGAGTGTTTATTCTGGTCAATAGCGATGATATCCGGCAGGTTATCATTATTTATATAGGCTAATTTAATCAGATGCGGGATAACCGGGAACTTGACCTCAGGTAACTGAGGGATTATATATAAGGTATAGGGTGCATCGGTAAAAGAACCGTTTTGGTTATTCAGGAGGAGTTTCAGGTTGTGGGTTTGAGGGGAATCAGTAACACCCAGAATAATGTCAGGGTAGGTATCAGAATTGACATCGCCCACGGCAAAGGTGAGGACGTTTTCAGCGACTACCGAATTATTACCTTGCGCTGACAGGGCAACATAGATTCCCAATACTCCGCCCAGAAGCAGCACCGCCAACCCGAACTTCAACCACCCTATCTTACGCATACCACCTCTACTTCAGTGGCAATGCCACATATTCCCTTACTATAATATTTATGTCAGGGTTGTAAGGGTAACATTGGCATATCAGCAGATTATTGTCAAGAAAATAAGCCACAGATTATTTATCCCGAGTCACGAGGGACACAGATTATTCGGAATCCGCCATATTAAAACTGACGGACTCCCTTTTTGTTATTTCTGACTATAGTTTACTCTAAACCAAGCGAAAACCAAGCATTTTACCCGCCTGCCAAAGCCTTGGCGTCGGGCAGGTCTGATTTTTTCCTCGCTAACCTCATACAAAACACTTATTGGTCCATTACCTCAAGGCCAAACGACATCTGGCGATATTACTCCCGTCCCTGCCTGCCGGCAGGCAGGTCCTTTTTCATCCCCGCTGGGGCGGGACTCCGCTGTCGCTACGCACCCCCTTTGAGACGGTTATTTTCACCCACTCGCCGGACATAAGCGTTTGATATTGTTCATTAGACCGGAAAATATCTTTTCTGTTATGGATGTTTCTGCTAATAATAACCAGTAATATCTGGCGTGCTTGATTAACCGCGCACCAA
>JBFMDM010000177.1:0-3554 GCA_040753835.1 Planctomycetota bacterium
TCACTCATACCGGAGGTCATATTCACCAGTAATGGGGGGCATTTTCACCCCTACCAGTAGTCATATTCACACACGGTGGGGGTGATATTCACCCGGGGTGGGGGGTAATATGGGGGAGGGGGGGTATCCCTGTTTTATCTAACGCTATAATTATAAGGAGATATGAAAATACAGCAAATTGGTTTTAAAAGTCATCTGATAGCGCCCTATTTTACCGGGATTCCGCCTGAAATCAGGGCGAAATGGGTAGCCGGCGCCAAAAAGGCGGCTGGCAAGACCTACAAAGGCCTCAAAAAGGCCATCAAGACCCGCAAGGATTTCAGGGAAAAGATGGCCAAACCAATGGAAAGGACTATTACCTCTTTTGCCGGCCCGGAGTTTATCTCTAAAGACGGCCTGACCTACGATGCGATAATACAAAAGGCGCATAAGGGTTTAGTCCGCGCTGAAAAGGGTTATCGTCAGGCGATGAAGAAGGCCTTTGAATCCGGCCGATATGAAGAAAAGGTGGAATATGGGCTAAAGAGATACGGCCAGCAGTGGTGCAGATTTATCGGACCATTGAAGGGCTATAAAAACGGTCATATTTTAGGGCTTTCAACGATGGTGATAATGGCGCTGACCGGCTCAAAAGGACAGGTTGATTATCTGAAAGAGCAAAAGGTCAAGGTAGAGGGCGAGCCGGTAAATATTGTCATTCCGGAAAAACTCCAGCAATTCAGGCGCTGTCTTGACGGCCGGCTGATGCACTGGGGCAGTGAAATAATCACCCAGGGCTATGATGCTGAAGCCATTAACGAAGCCAATGAAGAGATAAACCAGTTGGTCAATGAATATAGGCGTCCTGATATTGTGCCGTTTTCATCAGGCAGGACTTCGCATATGGATTTCATTATTGAAGAAATCCCCAATCCGGCAAAGCACGGCTATAGAATAAGGCAATTGGGGCTGGATATTCAGATAACCATAGAATAGATAATCCGTGAAATCCCTGCCTGACGGCAGGCAGGTGTGTAATCTGCCCGCCCTGTCGTATGACGGGGTGGCTTATTTCCCCGCATAATACAGGATTTTGGCGATGTGCTCGGTCAGAGTAGCATAATGAAACGCCTCTTCAAGCGATTGGCCGATACAGAACACCCCGTGGCCCCTTACGATTGCCGAATGATACTTCTTAAGCAAGGGCGGCAGGTTGTTCTCAAGTTCCTTTGAGGCGGTTGCCTTTTGGCATTTCAGGACCGGTATCTTGGGCAGGGCAATGCGTCCCTCCACGTCTGCCGGGATAATCTCTTTTCGGCTGAGTGAAAGCGCCGTGGCAATGGGCGGATGGCAGTGAATTATGGCCTTTGCAGGAGTAGCGCGGTAAATTGCCCGATGGACATTAACCTCGGTTGAATCCAGATAATCATTCCGGCTTTTGTTCATTCCGGTGCGGACAATATCTTTTTTTGTAAGAAATCCTTTATTTACCCCGCGGCGGGTGATGTAGATTTTATTGCCCGTTCTGAGTGAGATATTTCCGCTGTGCGAATGGTTGAGCCCGCTGATAAAAAGCGCATTGCCGATTTGCCTGAATATTTTCAGCATAGGTTAGGGAATTTCTGGTATTTGGTTTTCCCGTATCAGTAATTATCCTTTTTTGGCCTTATTGAATATCTCTTGCGCCTTTTCAACCGATGCCTTTTCGTGGATTATTGCCCTGAGCGCCTGAGCCATCGCGGCCGGATGCGCGCTCTGCCAGATGTTTCTGCCCAGGTTTATGCCGGCCGCGCCTTTTTGCATCCCGTCATAAACAAACTCCAGCACTTCCCGCTCGGTTTCGCATTTGGGACCTCCGGCTATAACCACCGGAACCGGGCATCCTTCCACGACCTTGTCAAAATCCCTGCACCAATAGGTCTTGACCACCCGGGCACCCAATTCGGCGGCCACCCGGCAGCATAAGGCGAGATAACGCGCCTCACGTTTTTCCAGTTCCTTGCCCACGGCCGTGACGGCCATTACCGGAATTCCATAGCGCTCGCAATCGTTTACAAGAGCGGAGAGATTCAGGAGCGATTCCTTTTCATAGTCACTGCCAATAAAGACGGATATGCCGACGGCCGTGGCGTTCAGCCGGATAATTTCCTCAATAGATGTGGTCAACCCCTCGTTCGCCAGGTCTTTTCCAACCATAGTGGCGCCGCCGGATACTCTTAGGATAATGGGTTTCATCTTGACCGCATCTATGCTGGCGCGTAAGACGCCTCTGGCGACAAACAACGCATCGCAATAAAGCAGAAGCGGCTTGATGGTCTCGGCCGGTTTCTCCAGGCAATGGGTGGGCCCCTGGAAATACCCGTGGTCTATGGGTAAAAAGAAACAATGCCCGTCTGGCTGGATAAGTTGGCCCATCCTATTCTTCATTCCCCAATCCATAAAGTACCTCCAAACGAAAGAACTTAAAAACGGAGAAACGAAAGAACTGTCCTTTCGTTCTTCAGTTCTTTCGTTCTTTAGTTTATATTATTTACCTCTGTGGTTCAACAATTACTTTAATAGATTTATCCGGACTGGCGGTCAATTGGAATCCTTTTACCGTGTCCTTGAGTCCGAACCGGTGGGTAATCATATCTTTTACAACAATCTTTCCGGAATGTATCAATTCCATTGCCTCAAGATGGTCTTTCTCGTTGCCCGCATAGGATGAGGTCAGGGTAATTTCGTTGCGCCAGAAGAGTTTGTTTATCGGTATGCTGATTTCCTCGTCGTTGGCCGGTGCGAAAAACAGGATGGTGCCGTCTCTTTCAACGGATTCAATCGCCTGCTTTACCGCGCTCGTTGCACCGGTGCAAAGTATGACCAGGTCCGCCAATCTCCCCTTATTATGTTGACGCAGGATATCCGGAATATTCTTATCTGCCTTTATAACGATATCTGCCCCAGATTTCTTCGCCGCATCCAGGCGGAAATCGTCTATATCGGCGGCGAATATCATCCCGGCGCCTGACGCACTGGCGCATTTTATATGCAATAGACCAGTAATTCCGCTTCCGATAACGACGACGGTCTGGCCTTTCTTTAATCGTGCTTGCCTTTGCCCGCGCAGGACGCAGGCCAGTGGTTCGGTAAAAGTGGCTTCTTCAAAAGAGACCTCATCGGGTATTCGGAAAACGCCCCTGTCCACGTTGATTGCCGGAAGTCGTACATATTCGGCAAAACCGCCCGGATAGAAATTGGTCTGTCTCAATGTATCGCAGACCGTATGGTGGTCATTCAGGCAGTAATGGCAGGTATTGCAGGGGACGTGGTGAGCGGCAACGATGCGGTCGCCTTTTTTATATTTGGTGACACCCTCGCCGGTCTTATCCACGACGCCGGCAACCTCGTGCCCCAGGACCAGAGGCGCCTTTTTGATTCGGTACCACTCCATTACATCACTGCCGCAGATGCCACTGGCTTCAATCCGCATAACCAGTTCGCCTTTGGCAGGCTCGGGTTTGGGCGTATCTTCTATTCGGATATCATTATTGTTATAATACATTGCCACGCGCATAGAAATTATTTAGGGTGTT
>JBFMDM010000178.1:0-3484 GCA_040753835.1 Planctomycetota bacterium
GTAATGTTATAATAGAAGATGATGTTGAGTTGGGCGCCAATTGCACGGTTGACAGGGCCAGGTTCGGCTCAACCATCATCAGGAAGAATGTCAAGACCGATAATCTGGTTCATATTGCCCATAATGGTGAGGTGGGCGAGAATACGCTCATTATCGCCGGTTCGGTTATCGGCGGCTCTGCCAAAATCGGGAAGAATGTGATTATGGCCGGGCACAGCGGCGTGGACGGTCATATTACGATTGGCGATAATGCCAGAATCGGGGCAAAATCCGGCGTTGTAAAAGATGTGCCTCCCAATACCATGGTGGCTGGGATGCCGGCCCGTCCTTACCGTGAGCGCCTTAAAGAACAGGCCATCCTTGCTAAACTTCCGGACATTCTTAAGAATCTCAAACGTTGACCGTTTCAGATTTAATCGGCACGCCTTCGCTATGTGCCTGTCTCTGGTATGCCTCCAGCAGTTTCTTGAAATGACTGCCCGGCTTGCCGTCGCCTATGGGCCGGTCGTCTATTTCTATCACCGGTATCAGTTCCGCGCCTGAACCGGTCAGGAAACACTCCTCGGCTGTATAGATGTCGTGCACCGTGAACGGCTCTTCAATGACCTGATAATCCATCTTCTTGGCAATATCAATAACGCATCCCCTGGTAATTCCTTCCAGTATGCCCAGGTATGCCGGTGGGGTGTATAACTTGTGGGAGTTCTTGACGATAAAGACGTTATCTGCCGTGGCCTCGGACACATATCCCTCATCGTTGAGCATTATCGCCTCATCGGCGTCGTAGGTGAATGTCTCCAGTTTGGCCAGGATATTATTCAGGTAGTTCAGGGATTTTATCTGTGAATTTAACGTATCCGGGCGGTTGCGCCTGGTGGCTGAGGAAATGACCTTTATGCCGGCCTGGTATTTCTCGGGCGGATAGAGGGCAATCTTGTCGGCCATAATCACGATGGTTGGCTCCGAGCACTTGCGCGGGTCAAGCCCCAAATCACCGGAGCCGCGCGAGACCACAAGGCGAATGTAGATATCATTCAGCCCGGTCTTGCGGCAGGTCTCTATTACCAGTTGTTCCATCTTCTCCATCGGGAACGGTATCTTAAGCATTATGGAAATGGCCGACTGGTAAAGCCGTTTGATATGCTCGTGGAGTTTGAATATCTTCCCGCTATAGACCCTGATGCCTTCAAAGACGCCGTCTCCGTAAAGGAATCCGTGGTCATATACCGAGACCGTTGCCTCCTCGCGCTTGGTATAGAACTTGCCGTTGAGATAAATGCACAGACCCATATTATTCCTCCATTCTAAAAGTATATCAGAGTATCAGCAAATCAGCAACCAGGTTATCAGTATATCAGAGTAACAGGTTTTAAGTCCTGGTAAACTGATGTCCTGATATTCTTCCAACTGGTATTCTGGTCTCCTGATATACTTACTTCTTGTCCCCTCGCTTTTTTCTAACCCAATTAACATAACCGTTGATTCTTCTGATAACCTCCTCGTAACGGCTTATCAGGTCATTTGCTGTTCTGGTTGTATATACTTCTTGGCCTCTAAAGACCTGAGATGGTTTTGCGTTTTTCCTGCCTCTTTACGAACCGTATAAAACCCTTTGATTTTATCCTGATAATAATAACTTGTATGTCCCTCGGAGATATTATCGGGGACCGAGGAAGAAGACCTTTCTATCTGGTCCTTTTTCTTGAACTCTTCATTCCGGGGTAACGTCCGGCATATTTTATGCATCTCTAACATCAATTGGTGCGCCTTTTGTCAGACCCATAATTTTTCAAAGCCCGCAATTACTTTTTTATCTTTAACTGATTTGTTATTCTTCTGATATCCTATTCCGCTGATACCCTTCCTACTGATATCCTGATTTCCTGATAAACTCATATTATTTTAGCAAGTTAGTCGCTATCACCAGCCGTTGTATTTCCGATGTTCCTTCATAAATCTCGGTAATCCGGGCGTCGCGATAGAACCGTTCCACCGGATAATCCTTGGTGTAGCCGTATCCGCCGTAAATCTGGATGGCCTTGTGCGCCGCATCGGTCGCCACTTCCGAGGCAAAGAGTTTGGCCATAGCCGATTGCTGTGAGAAACGTTCCCTGGAATCCTTGAGAGATGCGGCCCGCAGGGTCAGCAGCCGCGCCGCATCCACCTGCGTTGCCATATCCGCCAGCATCCACTGGATGGCCTGGAAATTGGAAATGGGCTGGTTGAACTGGGTGCGCTCCTTGGAATACTTTGTTGAGGCCTCAAGCGCGGCACGGGCAATGCCCACGGCCTGGGCCGCGATGCCGATTCGTCCGCCGTCTAATGTCTGCAAGGCAATCTTGAACCCGCCGCCCAACTGCCCCAGAAGGTTTTCCTTGGGGATGTGGCAGTCCTCAAAAACAAGTTCGGCAGTGGATGATGCCTTGATGCCTAATTTATCCTCCACCTTGCCGACCTTGAATCCGGGCGTGCCTTTTTCTACGATAAAGGTAGAAATGCCTTTATGGCTTTGTGTCTTGTCTGTAATCGCGGTAATGACCGCAATATCGGCCTGGGCCGCGTTGGTGATGAACAATTTCGTGCCGTTGACGACCCAATGATTACCGTCCGCTAATGCCGTGGTCTTGATATTGGCCGCATCAGAGCCGGCTGACGACTCGGTCAGTCCCAGGCATCCGATTTTCTTGCCGCTGGCCAGTGGTGTGAGGAACTTCTGTTTCTGCTCCTCGGTGCCGGCAAAGTATATCGGGTCGCAGCAGAGCGAGGTGTGTGCCGAGACAATGACGCCCGTAGAGGCGCAGGCCGCGGATATTTCTTCAATCGCCACCGCATAAGAAACATAATCCAGTCCGGCCCCGCCGTATTTTTCCGGAAAAGGTATTCCCATAAACCCGAGTTCTGCCAATTTCTTGACGGTCTCTATGGGGAATTTACCTGAATGGTCTGATTCGGCGGCCAGCGGTTTGATTTCGCTCTCGGCAAACTCCCTGATGGTCTGCTGGAGCATCTTTTGTTCTTCGGTCAGGCGAAAATCCATTCACGCCGTCCTTACCCCGCGCCCCGCTCCGGTCAAATAGGGCGTGGTGCGGGGTCTGTTCCGTTGAGTATAACGATTAAATACAATAGCGCTCCAAAACTGTCAAGGAAAATAGTTTAAATATTATTCGCGCTTTAGCCCAGCCCCCGATGTCAATCGGGGGGCGGGAAATTCTTACTCGCTGTTAGAGCAAAGGAAGTTATCCGCCAGAGGCGCCGCCATTAGGGCGAGCCTCGCCTTCTCGCCTCGCTTCCGCCTCGGCGGAGACGAGGCGAGAGAGCGAAGCGGGAAGTCCCGAAAGTCATCGGGGCTAAATCAGCAAAATAGCCGTATAGGAGGCAAGGTGTGTGGAGCGTGTCTAAAAACTCTATTTTTGGCGCCAAGATATACTATATGTTGTATAATATTTTAATATTGCCTACTACTAATGAACGAGTATCTTAGTTT
>JBFMDM010000179.1:0-3457 GCA_040753835.1 Planctomycetota bacterium
ACGACACGACCAACGACCTGATGAATGCGCTGACCAACCCGGCCATGAACCTGGTGCCGTTTGAGACCGGCGGGGCCAGCCGGGTGGACTACGAACTGGACGACTCCGGGATGTTCCATATCCATATAAAGGTCAGCCAGAGGTAACAGTATTTGATGCCGTCGGTATTTTTTTGATTAGTTTATTCGCAGCAAGGTTACTCTGTTTCGGCGTTATGAAATGTCCGACATAGACGATATAGAGCGTGCAGATGAAGAATAAGCCGGACAGGATGATTATCTTCTTCATACCAATATGCTATATTAACTGCCAGAGGTTGTCAAGAGTCCCGACTAATTTGACCAATTAGCCCGGCATATTCCTTGACTTTATCAGTCCAAAATGTATACTCATAGCATGGTTAAGAACTCCAAGATGCTGGAACGCTTTGAGCGGGAGCAGCTCAGGAAGGAAAATCTCACCTATGCCCAGAAGCTGGCAATCTTTAATGCACTCTGGAACGAGCATCTTCATCTTAACGGAAAACGCCGTGATAATCCCCTTGAGGGCATAGAGTCGCGAATCCAAATGGCCAGAATATTAAACAGTGCTAACATCCGTAGAACAACTACTCGTAAGGGTCAGTAAGGCCCTTGATAAGGCCGGCATCCCCTATATGGTCATAGGTGGCCAGGCCGTCCTGCTTTACGGCACGCCTCGCCTGACCAAGGATATTGATATCACTCTTGGCGTAGATGTTGACCAACTACCTCAAGTGTTGGCTATAGTAAAGCAACTTAACCTGAAGATTCTTAAACCTAATTATCGTGATTTTGTTACCAGGACTATGGTCCTGCCATTGGCGGATACAAGAAGCAATTTCCACTTGGATTTTATCTTCTCCTTTACCGCTTATGAGCACCAAGCCATCAAAAGGGTAAAGAAGGTGCGGTTCGGCAGGGTAGTTGTCAGGTTCGCTTCGTTAGAGGACATCATCATCCATAAAATCTTTTCCAGCCGGCCCAAGGATATAGAGGACGTCAGGTCCATAATCGCCAGGCATCCGAAATATGACCGTCGCTATGTTCGGAAATGGCTAAAGGAGTTTGATTTGGCGCCTGAAAGCGGCGGGAGATTACTGAAAACATTCAACGGAATAATACTGGAATAAACCATACCCGCCTTAGGTAAGCAGCGATTCCGCAGACCCGTCCCGTCGTATGACGGGATTACACGAATTACTTACCGATTCCATACAGATTATTTTTTGTTTGCCTGCATCCGCTTGGTTTGGTATCATATTCCTATGCCCAAAGACCAGTTGAAGATACCGCACTTTAACTCGCTGGAGGAATTCCGCCAGTGGTGGTCCAGCCCTGAGGTCAACCAATTCTGCCAGCAGAATCCTGATAAGGTCGGACGCCTGCGGGAACTCAAGTCAATCAGTCCCTGAATTCTCAAACTTGAGGGCCTGGCCAAACAAGAGACCGAGGCCGAGATGGCTGAGCGGGAGAAGTTTGAGAGTGCGGGATTATATCAAGAAATGGAAAAGGTTGGCGGCAGAACCGAAATAGGGACCACAAATTACACGGATTAGTATTCTTAAAACGTCACAACCTTATCCGAATCCCTGACCAATTCATAGAGGTCTTTCATCGTGGACATCGGACAGGTGTCTGTGCCTGACTGGTTGCGGATTTTAAGGCAGGTCCCGCAGGCAAGGACTTCGCCTTTGTTGACTATAAAGTCATTGAGTTGCTGTTGTATATTAAACTTTGGGTCCTGGAGCGTCTCTATCTCCACGCCCTTGGCTAAGAGAAATATCCTGACCGCATCGCCCTGCTTTAAGGCAAAGTTACCGAACCGGACCGCATTCCAGACCGTCTCAGGGTCATTGGAGTAAATCACAATTCCAATTTTCATAGTTTTCCTCCTTATCTCTTCATTGGGGCTTGCCCCGTTAGAGACGTTTGGTATTGGGTGATTATAAACGTTGCCTGGCAAATCTTCGCCAAAGTGTTCGTCTCTAACGGGGCAGGGCAGAGAGCAGGGATGGCATTTCAGGCAATCCCTACTTCGTGCCATACCGAATTACCTTCGTGGTTTACAGAACCTATATTTATTACTCAGTTGGTTTTTTCCAGAATTACCCGCCTAAAAATTAGACCGCACCGCCAGATACAGGTTATCGTTTTTTTCAAACTGGCCGAAGAAGGTTGTGTCATTTTCCCCACCGAATAGATTCAAACCCAGGGCAATCCAGAACTGGTCATTAACCTGATATTTTACCTCGGGAATAATAAAATAGTCCTTTTCACTGACGCCGTAAAACATCAGTAGTGAGACCTGCCAGGTTTGGTAGTCAAAGAAATGGGTCAGCCGGAAAGTGGCGACCTGCCTGAGATGGTCCTGTTCAGGAAAGCCGGGCATAAGATTATTTTTATAGTCATTATACCGGCTCATATATTCGCCATAATACTGAAGATAAGCGGTGCAATCACTCCAGAGTTGACGCTGATAACTGAGCAATCCCCTGGTATGCGAATTGGGAATAAACGGGTCCGTGCCATCCCGGTCGTCTCTGGAGTCATAAAACCCCAGTTCCAGACCTGTAACGCCCTGAAAGAGAGTTCGCTGGGCGCTCAAGCCATAGACCCGCAGGTCCGGATAGTGCAGGGTAATCAGGGTCGGGACGGGCAGGGTATCCGGCTGCATTGCGGGCGAGCGGAAAAAACCCTTGTAAGTATAAAGCGCAAAATCGGTCCCGGCAATATTCCGGTATAACCGCAGGGCAAACTCGGTATTTTCCTTTTCTCTATCCGGCTTTTCCTCGTTTTGGCTGATTCCAGCCATCGGGTTATAAAAGAAGAAACTCTCACCAGACGGAAGATTATCAGGTTGGAAGAAGGGCGCGGCAATAATCTCTGCCGAGGTTGCGCCTATCTTAAAATCGGTCTTTATGCAATCCGTTCCGATTTTCAGGTATTCCAAGGGACGGCCTGAGAAGAAGGCGCTCCAGTCCTTCGGGAAGACATCGTTGATGAACAGGAAATCAGCGATGCCCCAGGTGATAATCTGTCTGCCTAAACGCAGATTGAACGAATCAAGATTCAGGTTAAGATATCCTTCCCGTAATTCCATATCCGATGAGCCGTCAAGGGCATTATGAAAGAGGTCTGCTTTCAGGAATGCCTTGCCTTCACCGGCCTGTTTCTCCAGTTCCAATTGGAGCCGTTCTTCACCGAGTAGAAAATCGCCGTTCTTTAGCGACCCGGTATCGGGGTTGCCGGTGCGGACTGAGTAGTTCGCCTGTAAGAATCCGTGAAGAGACAGTTTTCCATCCTCATCGTCCGCCCGGACATAAGCCGCACAGATGACGCTGACAAAGATGATAAACCCAAAGGTTATTTTATCCATTTGCTTGGCGGCTCCTTTAGATTTGACTCGGTAAAAAGGTCATCTTCAATTCCGATATTAT
>JBFMDM010000180.1:0-3418 GCA_040753835.1 Planctomycetota bacterium
ATGTTTCGCTGTTGTCTTTGGACCATTCAAGTGTGACGATGGCCTCGGGCTTGTCCAGCCCGTAGGCAATCAGGTCGGGCGAGAAGTTCAGGTCGGCCACGAATTCCGAGGCGCTCAGGTGGCAGAACTCCAGCATAACGGTGTTGAGTTCGGAATTCTTCTCCACCTTTTTCTGCTCCGGCGAGGTTATCGTCCATTCCTGGTGTTTGGTTTGCTCAAAGGTGGAGACATCATTGCCCATAGCGATGCTGATTTTCTTTACCTTATCAGAATTCACGTCCACCAGCGATTTCTTCCTGAAGAGGATTGAGCCCTGTTTCAGGTATTCGTAGAGCGAATTGCTTAGAGCCACGACCCTGGGGTTGTCCGGTTTCTTCATATAGACATAAGGCATATTCTTGGCTACGCCGAGCAGGGTTCGGTCTTCAGAAGCGCCGGATGCAAAGCCAAGGATAATCTCAATGCCGGCAAACGGCTCGCCCAGTGCAAAGGCAGACAGGTCCGTCGTCGTATCAGCCGTGAATTGCTCTATCTGGTAGGTATTCAGTTTGTCTATGAAGGCGTCCACCTCAGCCGGCGCCTGGTTAGTAACCGTCATAGCCGGATAGACGAATTGCCACTTTCCGCCAGAGGCGCCTGCCCGTCCGTCAGGCGGGGATCCGCCTTCGGCGGACTTGCTATTTTTATCAAGGAGCGCCGCGGTTTTGCCGCCCGATTTGATTTCTATCTTATTTATGTCCGAGGCAATGAGATTAAAGGCCTTCTTGTTGCGCAGGGCGTCAAGCGGCAGGGCAATGGCGTCATAAGAACTCTTCTCAATGGTGAAGATGGTCTGGGTGCCTTCCTTGGTGGCAACGAGCCGGTCCTTCTCGCGCTCCCTGCCGACTAATAGCGTCTCTGTCTTGCCGGACCCCTTGGGGTCAGGCGCGACCAGTTTCAGCGCCGGCTTGTCCAGCCCGTAAAGCGCCAAATCGGTCTCGTTATCAGCCACAAAGGTGGAGACCGAGAGCGTGCCTATCTGGGAGAGCAGGTCGCGCACCTTGTTCTGGTCTGTCTTGTCCGTTACCGGCTGGGTTATCTGCCAGTCAGTTCCGGCCTTTTGCAGTTCTATGGTCTTGTCCGGATAGATGAATTTCAGGTTGGCCATTTCATAGGTGCTGGCGTCAAATATCCGCCTGTGCCGGAAGTCAGCCACCGGCTTGTTGATTGAGTCGGCGAACGACTGCTGGACCACGTAAATATCTTTCCTGCCTTCAACCGCGGCATAGACGCCGATATTCAGCGGCGCGGCCCTGCCTAACTTGACGAGATAATCCTTGCCCTTGGCGGAGAATGAGAGTGAGATGGTCGGATAGTCCAGTCCGTAGGGTTCAAGTTTGGCGGTCTCTTTGAGCGTTTCCTTCTTTTCCAGCCCGGCTATCTGGCCGGCGATATTATCCAGGACCGAGCGGTCGGCCCGGGTATTGACCGGCTGGGTCATCAGCCATTCCTTATCGGCTGTTCTGGTGCAGATAATGGCAATCCGGCTCGGCGTGGTTGGGGTCATAGAACCAACCAATGTCAACTGCGCGGCATTGGGCGCATTTATCTCTATTTTGGAGATATCATCTGTCTTGAGGAAGCCGAATACCTTCTTCTCGGCCTGCTGGCGCTCGTCGCTGGTGGGCATTCCTTTGTCAATGAAGAATATGTATCCGGCGATTAAGATGGCGATAATGAGCAGGATAATTGTGGTCTTGGTCTTCATAGTATTAGCGTAGAACTTAGAGCAAAAGGCATAGAGTTGCTATGAGCCATATGCTCTATGCTGAATTATTTTCTCCTGATAATCCACATAGCAATGCCGAATGCGGCGCCGATAGCCGGGACGATTAACAAACTGAACCAGAACAGGAAGGTCAGCCGTCCGGGAGTCAGGTCAATCCGTCTGGATTCGGCCTTCTTGGGTTCAATGGAGATAAAGACCTCCTGGCCGGTCAGCCACCTGATGGAATTGAGCGCCAGGTCAACCCGGCCGAAGCCCATCAAACTATCTGCATTAATGAATTTGTTCCTGACCATATCGGAATCGCCGATAACGACCATCCGGGCCTCTTTCTCGCCTTCTTTTTGGGTGACGGCCACGCCCAAACTGAGCGCGCCCTTGCGGTCCGCATCCTTGTCAAACCTGGCCTTGTTCTTGGCCAGGTCGTCCATATTCGTTTCCAGCCAGGAATGTCCGGATGATTTCAGCAGTTCTGTGGTAATAGTTGGCGAGATTGACTCCACGGCCAGGGCGCCTGGCAGGATTGACGCCTCGCCCCGCATCTTGTTGGTAATCGGATGATTGCCGTATGTCTCGGCCGCAAGGCAGGTGACGTCCTTCATTCCCAGGAATGCAACGCACCTTTCCGGGTCAAGAACAATGCCGTCTGATGTTTTTACGCCCCATTGGGCGAGGAAATCTGCCAGGCCGGTATTAGCCATCGGGTCAATGGCAATCAGGACCCGTCCGCCGTTTTTAAGGTAGTTATTTATCAGGTTGCGCTCCGGCGCCGAGGCCGGCGTCTTCGGGCCCATCAGCACCAGGCAACTGCAGTCCTTTGGTATCTCGGTTGTCTCCAGCAGGTTGAGCTTCTTGGCTTCTATATTTTCCCTTTGGAGATAATTGACAATAGTGGTGTATCCTTCAGGCGAGCCGTTGTTGATATCGCCCTCGTTATGGCCGGTGGTAAAATAGATGACGGT
This sequence comes from Planctomycetota bacterium, assembly GCA_040753835.1. GTDB lineage: Bacteria > Planctomycetota > MHYJ01 > JACQXL01 > JACQXL01 > JACRIK01. The sequence continues at coordinate 2,728 of JBFMDM010000180.1, forward strand.
CTTCTGGGTCTTTATCATTGTCATAATAGCCGAGGTGAGTTTTTCCTCGCCCCTGAATGCCTTGAGCCCGCCGGGCTGGCCGTACTGGCCGTATTCGGTCTCGTAGGTCTCAACCAGATTGACATTCTTCTGGTTGTCGCCTGAGCGCAGAATCATATCATTGGGCGCGATGGTCTCCATCCTGAACTTCTTTTGCAGGACTTCAACCATTTCCGGATTGGCCGTCACCGGTATTTTTTCCACGGATATCCGGTCGCCCGAGTAAATCTTGTATTCCTCCAGCAGGTCGTTCATCAGGCGCTGGACATCGGCGATGGCCTGGTCCTGCGGCTGGACAAAGAAGGTATAGATGGTAAGCGGCTCTTTGAGTTGCTTGATGAGTTCCTTGCTCTTGTCCGAAAGCGAGTATTCCTTGCTGAAGGTGCAGTCGTGCCTGTAGAACTGCCGGTAGGAGACATAATTCACGCCCACCAGGATTGCCAGGGCGACCAGGACCATAATCAGGACATTGAGCCAGGTCAGGGTCTTTTCCTTCCGACCCCAACCCTCAGTCGGATTATTCGTCATTTTGGTTTCGTCATTAGTCATAATAATCTGTGGCCTATTTCCATCTCCTTGATTCAAGCATCCTGACGGTTAGGAACAGGAAGAATACCACCATACTCAGGCAATAAATCACATCACGGCTGTC
>JBFMDM010000181.1:0-3357 GCA_040753835.1 Planctomycetota bacterium
GCGCTGGGCCCTTTTCAAACTCTTGCGCAGAGCCCTAACCTCGGCCAGTTTGGATTTGTCCATGTTCGCTTGCGCGGTCTCTGCGGAGTTCCCCGAATTCACTTCGGGGGTCTCTGCGGAGTTCTTGGTCGCTTCCTGGACCTTGGTCTTGAGCGTCTTGATTTTGGTCTGCAGTTCTTCTATTTTTGTCATAACTTCTCCTCTTACTGGCTGTTAATCCGTCAGGATATTATCCCTACGGGGTCCAGCCGGTTATCCCGATAAATATCGGGATTACAGTTGACTTATTATATCAAGTTTGGTATTATTAGAATAATTCAATAAGCGTGTCCATAAAATAATAAATATCATTTTCAGTGAAACTTTATACAGGGAAAGGTGTTAATTATATTGAATATAATCCCGACAAATACTGTCGGGATAACTGGCTGTCCGCCAGAGGCGGATCCGCCTTCGGCGGATAACGACCTTCGTTCTAACAGCCAGTAAGGAGGATAACATGAAAGTGAAACATTATATTGCGCTTGGCTTGATAGTGTTTTTATTGCTCAGTGTTGTGAACCTTGATGTATTAGGCGCAGGCGGCCGGCCGGCTCCGGCGCCCAAGCCGCCTTCTCCGCCCAAACCCTTAAACCCGCCCCAAAGGCCGCCCAGCAATAATCCGTCTCCAAGCGGCGGTTCTTCGGGCGGTTCAAGCGGCTCGGATTCAGGCACGGCGGCCGAGGCGCCGGATGTCGCGGAACTCAACTGGCAGGCCGATTCGCTTTCTGCGGCTGTCAATACCGCCACCCATGATAAAAAGGTCGCATTCGTGTATTTCTATTTTAAGGATAAGGAGGATTTTCCGGCCAATTATGACACCAAACTGCAGAAACTGTCAAACGAGACGTATCTCTTTGCCAAGATATTTGTGGCGACCGACAAGGACAAGAACGGCCGGATGTTTATCAGCGACGGCAATGCCGAATTCTTTGACAAGAATAAACTGCCGCAGTCAACCATTGCCGTGGCGCTTGACCCTTATGGCAACCTGCTGGATAAACTTGTGCCTCCGATGTCGGCTCCCAAAATTATTCCGTTTATGGAGAATGCGGATAAGAAATACAAATATATCCTGAACGACCTGAATGGCCGCTATGAAAAGGCGGATAAAATGCTTTCAGAGATAGAATCGGCGCCTGAAAAGGATAAGGAAGTCAAGAAGATGAAACTTATTCCCGAAGCCGCCAAAACACTCCTGTCCGTGGTTAACGGCGGTTATGAAGGATACCCTGTCATAGAAAAGGCGAACGGCAAACTGGGCGAATTGGACGCCGAGGGCCGGGTGGAATACCTGAAGTTGATGAAAGAATATGCGGCTATGGATAAGGAACTGCGCGACCCGAAAAGCGTCATACCCGGTATGGAAAAGGTGGTGAAGATATACAAGGGCCTGCCGGTTGAACAGGAAATCAGGGATGCGATGAAGGATGTGAAAGAGAAGAACATCCCTGAAAAGGCGGCCAGGGAACTGGAAAAGCCGGCGCCTGAAAAAGAAACAAAAGATTCTCATCCTGAAGAGCATCAGGAACAGGGTAATAAATAGTGATTAAACCCTACGTTTTATCTGCCGGATGAATGTTTGATAATCCTGCGGTGTATCTATCCCGTAAAACGCCTTTTTGATGACCGCCACCTTTATCTTAAGCCCGTTCTCCATGGCGCGCAGTTGTTCCAGCCGCAATTCCTTTTCCGACTCGGTCTGGGGCAGTTTGACAAACCTGAGCAGGGCTTGTTTCCTGTATCCATAAATGCCGATATGGCGGTATAATTTCGAATTATGAACTCCGCAGAGACCGCGACAGCGAATTATGAGTTCTGAATTACTAATAAGTCGTTTAAAGCAAACTGCAATATTGTTCTTGTCCAGCATGACTTTGACCTTATTAGGGTCCGGAATATCCTTTTTGCTTAACGGAGAGGCCAGGGTTGCAATATCCACATTCTTATTGCGCTGCAATATGGCGATAACCTTGTCCACGGACTTGGGGTCTATCTGGGGTTCGTCTGCCTGGACATTGATAACGTATTGATAGGGCAGATGCCGCGCCACCTCGGCAATCCGTTCGGTTCCGCAGGTATGATGTTTTGAAGTCATCCGCGCATTAGCCCCGAATTCCCTGGCCGCTTTGAATACTCGCATGTCGTCGGTTGCAATGATTATCCGGCCAACTAATTTGCATTTCAGTATCTGTTCGTAGGTATGCTGCATCAGGTATTTGCCGCTGTCCTTGAGCAGGACCTTGGCCGGCAGGCGGGTTGAGCCGTACCGGGCCGGAATAACTACCAGTGCTTTATGTTTGGCGTCTTGCATTATGTATCCTTACTTGAGTTGCTTCACCAGTTTCGCTATTTCCTCATCATCCGGATTCAGGTTGAGGTATCTTTCAAGCGCCTCAACCGCCCTGGGATAATTCTTCATATTATAATAGGTAATGCCCAGGTTTTTGAGATAAGCCGTATTATCCGGCCTGAGCGCAACCGCCTGTTCAAAATCCCACAGCGCCTCACTGTAACGTTCTTGGCTGCCGTAGCATATCCCCCGGTTGTTATAGCCGTCAGCCATCTTGCTGTCCATGCCCAGCGCCTTGGACAGGTCCGCAATGGCCTCGTTGTATTTCTTTGTGTTGGCATAGACCATTCCTCGGTCGTAATATGCCTTGGCCGTGGCGGACGACTTTATCACGAAATTCAGGTCCTCAAGCGCCTCGTCATAATCTTTTTTCTGGGCGTATGCCAGCCCGCGGTGATGGTAGGCGTCCAGATACTGAGGCACCTGTTTTATTGCCTTGTTGAAGAATCGTAACGCCTCGTCAAAGTCCTTGAGGTTGAAATAAGCCACGCCCAGGTTGAAATAAGTGCTTGGGCAGTCCTCTTCAAACCTGGCCGCCTTGGTCAGGTCGCTCAGCGCCTCGTTGAATTGCCCCTCCTTAAGATATATTCCGCCTCTTGCTTTGTAGGCCTCGTGGAAACTGTCGTATAACTTCAGCGCCGAAGTGAAATCACGCTTGGCGGCTTGGAGATTCTCTCGGTTAAAATAATCCACGCCCCGGTTATAGAGAATCAGCCCGACAAACTGCTTCTTGTTAAGCACATGGAAACTAACGGTATCCGGCGTGCTGTAATCAGGAATCTTGTTGCCGATGAGTTTTTTGGTCTGCTTGATGTATTCCTCGTCTTCTATCTCGGCTCCGAACGAGGTGGCTTCAATATTTATGTATTCTTTGCCTTCGTAGTGGCGCAGGAAGACGTGTTGCGGGATGATGACTGCGGACAGCGGCAGGTCCAGCCGCTCGGCAACAGACCAGTAAAACGTGG
>JBFMDM010000182.1:0-3267 GCA_040753835.1 Planctomycetota bacterium
GAGATGGAGTATGGACGACATTCAGTAACGGTAGCGGGGTATCCAATAATGCGAACGGGACGACCGCATTAACAGTGAGTGTGCCGGATGCCATCACCACCACCTTCAAGGTGCGGGTGGTGAATCAGGTGGATTCCACGGTCTTTGACCCCTGCGATAATGACATCAGGGTAAGAGGCAGGTTGCAGATAACCCAGCCGACCTCTGCAACGACCTGGCGGGTAAATAATCAGGAAAATATCCAGTGGGACGTGTTTGGGTCAATCAAGCAGGTTAACATTGACTACTGGAACCAGGTCATTCTGAATTGGGTATCAATAACGACTAATGCTCCGGCGACCAATACCTCCACCACGGGTCAATATCTCTGGACTATTCCGAACCTTATCCGTGATGATGTGAAGGTCAGGGTCAGGCAGAGCGATGATGCCGCAGTGGAGAACGAGTCTGCGGCATTTAAGATACGTGGCAAAATACTAGTCAATAACCCCAACGGTAACGAGGTATACTATATCTACGATACAGTAGACCAGACCACTGAATACCCGATAACCTACACGATAACCGGTTCTATCAGTCAGGTGCGGGTGGAATATTCAGTAAACGGCACCACTGGGCCCTGGACGGTGATAACGACCACCGCTGTAGGCGGGACAGGGACATATAATTATATGTGGCAGGTGCCGGGCGCTCTTGCGGATATCTCCAAGACCGTCCGGGTCCAGGTGGTGGATAATAACTACTCGGATACCTCTGACTATTCCAATGCTAACCTTGAGATAAGGGGCAAGGTATTGGTAACCAGTCCGGTAACGACCACGGTCTGGGCAGTAGGAGAGACATCCCGGACAATCAACTGGACATCCGTGGGCAATATCGGGAATGTGATAATACAGTATCTCAAAGACATAACCTGGACGGATATAGCCACAGTGGCAAGTAATGACGGTCCGAACAGTTATCTTTGGTCAGGCGGGGTAGCCGATGCCATCTCAACCGCGGCAAGGGTAAGGGTCAGACCAGACCCGACCTTTGACCGGGCAGATACTGCCCAATCGCCGGCATTCAGTATCAAGAGTAATATCACAGTGGGGAGCCCGGTAGCCTTAGAGACGCTCTATGTGGATAATACATATCAAATCACAGGGACCTATAGCGGGACGGTGAACAAGGTAAAGATAGAATATAATGAAAACGACGAGGTGACCTGGACCGCGGTAGCCACGGCGAACACTGCGGGTAACGGGACCTATAGTTATGACTGGAAGGTGCCTAACAGCATCTCGGCTAATGTAAATATTCGGGTATCAGATGCGGATAGCGGGCATCCGGCAGGCACCGTAGAGGGTCCGGCGTTCTATATCAAGGGCAGGCTCACCGTAGGTGCGCCCCAATTGGATACAGAATGGACCACAGACGAGTCACGAGTAATCACCTGGACAGCCAATGGAGGACCGTTTAATGTCAAGATAGAGTTGTCCACCAACGGAGGTGCAGGATGGGAAGGCACACCGATAGTGGCGTCTTATAGCAGTGTAAGCGGTACCAACAGTTACACCTGGAATCCGGTCTGGGACCGGGATTCGTCGCAGTGCCGTATACGGATAACCTCAACGGACTGGCAGAACATATCCGCCCTGAACAGCGGTAACTTTAAGATAAAAGGTAAAGTAACGGTGGGGTATCCGGCAGGAGGGGAGTCATTTACTGTAACTAACAATCCGACGATAACCGGTACCAAGAGCGGTGCGGTGACGAATCTGAAGATAGAGGCGTATTATGATGATGCGGTGCCCGGGTGGGTGACGTTGGTGGCGAGTTATGCAGTGGCATCCGGGACAAGCACCTGGAGTTATAGCGGGTGGACTGTGGCGGACCGGATAAGCGACAACCCTGCGAGCCCGGCGGCAAGGATTAGAGTTACCGATGTAACCGACCCCAATATCACCAATGTGATAGCAACCAGTAACAACTTCAAGGTAAAAGGTGCGATAGCGATGGATTCACCGCCGGCATTTGCCGAGTTGGTGGTCGGGACATCGCAGACCATTTCCTGGACCGGCACAGGGTCTGTAACGCCGGTGAATATATATCTGTCAACGAATGATTTCGCCACAACCACGACCATAGCGAGCAATGTGCTGGCAGGGTCAGGTCCGAGGAGTTATAACTGGACATCAGTGGCAGACCAGATTACCTCAGGGTATACGGCGAAGGTAAAGGTATGTGCGGCGAATGACCAGGGCAGTGTATACGGAATCAGCAGTGGGTTTAAGATAAAAGGCGCTATCCAGGTACTCTATCCGTCTGACAGCGGTATAGAATTAGAGTCCGGCACACTCATAACCATTACCTGGCGGACTACGGGTGGCTCAATGGATAATGTTAAAATAGTGTATTACACGGATATTATAGGGGAAACGACCATTGCGGCATCTACACCAGCGACATATACATTTATCAGCGGGGTGACTTATGAGGGTAAATATGCCAACTGGCAGGTGCCGGCAGGTGTCTCGTCCAAGCAGGTGCGGATAAAGATATATGATGCGGATGACAACGGTGTTTTTGATATTTCTGATAATACCTTCCGGATAAAGGCGAAGATAACCGTAACCACGCCGAATACGGGTAATGAGGTAGGAATAGTGCAGGCAGACCCGGGACTGCCGATTAACTGGGTAATTACCGGCTCAGTTACCAATGTCAAGTTAGAATATACCATAAATAACGGCATTACCTGGACGAACATCGCAACAGTAGGGTCAGGAGCAAAGCCGTATAACTGGGTCATCCCGGACATAGCGGGTATCATTTCCACGAACTGCAAGATACGGGTGACCAATGCAGATGCAGGGGAGACGGACATATTAGACACCTCAGACAATGTATTCAGGATAAGGGGTAAGTTGAATTTAGATACACCGAATGTAGCGGCAGATTACGAGGTTGGGGATACGATAACATTCCAGTGGACGGCAACCGGTCCGATAGCCCAGGTTAATATTCTGTATTCCACAGATGACTTTGCGAGTGTGACCAAGACGATATATAGCAGTTTGGCGGCTGGGTCAGGGACAAAGACGCAGAACTGGACTATACCGAATGATTTTCCTGACCTGGTAAGCACCAGGGTAATCAGGTTTAGAGTGGTGGACTCATCAGACGGGGTGGTGTATGACAATTCAGATGCGTTGTTTAAGATAAAGGGCAAATTCCAGGTAACCGACCCGAATACCGCGGGGTTAGTCTGGCTGGTGGGAGAGA
>JBFMDM010000183.1:0-3139 GCA_040753835.1 Planctomycetota bacterium
CGAGGGACATAAGAATAATCCCAAGTTAATATCGGATTATAGAACATAAATATAGGAGTGAAACTTATGTGGAGATGTGAGTCGTGTCATAAGGAATTTACTGATAAAACCATATCTCAGGAGGTAAAGTTTGGTTATGTGGACAGTGAAAAAGCCAAAAAGAACGACGACCAATATATGGCGTTTAATCCGGAGCAGGGATGGGCGCCGTTGTGCGACTCCTGCGCAATCGGATATATAACCAAAGGCGAATAAATATCGCACATAACGGAGGTGGGCAATGTATAAAAAATATATTCTTCCGGTATTACTACTGTCAGCCGTTTTGGTTCTCTCCATCACCTGTGCCGGAAGAACCAGCAAGCCGGATATAAAACCGGCATTACCCGAATTGCCCGTCAATATGAAGCAATGCCAGGAGATTGTGGAGCGCATCAGCGACCGGAAATTCAAATCAGACGTCAGGGCAAAGGTCCAGTCCGCGGCGGAATTCAGGAATTTTGTGCGTGCTGATTTGGACAAATCGCTGGGCGGCAATGCCAAATGGGAACAGATGGCGCTTTCCAAATTGGGCCTTTTGCCCGAAGGTTACGACCTGCGCCAAGGGCTGGAAAACCTGCTGGTCAGCCAGGCCGGTGCGTATTACGACCCGCCCAGCAAGACGATGTATTTCGTCAAACTCAATATGCCTAAGACAATGCTTGAAACCACGGTCATCCACGAACTGACGCACGCCCTGCAGGACCAGCATTACGACCTGGAAAAACTCATCAAAACGGCCGACAATAATGACAGGGAAACCGCGGTCAGATATCTGATGGAAGGCGAGGCGTCTTATGTGATGAACATCGCCCAGATGGAACAGATGAGAATGACCTTTACGCCGGACAGCCCGGTGCTGGAAATGGCCTTAAACCGGGCCGGGAATTTAGGCCGCCGGCCACTGATGGAGATGACGATGTCCCAGGCCGAAGAGTACAAAGAGACGGCACCGGACATATACGACGCCCTGACGGCCATTAAAGACGCGCCGGATTATCTCTTCTGGATTCTTACAGCACCCTATATCAGGGGCGCTTATTCAATCCACACCATAGTAGCCACAGACGGAAAATCCAGGAACTGGAAGGCAATAGACAATGTCTATGCCAACCCGCCGGTCTCCACCGAGCAGATGATTCATCCGGCAAAACTGGCCGAGCCGCGCGATAATCCTGAACCGGTTGCGCCGCCAAAATTAGGCGAGGAGTGGACCATGCTAACCGAAAACACCCTGGGCGAACTCGGTTTCTGGATTCTCTTCAGTAATTACACCGAAACCAGGGCCAACGAGGCATCAGAGGGATGGGACGGCGATAAATATTTCCTGCTCCAGCATAACAAAACCAAGGATATTGTCCTGTACCTTTCCACAGTCTGGGATTCTGATAACGACTCCTATGAGTCGTTCAATGCATACCAAAAAGTATTAGCCGGGCGATACCCTTCTGCGCAGATACAGAAAGAGAATGGCTCGGGAAAAATCACATACACGCTTTCCGATAGCAGCCGCATTGTTTTAACTATGAAAAACAACGCCTGGACTGCGGAGGAACTCCCTTCGGGAACCAAATAAGGATAAGGAGAACACCTTATGAAAGAAAGCCCAATTTCACCGACTCCTATACCGCAACCGGACATCTCCGCGCCGGCCAATCTCAAGGATATGGAAAAACTCTTTGTCGGCCTGGCCAAGAACAAGGGCTCTGACCTGCACCTCAAATCAGACATGAAACCCGTATTCAGGATTTCCACTGTCCTTTATGAAGTAGGCAGCCGCGCCCTATGCAATGAAGATATTAGAAAGATAGTTTACGAAATCCTGACGGACGAACAGCGGGCGCATTTTGAGGAGCACAACAACCTTGACTTCGCCTACAGCGTGGAAGGCACGGGCCGGTTCAGGGTCAATGTCTTTAAGGAACGCGGCAATATCGCACTGGCCGCCCGCCGGGTCAACACCCAGATACCGAGTTTTAAGGAACTCAACCTGCCGCCGGCCGTGCAAAAGGTCGTCTCTTACAAGGAAGGACTGATTATCGTCTCCGGCCCGACCTCGTCCGGGAAATCCACCACCCTGGCCTCAATGCTCCAGTTCATCAACGAAAACCGCAAGTGCCATATCATCACGGTGGAAGACCCGATAGAATATCTTTTTACGGACATAAAATCGTTCGTCAACCAGCGCGAGGTCGGCATTGACGTGGCATCGTTCCACGACGCCCTGAGATACATCGTGCGCCAGAACCCGGACGTAATCCTGATGGGCGAGATGCGCGATTCCGAGAGTTTGGAGGCCGGACTGATGGCGGCCGAGACCGGGCATCTGGTGCTTGGCACGCTCCACGCCTCAACCGCGGCACAGACCGTCTCACGCATCCTTGACCTGTTCCCAACCGAGCGACAGGAACTAATCCGCCAGAGTTTGATGATGAACCTGCGGGCCATATTCTGCCAGCGGCTATTGCCGGGGAGCAAAAAAGAGGTGCGGCTCGTGCCGGCCGTGGAGGTGATGCTCAATAACCCGTCCATCCAGAAACTGATTCAGAACAAGGAGGACAAAAAGATTACGGACATAATGCGCTCCAGCGCCGAGGAGGGGATGCAGGATTTCAACCAGTCGCTCCACCAACTCATCAAAGACGGCCTAATCAGGGAGGACACGGGCCTGAAATACTCGCCCAACCCCGAGCAGTTAAAGATGCTCATCAAAGGCATCTTCCTGTCCGACAGCCATAAGATAGTCGGGTAGATATTTGCGAATATACCACTCAATCCCCTCTATTAAGAAAATTAAATACGCGTTATTTGTCTTTTTCCAATGGAGTAAGCAACCATCTTAATACCTTCGTCAGGATTTCCGCCCTATAGGGCGTGGTAAACGGATGCATCTCAGGAAAAACCGGCTTTCCCGCTCATTACGCGCTGCATCCTGATAGACATCAGGTAACAACCTAATATATTTCTTCATTGATATTCTAAAATACCTTTTGCCATTTTGATGGTCAACGATTTTAACCCTTGATTTTCGTTAGTATAAGATTATGACAGATATTAAGTTATAATCACCGATTTAGCGTCTCACGGGGAGGGGGAGGGG
>JBFMDM010000184.1:0-3127 GCA_040753835.1 Planctomycetota bacterium
CGGCCGCGCGCCATAGACCGGGTCATAGCCGTCCAGGGCCAGCATCTCCTTGGCCTCCTTGTTAAGATTGATTTTTATCTTGCGCTCGTCCAGCCGCTTCTGTAACAGTCCGACCTGGATATCCACTATCCTGATAATATCGGACTTTGCCAAAGGCCTAAAAATAATAAGGTCGTCAATCCGGTTGATGAATTCCGGCTTGAATGACCGGCGCATCACCTCCATCACCTTCTGCCTAACCTTGGCCGGGTCAGGCGTCTTGGATTCGGCGTATTCCTTCATCACGTCAGAGGCGATATTAGAGGTCATAATGATGATGGTGTTCTTGAAATTGACCACCTTACCCTGGCCTGAGGTCAGCCGCCCGTCATCCAGGATTTGCAGGAAAATATCAAAGACCTCGGGATGCGCCTTTTCTATCTCGTCAAACAAAACCACGGCGTATGGCCGGCGGCGGACGGCCTCGGTCAGTTGCCCGCCCTCTTCGTAGCCCACGTATCCGGGCGGCGCGCCCACCAGGCGCGAGACCGTGTGCTTTTCCATATACTCGGACATATCTATACGCACCAACGACGCCTCGGTATCAAACAGGAATTCGGCCAGCGCCTTGGCCAGTTCGGTCTTGCCCACGCCGGTCGGCCCGATAAAGATGAATGAGCCGATGGGCCTGTTCTGGTCCTGGAGCCCGGCCCGGGCCCGGCGGATGGTATCTGAAATCGCCTTGATTGCCTCTTCCTGGCCGATAACCCGCTGTCCTAAACGCTCCTCCATCTTGAGCAGTTTCTGGATTTCGCTTTCCACCAGACGCGAGACCGGAATTTTGGTCCATTTTGAAACCACATGGGCAATATCCTCCTCGGTAACCTCTTCGCGGAGCATCTGGGATTTCTTCTGCACCTCTGCCAACTTCTTATTTTGCGCCTCTAATTGTTTTTGCAGGCCCGGCAGGATTCCGTACTGGATTTCAGCCACCCTGTCTAAACTGCCCTTGCGCATCAGGTCGTCAAGTTTTATCTTTTCGGCCTCTATCTTCTCCTTAAGTTGGCTGGTTTCCTGGATAAGTTTTTTCTCATTCTGCCACTGGGCTTTCAGGCCGGTGGCTTTCTCGTTTAGTTCCTTGCGCTCTTTATCGGCCCTGGCAAAACGCTCCTTGCTGGCCGAATCGGTCTCTTTCTTCAGCGCCTGCATTTCTATCTCCAGTTGCATTATCCGGCGCTGAAGATTGTCAATCTCCTGGGGCATGCTGTCCAGTTCCAGCCGGAGCGCCGAGGCGGCCTCATCCACCAGGTCAATGGCCTTGTCCGGCAGGAATCGGTCCGAGATATAGCGCTGTGACAAAGTCGCGGCCTCAACCAGCGCCGCATCCTGGATGCGCACGCCGTGATGCACCTCGTAGCGTTCCTTTAACCCGCGCAGGATAGAGATGGTGTCTTCAACGGTCGGCTCGCCGATAAGCACCTGCTGGAACCGGCGTTCCAGTGCCGCGTCTTTTTCTATGTATTTGCGGTATTCATTGAGTGTGGTTGCTCCGATGCAACGCAGTTCGCCGCGGGCCAGTGCGGGCTTAAGCATATTGGATGCATCCTGCGCGCCTTCGGCAGCGCCGGCGCCGACCACGGTGTGAAGTTCGTCTATGAATAATATGATTTCGCCTTCGGACTGGCCGATTTCCTTGAGCAGCGCTTTCAAGCGGTCTTCAAATTCGCCACGGTATTTGGTGCCGGCCACCAACGCGCCTAAGTCCAGGGCCATCACTCTTTTATTCTTGAGCGGTTCAGGCACATCGCCCTGGATGATTCTCCGGGCCAGGCCCTCGGCAATGGCCGTCTTGCCCACGCCCGGCTCGCCTATTAACACCGGGTTATTCTTGGTCCGGCGCGAGAGCACCTGCATCACCCGCCTAATTTCGTCCTCCCGGCCGATGACCGGGTCAAGTTTTCCCTCGCGGGCCAGTTTGGTCAGGTCTCGGCAATATTTTTCCATGGTCTGGTATTTACTCTCCGGCTGCTGGTCTGTAACCCTCTGCGAGCCGCGCACCTCGGTCAAGGCCGCATAAATCCGGTCCTTGGTTATGCCCATGCCGTTAAGCGTATTGACCAGCATACCCTGCTTATCCTCAAAAATGCCAAGCAGGATATGCTCGGTGGAGATATATTCGTCCTTTAGCCGCTCGGCTTCCTTGACCGCCGATTCCAGGATATGCTTTAAGCGCGGCGAGATGTAAATTTGTCCGATAAAGCCCTCTATCCGGGGGAGTTTCTTGAGTTCATCCTGGATGCGCTGGGTCAGTTGCGGGATATTGGCGCCGATTTTCTGCAGGATGGGCGTAACGATGCCTTCGGGCTGTTCCAAGAGCGCCAGCAGAAGATGCTCGGGCTGGAGTTCCTGGTTGCCGTTCTTCTCAGCAATGGTCTCGGCCTGCTGGATGGCCTCTTGCGACTTGATGGTAAACTTGTCAAAACGCATATCTAACCCCTCCGCTTCGCCACGGGATAAGAATCTGTAACAGCCCTCGGCTTAACAGTTTCTAATGCGCGGGGCGGGAGTTGAACCCGCAAGCCGTAAGGCATGGGCTCCTAAAACCCACGTGTCTGCCAGTTCCACCACCCGCGCCCGGTAATAAATCTTACCATACATTTACGGCCTGGTCAAGGAAAATTGCATCCGCAGATAAACACAAATAAGCACTGATAGAAGATCGGTCCATACAGAATATCTCTGCGGTTGCGGAGCCAGCACGATGAATAATTCGCAATAAAACCTTGACAAACAGTAATAAGATAGTATGTATTTTCACGAGGGCGGGTATACGTAGCGCCAGAAAGGAAAACATCTTTGATTATGAAGAACCGTCAGCAATTGCAGGTAAGATTCAGCACCTCGCCGGAGATGTCACGCGGCGTCTTTGAACTCATCAATAAATGCCTGGATGGCCAGAAAATAGCCGATGATGTCAAGCGCAAGTTTATGCTGGCGGTTGGCGAGGCCATTGATAATGCGGTCATCCACGGCAACAAATTCTCGCCGACCAAGTTCGTGGAGGTGGAATATACTTACGAAGCGGAAAAAATCACCCTGACGGTCAAGGACGAGGGCAACGGTTTTGATTTCACCAAGCATCTGGAAG
>JBFMDM010000185.1:0-3087 GCA_040753835.1 Planctomycetota bacterium
TAAGATATTTATTGCATACCTACTATTGCTATCTGTAGGCTGGGTATCCTGCACGACGCCATTCTTGGCAAGAGTTATTGATTTACCAGAGCCAATAAGTGTAGATCCCTGATCAGAATATACCAGCCCTGATACATTATAGTAGAAGACCCAGTGAGGGCTTGCTTCTTGGGTATCGTTATTGGCTCTATCTACGGAGTAGTATGCTTTAATATCGTTACCCGAAGCATTGGAATTGGATACATCCACGTAGTAAACGCTGGGGCTCGATGAGACGTTTAGCGTAAAGCGGGTAGCTGCGTCAGAGCTGTTTAAGACGATTCTTGTGCCTGTGGCTTGGCCGTTTAAGGTAAGAGTGCCTGTTATGTTCTGGGTAATCCCTGCGGCAAAGGTGAGGGTTTTACTTGCGGTAATGCATGTCAGGTTATTGAAGGTATTGCTACCTGTAATGGTAGATGTTCCGCTTCCGTCAAATACGACTGTAGAAGTAGAGGCGGTGAATGTACCTGTATTTGCCCAATTACCTTCTACATAGATGGTAGAGTTCCTGCCGCCTGCTGTAGAGGCATCGAGAGTGCCGCCGCTAATATTGATGCCGCCCGTTCCGATATCGAGGTTGTAGCCGCTGGTGATGAGGCTGTCGCCGGAATTGATGGTAAGGCTGTCGGCGGTAAAGTCAGAGGCAAGGGTCGTCGTGTCAGGACTCGTACCTACATATATGTTGCCGAAGTTACTTCCTCCTAGGTTATCATCGTATATCAAGTCTCCGTCGAAATAGACATTGCCGTTACCTTTACTGACTGAGCCGCCGTTAATGGTAACGTTACCTGCAATATTGACCTGAGGATTATAGGTAGCCAGATCAAGGGTTCCAGCGGTAATGGTGAGTGTGCCGTTAATATCCCAAGCCATGTATATCTGGACGTTGTTCGAACCCGACGCGCCGGTATTATTTATCTCGACATTGTAAAAAGCCTGACCGTCCGAGTTATCGACTACCTGGTTGCTTGTTCCATTGAAAATAACCGTGGAATTATCGGCTATAAAGATGCAGGCGGTGGATAAATTTAACCAGCCACCGCTAACGCTTATTTCGGTAGTCCGGGCTCCTGAGTGGGTGGCATCAATTGTGCCTCCCCATCCCGGGGAAGAGATAATGTTTCCGGTGGTTACATCATATCCGTTTGTAACTAACTGCCCTAATCCGCCAAGAACAAGCTGGTCAAGCGTTATATCGGAGGCCAGGCTTAAGGTGTTAACAGGCGGATTGGCTCCGCCGACATTGATATTGCCAAAGTTTATGCCGCCTACATTATCAGTATAAGTATGGGTACGCACAAAAGGAAATGTAAAACTGATATTCCCAGTACCCTTCTGTACAGAACCGCCGTTTATTGTTACATCGCCGTAGAATGTTATGTTCGGGTTACTGACTGACAGGTCAAGATTTCCATCGGTCAATGTGAATGTGTGGTTAAGGGCAAGGCTATTCATCACAATGATGTCATCGTTGCCAGCAGAGCCGGTATTATTAATTGTGAGGTTGTAGAATAATAGGCCGCTACCATTATTGTTTGTCAGCGCCTGATCAGTGGTACCGTCTAAAGTGAACGTCTCCGGCGTGGCTGAGTATGCATCTGTTATTGTATACGAACCGTTAACTTCTACAGTAAAGTCTCCAGCCAGGTTTACATCCGCGTCGTTTGTGTTAAGATCAAGGTTTCCGTCGGTAACGGTAAGGTCATTGTTGACATCGAGGATGCCGGAGATGATGACGTCGTCGGAACCTGATGCGCCGGTGTTGTTAATGGCTACGTTATAGAAGCTGGCGCCTCCTGTGGTGACGGTCTGGTCGGAAGTACCGTCGAAGGTAACTGTGCCGGTTCCGCTGTAGGCGGCGCCTCCACCGCTATTGGTCCAATTTGTGGCTACATTAACGTCATAAGTACCGGCATTGACAATACCGTTTAAAACCCTGTTTCCCTGACTATAGAAAGTCGAAGGCGAATTCTGGTTATTGTATTCGGTTGATATCCATTCTGCGCTCAAGGCACTGTTTGTAATTCTTACCTCATCCATCTTTCCGTCAAAATAGTTTATACCGCCGCTGGTATTGCCGCCTATACGTGCTATTCCGGGGGTGGTTATCGGCGCAATGCCTGCACTGCCGGCAACGTTGGATCCGTTTCTATATATAATTCCGGAGCCGTTATCCAATACTCCGGCATTCTGGTACCATGTTCCTGGTGTCGGATCGACAAAATCATAGATTGCCCAACCGCATTCCAAGGCATACAGGGCTGATCCATAACCATAGTTGAGCCAGTACAGATTCATGCCTTGAGTATAGTTAGGGCTGCCCACTACAATGCCTAACGATATCGCAGCCGTATCCGGGTTGCTCCAGGCATAATATGAGAGATATGTATCCGTTATAGTATAGCCGGTACTCACTTCTCCACCGCCGTCAAAGTCCCACGCATATCCGATCTTACCGTTTACCAGCGTAATATTTGCGCCGCTGATAGTTCCGTCATTACTGTTTGAGGTGCTGTCTATTAATTGAGGCGCAACCGCTCCGGGGTCATTATTAAAATGGTAGACAGCCTTGTAGTTGTTATTCCATGTCCCGGGCACATCTTCCTGTGAAGTGCTGATGCCGGCGTTACCGAAGAAGAGGTATATAGTTGTATCGGCGGCGTTGGAAAGCGTAGGGATCCTTACCCAGGCAATGTATTCGCCGGTAGCAGCAGTATATTTTTCAATCTCAAAATCGAGCTTATTACCTGAAGCGTCTACGAAGATGATATCATACCCATTGCTATTGGTGACATATCCTCCGTTAGCTATGGTCCTTAAACTCGGATCAGTAACCGAGAAGAGTATAGGGAAATTGGTAAGGACGGCTCCCACCTGAGTATGATCTATGGTTATAGACTCATAGGATGAATAGGCTGGTGTACCGCTAATAGTAATGGTACCATCAACAACCATGGAGCCTGTCAAAAAGTAGCTGCCCGTTCCGGAGAATTCGACGTTGTAATAATCATTACCGGCCGGCAATCCAAAGTAGAATTCATCGCCATA
>JBFMDM010000186.1:0-3072 GCA_040753835.1 Planctomycetota bacterium
GTACGGGGAGGCGGGGTACTTCTGGATCAACGATACGTTCCCGCGGATGGTCATGCACCCGATCGTGACCGATCTGGACGGCCAGGACCTCAGCCAGTTCGCCAAGGACGGCAAGGTCGTGCTGGCCGAGGGGACCACGACGCCCATGTTCCAGGAAATGGTCCGGGTGGTGAAGAACTCGGACACAAAGGCCGGGTTCGTCAGTTATACCTGGCCGCATCCCAAGGACAAATCGCGCTGGGTCTTGAAACTGTCCTATGTCCGGTTGTTCGAGCCCTGGGACTGGATCATCGGCACGGGGGTGTACGTGGACCAGGCCGAAGCGGACGCGCGGGAGCGGGTCAAGGAGGCCGTGGGGGCCATGCGGTACGGCCAGGGGGATTACATCTTCATCATTGACCACGAGTACCGCGCGGTGGTTCATCCGGACCGGGAAATCATCGGCAAGGACATGAAGGACATCAAGGACCCGACCGGGAAGCTGGTGTTCCAGGAGATCGTCAATACGGCCACGCAAGAGGGCGCCGGGTACGTCGAGTACCTGTGGCCCAAGGCCGGAGCGGACCAGCCCCAACCGAAGATTTCCTACGTGCGTTTCTTTGCGCCGTGGCAGTGGGTTATCGGCACCGGGGTGTACACGGACGATATCAACAAGGAGCTTTCCCGCCTCGAGGATGAACTTCAGAAGGCGGTCAGCCGGCAGGTCTGGGTCATCGTGGGGACCACGGTCCTTATCATCATCCTGGCCATGCTGGCGGCCTTCCTTGTCTCCAGCCGGGCCATCGTCCGTCCGATCCGGAAGACCGTGGACATGCTCAAGGACATCGCCGAAGGCGAGGCCGACCTGACCCGCCGGTTGGCGGTGGCGTCCAAGGACGAGGTGGGCGAGCTGTCTTCCTGGTTCAACCAGTTCGTGAACCGCATCCAGGAAGTGGTGCGCAAGGTGATGGAAAACACCGGCGTCCTGGCCGCCGCGTCCACCCAGCTCCTGTCCATTTCCAGCGAGATGGCCGGGAGCGCGGAGGAGATGTCGGCCCAGGCCCGGCAACTGGATGAGAACTCGAGAAACGTCCTGGGCAACATAGACAGCATTGCCGCGGCCTCGGAGGAACTCAGCGCCAGCGTGAGCACCATGGCCGCGGCGGTCGAGGAAATGACCGCCTCGATCCAGGAGATCGCCCAGAACGCCGGCAACACCGCCGGCATCGCCAGCAACGCCGCCAAGGAGGCCGAGGAGACCAACAAGTCCGTGGGCACCCTGAAGGACAGCGCCAAGAATATCGGCCAGGTAGTCCAGGTCATCGTGGACATCGCCGAGCAGACCAAGCTTCTGGCCCTGAACGCCACCATCGACGCGGCCCGGGCCGGCGAGGCGGGCAAGGGTTTCGCCGTGGTGGCCGGCGAAGTCAAGGAACTGGCCAAGCAGACCGGCGATTCCACCGAGAACATCCGGACCCAGGTGCAGGGTATCCAGGGGAACACGGACGAGGCCAGCTCGTCCATAGAACGTATCGTGGAAGTGATCCGCCGGGTGAACGAGCTTTCTCAAAGCATCGCGGCCGCCGTCGAACAACAGAGCGCCACCACCAACGAGATATCGTCCAACGTGGCCCAGACGGCCACGGCCGCCGGCGAGGTGTCCAAACTGGCCTCCCAGGCGGCCCTGGCCACCCGGCAGATGGCCGGCGGCGTGGCCGAGGTTTCGCAGGCGGCCCAGGACACGGCCAAGGGCGCCGACCAGGTGCGGGCCGCCAGCCGGGAGCTGTCCCAAATAGCCGAAGGCCTCCAGAGCCTGCTCGGCCGGTTCAAGGTGTAATGAGATAGTACCAAGTCTTGCTATTTGTTCTTTTTTCGGGCAGGATAAAAATTGAATTCCGGCATTTTCATATACAACAGTTAAAAGGTTTATTAATCAACCATAATAGGTATATGAGCATACAGAAAAAGCCTAACTAACCCAAAATCCTAAATTACTTGAAAGGAGGGCATAAGATGTCTGGAGGAAATCACAATGATGTTCAAAACACCAAGTATCATTTGCGAACTAGGTCAAAATCTACTGGAAATGAAAATTGGCTCCGACATGACTTAAATACTCAGGCAGCTTACATTGATGAATTATTAATCGAAGGTGCTACGATTGACGAAATAGCGAGAGACCTTGTAAAAAAAGGATTTGACCGTAATCATAAAGGAATTGATATAATGAGGAATCGTGTCAGAAGACATCTTGACCATTTGCAAAGATCATATAAAGAAGAAAAAGAACCAGGCCACGGGCTTTCTCTAATATGCAAATATGGAATATATAAATTTGATTTGTCCTAAAATATAGTGTAATCGAGTTCACGAACAGCATTAATTAAAAATTTGACGTATTAATTTCTTGTCTATAAATCAAAACACCGTGGTGCCTAAAATATATCTACAAGGGTATTGGTAATCCTGCCAAGTGCAAATATAAAGTCTGATCATAACATATTCTCCTTCCGAATTGATTAATAGGAGGCGAAATGAATTATAAAGATGATATAATCAAATCAATCGCAGATGAAGAATGCATAAAGATAAGGACTGCTGTGATTGTTTCTCTATTAAAAATGAAAGATTGTAAGCAATCTGGTGAAGACTCCCCTTTGGAGAATCTATGGGAAGAAGTATGCGTTCAAGTTCAGGGAGAATATTCCATTTTTTGGGAAATGTATTTAGACCTTATTTACTCACTCATTCTTAATGAATTAGAAAAAATAAGTAAGCTTAAACAAGTTGCTATATGGCTTCAAACTAATGGAGGACAAGATTGGAAATGGGAATTGGAAAATGAGGAGACAGTAGCAGAATTTCCACCGCATAACACTCAAGAGATCACAGAATATATTTTAGATGAATATGTCCTTTCCGAAGCCGATCGCACTACAAATGAAAGAATAGAAGCCTATATGGATTAGTCTTTATCAAAGGCTCACCTAATCAGCCGTAAATATTAAACGAAAAATTGAATGATTCCGATTTGGTGCGCGGTATTTAATTAACAAAGTTATTTTTCAGGACCGCCAAGCTGCCGCCAATCTT
>JBFMDM010000187.1:0-3032 GCA_040753835.1 Planctomycetota bacterium
GGAGTTAATCCGGCTGATTAAGGAAGACCCAAAGAAAAAAGATGACGCTGTTATAAATGTATATCCCCCGGTGACACACCTTGCCTCCTATACGGCTATTTTACTGATTTAGCCCCGATGACTTTCGCGACTTCGCTGCGGCTTCGCAGGCGCTGTTTTCTTAAAACAACCATAGTAGTTTACCGCACTCTACAACGGCTATTTTATCGTATGGAATTTTCCGCCAGTCACCAGTCCGCCTTAGGCGGATTGGCGGGAGGCGGACCCGCCTTTGGCGGGCAAATAGCCGTCCCAGCCCCGCTCTAACTGAATAGGGCGGGGGACTCAGTTAGGGATCCCATTCAATACGACCCAGCACTTTGCTAAGCATAGTGCTACCCGCAGGGAGTTGCCTCGTCCCTATGGGACGAGGCCTAACTGGTGCCTCGAAGAGCCCCTAACGCTCCGGGTTACCGCAACTTGACCGCGCCATCGGAGGTAATCTCTAATATAAACGAGTCGCGGGTTGAGCCGGAAGTGAATTTCATCGGCGCGACAGTCGCGATAAGCCGTCCGTCTTTGCCGAAGCGAACCGCAAACGGCGTGCCGAATGGCGGTCCTGATTCAGGGGTAATGGTAATATCCGATTCCAGTGTCAACTTTTCGCTTTCGGCCAGGAGCGCAATCTTTACCTCGTCAATCATCCCTTTAAACGATGTCCCGCCTGAGGCGCTGACCGAAAAATTCTTCTTGCCCAGGGTAACGACCGGATTGCCGGATGCCTGCGCAATCAGGTCGTTATTAAGATACACGGATAGGACGCCTGCGCCGTTGTATTGGGTATAGTCCGGCTCAAAGACCATCATCAGATACGACCATCTTTCGTATGGGATGACGGACGGGTTGCTGTTGACTGAGAGCGAGCCGAACCAGGCCCGGATGCTGTCGTCTGCGTCTATCATCATCCCGCCTTCTGAGAGGTCAAAGACGGTCCGCTGGCCGGCCGGGCCGGTGGTGGCCGTGGGCGAGACCCAGCATTCCACAGAGATGCCGGACATCCGGCTGAGAAAAGGAATGGCGCCGCAGTTTGCCGAGCCGCCGGAGACAATCATCATACCGTTGCCGAATCTGCCGTAGGCCGCGATTGCCGCATCGCCCTGGAGTTGGGCGTTGTTGCCGAATGCGCCGGTGGATGCGCTGTCCTCAAAATGCCAAAGCCCGACGGTCCGGCGGGAACAGGAGTAGATTTCCTTTTTCAAAGGGTCAATGACCACGGCCGAGACGCCCTTTTCAATCATCGCGTTGCTCCGGGTATAGCGCAGGAGCGAGACCAGTTCGCCGCGCACGGCCTGGAAGCCGAACTGTCGGCCTGAATGCGACAGGACCGCCAGGCCCACGCCGGTAATAATGGCGATGATGGATATGACCACGAGGAGTTCAACGATGGTAAACCCCGTCCTGTTTTGTTTAGGCGTCATAAATATGCTATTTCCAATTATTGACATCATTGCTTAGGCCGTTGTTGTTCTTCTCGTCCGGGCCGGCAGACCAGAGTTGGAAAGTATAGGGATTATAATATGCCCCGGGTATCTGCGGCGCAATGGCATCGCCGGATTTCCTGAAGGTGTAACTGTTGCCTTTGGAAGGATTATCATAGTCCCGGGAATGGAAATAAACAATGGGATTACTCCATTCGTCAACAATCTCCCTGAGCGGCGTAGGGCCGAAAAAATCGTTATCAAGGTTGGTGAACTTGCCATCTATGATGCCCAGGAGGAACGGCCCGCCCTTGTCCGGGATGGAAAGGCAATAGACAACCGATTCAATGCCGTTATTGCCGGAGAATCCGCCGGTGTACATATCGGCCAGGGTGGTGGGCGGGTAATCGCCATAGGCGCCGTAGTAACCCTCAAGCGATGCCTGGATATTGGCGATGGTGCCTCTGGTGGCCTGAATCTTGGCCTTGCCCTTTGCGCCCAACAGGCCAATGGTCGCCATTGACGCCAGGATGGTAATAATGCCGATGACGATTAATAATTCCAGCAGGGTGAATCCTTCTTGATGATTTCTAATCATATAAATATCTCCTTAAAGCGCCTAACAAAATGAGCACTTAGTAGATAAACCTACTGTTTAATGGCCGAAATGCTCCCCGAAAACTTTCGGGGAGCAACTACAATGACTATGTAGTTGCCCTCCCGCCCAACAGGGCGATTTATCGGGCTTGGCTCATTTTGTTAGGCGCTCTTAATCAACAACCGACTATCGCGTATATTTTGTCAGAGAAGCACGCCTTTTGGCTTCCTCGGCGTTGGGGTCGTCAGGATACCACTGGGCGAACTGCTCGAATTCGGCAACCGCCCTGTCTTTGGGCCCTACTTTTGCCAGGCAGATTGCCCGGCGGTATTTCGCATCACGGTAACGTTGGTCAGAAGGAAAGCGCTCCATAAAGTTCGTATAGGCGTCAATCGCCTTTTCCTCCCTCAAACTCCAGGAATAAATATTAGCCGCCCGCCAGGCCCAATCCGGCGAGTTATTGTCTATTCCGTATTTCCCTATGGTATCAAGCCCCCAGTTGCTCAACACAATAAAAGGAACAATGAAGATAACCAGAAGAATTGCAACAATAATAATGGCTTTGGTCATATCTATTTCCCCTTAAATTTAGGTTGTCTCTTTTCCAGGAATGCCCGCAGGCCCTCCTGGGCGTCGTCGGTTGTAATAAGTATTCGGAAAAGTTTGGCCTCCAACTTTAGCGCTTCTCCAAAAGGCGTCTCCAGCCCGTTATTGACCACCTCAATAATCGCACTGGTGGACAACGGGCTCTTGGATGTAATTTTCTTTGCAAACTCCATTGCGGCGTTTACAACCTGGTCTCTCGGATGAACCGCATTGACCAGTCCGGTGCGGTATGCTTCCTGGGCTGATACGGCCTCGCCGGTAAGGAGCATCTCCATCGCCCTGCCCTTGCCTATCAGCCGCGACAGGCGCTGGGTGCCGCCATAGCCGGGCATTATGCCCAGATTGATTTCCGGCAGTCCTATTTTTGCATC
>JBFMDM010000188.1:0-2999 GCA_040753835.1 Planctomycetota bacterium
AGCCATCCCAGAAACTGGCCGATGACATCAGGAAGATACTGGCTAAATAATAATTCATATCCGTGTTTATCTGTGTTAATCTGTGGTTGCAATTTTCTTGACTCCTTAGGGGCGATTGATAAGATAGCCCCTAATATGAATAAAGAGTATGAAATTAGGTTGGAGAAATTGGCCAAACTCAAGGCATTAGGCGTCAATCCCTTTGCCTACGAATTTCGGAATATTACGCCGGTCAAGGACATCATTGCCAATTTCCAGGAGACAACGCCTCCGCAAAATTCCACCACAGCGGGCCGGATTATCTCAATCCGTTCGCACGGCAAGGCCTGCTTTATGGACCTGCGCGACCGGACCGGCAAAATACAGATATATATCAAAAAGGGCCAGGTCAGCGAGCGCGACTACAAAATATACGAACTGCTTGATATCGGCGACATCATCGGCGCCAAAGGCCAACTCTTCAAGACCAAGACCGGCGAGGTGACGATTATGGTTGAGGCGCTTACCTTCCTGACCAAGGCGCTCCTGCCACTGCCTGAGAAGTGGCACGGACTGCAGGACGTCAATCTTCGTTACCGCCAGCGCTATGTGGATATGATTGCCTCGCCCGAGGTCCAGAAGACCTTTATGGCGCGCAGTGCCATCGTCAAGCATATCCGCGAATATATGGACGCCCGCGGCTTTATGGAGGTGGAGACCCCGATGATGCATCCGATACCGGGCGGCGCCGCGGCCCGGCCCTTTATCACCCATCACAATACCCTGGATATGGATTTGTATCTCCGGATTGCCCCGGAACTATATCTCAAGCGGCTCTTAGTCGGCGGACTGGAACGGGTCTATGAAATCAACCGCAACTTCCGCAACGAGGGCATCTCGGTCCAACACAATCCCGAATTCACGATGATGGAGGCGTACCAGGCCTATGCTGATTACAACGATATGATGGACCTGACCGAAGGCGTGATTACCAGTGTCGCCAAACAGATTCTTCCTTCGCTTAAGATAAAGTATGACAATAACGCCATAGACCTGACCCCGCCCTGGAAACGGACGCCATATATGGAGCTTTTTAAGCAGTATTGCGGGATTGACTGGCACGACCAGGCCGCAGTCATTGCCAAGGCCAAGGCGCTCCAGATACCGGTGGACCCCAAAACGCCTTATGAGCACGTGGCCGGCGACCTGTTTGAGAAATTGGTAGAGCCCAATCTCACCGGTCCAATCTTTATCACGGACTATCCGCTGGCCATCTGCCCGTTGGCAAAGGCGAAAAGAGATAACCCGGAGTTAGCCGAGCGGTTTGAACTCTTCATCAGCAAGATGGAACTGGCCAACGCTTTCAGCGAACTCAATAACCCGCTGGACCAGAAAGAGCGGTTTGAATGCCAACTAAGGAATAAGGCCGAGGGAATGGTCTCCATAGATGAGGATTATGTCAACGCCCTGATGCATGCAATGCCTCCGGCCGGCGGATTGGGAATAGGCATAGACCGGCTGGTAATGATACTCACCAACAGCCCGTCTATCCGGGACGTGATTCTCTTCCCGACCCTTAGGAATACGTAGGTTTAGAGTCATTTTTATTCCTGATTTAGCCCCGATGACTTTCGGGACTTCGCTGCGGCTTCGCAGGCGCTGTTTTCTTAAAACAACCATAGTAGTTTACCGCACTCCACAACGGCTATTTTACAGAAACCGTGCTCTATAAGTCAAGTATTTCGCGGGTTTTATCGGAAGGTGGGCCTGCCCGTCCTCTGGTGGGCCTGCCCGTCCTCTGGTGGGTTTGCCCGCCTCTGGAGGGTGTCACCGGACAAGAAATGGAATTCGCCGTCCCTGTCCGGGAGGTATCTCTTTAGAGGTATATTTTATCCTTTCTCGTTGATTTTAATAGAGTTAAATTAAAAAGCCCTTCTATCGGATTCCAGCCCCGAAGCATCGGATTCCAGCCCCGAAGCATCGGATTCCAGCCCCGAAGCATCGGATTCCAGCCCCGAAGCATCGGATTCCAGCCCCGAGGCATCGGATTCCAGCCCCGAGGCATCGGATTCCAGCCCCGAGGCATCGGCTCTCAGCCCCGAGGCATCGGCTCTCAGCCCCGAGGCATCGGGGAAATTATCCGTGACTACGGCGGGCCGTGGAGGTTGGGATTGGCCAGGGCGATATTGACGATAAGCGCAAAATAGCCGAAATCCAGCGGCTTGGGCAGATACCACCTGACATCTAATGCGAATAACTCCTTGGCAACGAGCCGGTAAGAGCCACCCTACCTACCACCTCAAATGTTAAAGAAGTAACTGCTTAACTACTTCGCGGTCGTCAAAGGGCTTGACCGTGTCCTTGAATATCTGGTAGGTTTCGTGGCCCTTGCCGGCAATGAGGACCAGGTCGCCGGAGCGCGCCAACGTGAGCGCCTTTTTGATGGCTTCATACCGGTCCGGCTCGGTATAGTAACCTGACTTGCGTCTTATACCTTTCTTTATGTCCTTGATGATTTTCATCGGGTCTTCGGTGCGCGGGTTGTCCGAGGTTATCACAAATAAATCCGAGAGTTTGCTTACTACCTTGCCCATTAAGGGGCGCTTGCCATTGTCCCGGTCTCCGCCACAGCCAAAGACCGTGATGATTCTTCCATTTACTAATGGTTTTAGCGAGAGCAGGACGTTCTTTAGGGCGTCTTCGGTATGCCCGAAGTCAACCATAACGGTGAATCCGGCATTATTCGGTATGGTCTCCAGCCGGCCCCGCATCATCTTAAATTGTTCAATGCCTTCCCTGATGTTTTCTACCGGCACGCCCAGAGACACGGCCGTGGCCGCGGCGGCCAGGACGTTATAGACATTGTGCCGGCCGATGAGCGGGCTCTGGACGGTGGTCTCGCCGATGGGCGTCTTCAGGAGTATGGTGTTACCGGAGAGTGAGGAAGAGAGGATTTGTGCCGTAACAGAGGTCACTCCAGACATTTTGGGCGCCGGATTCAGATGATACCAAATCACCTG
>JBFMDM010000189.1:0-2970 GCA_040753835.1 Planctomycetota bacterium
GCGCCCAGCGAGAAGATATCGCTCCGGGCGTCCACTCTTCCCTTCTCGCCTCTGGCCTGTTCGGGCGACATATAGTCCGGCGTGCCCATTATGGTTCCGCTCATAGTCAGCGAGCGTTCCACACCGGATATCTCCTTAGCCAGCCCGAAATCGGTCAGGTATGCCCGGCCTGCGCTGTCAACCAGGATATTGGCTGGTTTGATGTCGCGGTGGATAATGCCCTGCTCATGCGCAAAGTGGAGGGCCGAGGCAATCTCGCAGATTACTCCGGCCAGGCGCCTGGGCGATAGTTTATTTTCATCTATGAATCCCTCCAAACTGCCGCCGTCAATGTATTCCATCGTGAAGTAATGGAATTTATCCTGCATACCGACCTCGTAAATCTGGACGATATTGGGATGTTTGAGTTTGGCGGACGAGCGGACCTCGCGGATGAACCGGGCCGTGGCCTCAATGCCTTCCAGGGCCATCACTTTCAGCGCCACCCGGCGGTCCAGGACCGGGTCAATGGCCAGATAGACCGTGCCCATCCCGCCTTTGCCCAGTTCTTTTTCCAACTGGTACCGTCCGAATATTTTAGGTGCGGGCTGGCTATCGTCCGCCTGTGGCAGGACGGAATCCGGCGGCGGAGTTACCGACATCTTTATTGTTTTATCGTTAGACGGCAGTGGGTCTTTGGACATTCCAATATGATATGTTTTATCTCTTATATGTCAAGCCCCGCACATAAAAAATATGTAAAGTCCTACAGAGCGGTAATATCTCCGTTATGTTCAAGAATAACGGTTAAATTACCACTCTTATGTGCGGGGTCAAGCCCCGCGCATAAAAATCATAGGAATTGGCCCTGGGGAATGGTTCACTAACCTTAGTGAACCGTTTACACACATAGTGGAACTTTTCCAGCAGGTGGTGGAATCGTTCCAGCAGGTGGTGGAATCGCTCCAACAGGTGGTGGAATCGTTCCAACAGGTGCTGGAGTCGTTCCAACAGGCGCTGGAATCGTTCCAACAGGCGGTGGAATGGCTCACTAACCTAAGTGAACCGTTCCCCCAAGCCCGACAGAAGGACTCATTTAGCGAGCCGTTTTTTCCAGTCCTCAATCATCCGGCGCATCTTCTCTGTGTCTCGGTCGCCGAGGCCGCCAATCTTAATCGCCAGTTCGCCGTCTTTGACCGCATCCTCGTATCTGCCCAAATTCCCATATAGCATAGCCCGGTTATAGTAGGTTGTGCAATTGGGGTTTATCTCCAATGCCCTGGTGAAATCATTAATGGCCAGGTCATATTTATTCATCTTATCATAGACCATACCACGGTCATTATATGCAACAGGGTCATCGGGCTGGAGTTTTATCGCCTTATTGAAATCAGCCAGGGCGAGTTGAAAGTTGGACGACTTGAAGTGGGCGTTGCCGCGCGACCGATATAAGGCCGCATCATCCGGCTTTAATTTAATGGCGCTGTTAAAGTCGGCAATGGCCAAGCCGCACTCGTTGGTTTCAAGATATAAACTTGCCCGCGCCGTGTAATACCGCGGGACATCCGGCTGGAGTTTTATGGCCTTGTCGTAATCGGCAATCGCCTCTTTTAACTTGCCATACGCCCCCTCATAAATAAGCCCGCGCAAGTAATAGGCAACAGCATCTTCCGGGGCCAGTTCTATCGCCTTGTTATAATCAGCCAGCGCCAGAAAGGAATTACCGATATTAAAATAGGCCGTGCCGCGCTTGCGATAGACCGCCGCCGGCTGGTCTGTCTTGAGTTTTATTGACCTGGTGTAGTCGGCGATGGCTTTTTTGTAGTCCTTTTTGAACAGGTAAAAATCGCCGCGCCAGTGATATGCGTCTGCATAATCCGGTTTCAATTCTATGGCCTTATCCAGGTCACTGATTGCCCGGTCGTAATTCCCATTATCTCCATAACTACGTCCGCGTTCTGCGTATGCGTCGGCATAATCCGGCTTCAACTCTATGGCCGTGGTGTAGTCGGCAATGGCCTGCTTATACTCGTCTTTGTTGTAATATGGGCGGGCGCGGTAATAATATGCTTCTGCTTCATCGGGCTTAAGCGCTATAGCGCTTGTATAGTCGGCAATGGCCCGGTCGTAGTTTTCTTTGATATTATAAAGCACTGCACGGTTGATATACGCCTCTACCTTATCCGGCTTAAGTTCTATGGTCTTGCTGTAATCACTGATTGCACTGTCATAATCATCCTTATCTGAATGCCCCCCCCCTCGTTCATAGTATGCGTTGACATAATCCGGTTTCAGTTCTATGGCCCTGGTATAGTCGGCAATGGCCTTCTCATTGTCCGTTGTTTTCCAATAGGCATAGGCGCGATGGTAATAGGCGTCTGCATAGTCGGGTTTTATTTCTATAGCCTTAGACAGGTCCGGAATAGCCGACCGGAAATCCTCAAGTATAATCTCCACATATCCCTTGGAATAATAGCCGATAGGGCTGTCCGGTGCAAGTTCGCTTACCTTCCTGAAATCCGGAATCGCGGCGGCCTTGTCCCCGCGGATATCGGACGAGATATATCCGCGTTCATAATATGCAAGCGCCATCTTCGGGTCAATCTCAATCGCCTTGCTGAAGAGTTCAAATGCCTTGTCATAGTCCTTTTTCCCTAAGTATCCAACGCCGAGTTCGTAATACGCCTCGGCGCATCGCGGGTCTATACCAAGCGCTTTATTGGCGATTTTTATCCATTCGTCAGGCGTTTGAGCGGCATAAATGGTTTTCAACGCTTCTTTGGCAGATTTCCTCCGGCCGATATACTCTTCGCTGGTTTTCAGCAACTCTTCAACTTCGGCGTCGCCCGGCAGGATGGTTAATACCTTGTTGCACCAGACAACAGCGTCTTCATAATTCCCGGCGCTGGCTGAATCACGGGCGTTTTGCCGGAAGACAAACAACATACGGCTGGCAAATAATGAGGAAACCAACCGATACCACAGGACGGC
>JBFMDM010000190.1:0-2913 GCA_040753835.1 Planctomycetota bacterium
TGTGTCATCTGTGAAATCTGTGGTTAAAAAGGTTAATTACAATGTTATGTGAAAAGTGCCAGAAGAAACAGGCCTCGGTGCATCTTTCGCACCTGATAAACAATAATGTGGTCCAGGAGGTCCATCTCTGCAAGGACTGCGCCCAGCAGGTGGTCCCGGCCAATTCCAAGCAATCGCTGCTCCTGCCCGAACTCTTAGCCGGGCTGATGGAGCCGATTATCGGCAAGATGGTCAAGGAGATGGGCGCGCTTTCCTGCCCGCATTGCGGGATGACCTATCTGGAATTCAAGAAACTCGGACGCTTCGGCTGCGCCGAGGATTATGACGTCTTCAAGGACGGCATAGTGCAGTTGATAGAAAAGATACACGGCACCTCCCAGCATCGCGGCAAGGTGCCGGCCCACGTCCCCAAGACCGTGCACAAAGAGGCGGAACTCAAGAAACTCCAGCACGAACTGGAACAACTGGTCAAAGAGGAGAAATTTGAGGAAGCGGCCAAGATCCGCGATAGAATCAAAGAACACAAGTCCCGACGCTCGCCTGCCTGATGGCAGTCGGGCCGGGGCCCCGCTAATGCGGGATAAGTCGCTGATAACGGCTAAAGCCTAACAGCGACTAATAAGAGACAGTCCGCCAATCCGCCTTAGGCGGACCGGCGGATAACGCCCCTGCGGGACTAACTGTCTCTAAAAGAATAAATCCAATGGAAAATCGTAATAGCGTAAAAACCGATGTTTTCATTTCCCGGGTCGGCGAGTGGCTCAAGGCCACGGGCCCGGAGAACGATATCGTTATCAGCAGCCGCATCCGCCTGGCCCGCAACCTCAGGGGCTATCCATTCACCTCCATCGGCAAGGAGGACAAACTCACCGAGGCAGAGACGTTTATCAGGGGAAAACTGGAATCCGGGAAAATCATTCCCGATATGACCTATCTCAAACTCAAAGAACTGACCCAACTGGAAAGAACCCTTTTGGTGGAACGACATCTCATCAGCAAAGACCACGCGGAGAAGAACGGGGCCCGCGCCCTGGCCGTGGACAAGAACGAGTCAATGAGCATAATGATTAACGAGGAAGACCATCTGCGGCTCCAGGTGTTGAAATCCGGACTCCAGTTGACCGAGAGTTGGAAGGAAATAGACGAACTGGACAACCGCCTGGAAAAGGAACTGCCCTATGCATTTTCGCCCAAGTTCGGGTATCTGACCGCCTGCCCGACCAATGTCGGCACCGGGATGCGCATCTCGGTGATGCTCCATTTGCCGGCCCTGACCGTAACAAAGCAGATAGAGAAGGTCTTCCAGTCGCTCATCCGGATTAAATTCATCGTGCGCGGCTTATACGGCGAAGGCACCTATGCAACCGGCGATTTCTACCAGATTGCCAACCAAATCGCCCTCGGCTATTCTGAAAGCAACATCATCAACGAGATATACAACATCATCCCTGAAATAATCAAGTACGAACGGACCTGGCGTGAGAAATTGTTAGCGGACCCGACCAAGCATCTGGAAGACCGCATCTGGCGCGCCTACGGCACCCTGCGCTATGCATCCTCTATAACCTCGCAGGAGATTGCCGAATTCCTTTCCGTCATCCGGGTCGGGATTACCACCGGCATCATAAAAGATATGGATATGAAAACGCTCAATGAGATATTCATCTTCTCGCAACCGGCGCATTTGCAGAAGATGGAAAAGAAGACCCTCTCTGCGGCCGAGCGCGATATTGCCCGGGCGCAATATCTTAAAAAGAAACTATCTAAAAATACTTGACTCAATCGGGGGTAATTATTACTATCCCTCAAAATAATAAACATAACAGCCCGACATTCCCCGACAGTATTTGTCGGGGGTCTCTGCGTCCCGATGCTTTGTTCGGGGCGCTCCGTATCCCCGTAGGGGCATCGGAGCGGAGTTCCCCGAATTCACTTCGGGGGTCTCTGCGGAGTTCGGTGGGGTCTAAACCGCTGTAAGGGCCAAAGCCCAACAGCGACTAAGAGGAGAGGACTATGAAAAATAAACTGTTTGCAGGCGGACTGATTGCATCAGTCATAACCCTGAGCGGATTGCTCATTATGGCCAATCCGCCAACCAAACCACCGGAGCAGAAGCCCCAACCCAGCCAAAAACCGCCGGCCGAGGCCAAGAAGCCGGATGAGTCAAAGGATCCCGAGGCAAAAGCCAAGAAGGCATTGGCCGACGCCCTTGACAAACGGAACAAAACCAAAGGTTACCATTTCAGCGGAAAGAGGGAAACACAGTATGTAGAAATGGGAATGACCATCCCGGCCTCGTTTGACGGCGTAAAGAATAACGGGGAAAACCTGCTTTATATGGTCTATCAGACACAGGTAATGGGCGGCGCGAAGAAATATGAACTCTACCAGAAAGGCGACAAGAAATTCGCCCGCGATATCGCCTCTGAAGAACGCGTTGAGGGGAAGACCCACTCGCCACTAATGCAGGGTGACCGGCTCAAGGACGCGCTGAATGACTACAAACTCGGCAAGGATGAAAAACTCAACGAGCGCGACCATTCGGTAATAGAAGCCGCTATCAAGGAAGAAGGCGCGGCCAAACTGCTTTCCGAACTGCCGATGCCCCTGCCGGCCGAAGCAAAACTGACCTGCGACAAGTCCAGTTTTAAGATATGGGTGGACAAGAAGACATCTCTGATTTCCAAGATGCACTTCTTCGTGGAAGTCACGGCCTCAATGGCCGGCGAAGAAACGCCTGAAGAGGAACAGGAATCAGCCCCCAAAAGCGGCAGGAAAATATACGTGGAAATTAACATCTATGATTATGACAAGGACATTGAAATAACCGTTCCGGATGAGATAAAAGAAGTCCTGGAAGCCAAAGACGAATAGCCCCGCATACGACCAGACAGGTTTGGCGGGGTCTAACGG
>JBFMDM010000191.1:0-2912 GCA_040753835.1 Planctomycetota bacterium
CCGGCGATGACGCCTTTTTGCATCGCCTCAATCACGCCTTTTTCCACAGACGGGATGTATTCCTTGGGAATGCTTCCCTGGATGATGCTGTTTTCAAATTCAAATCCTTCGCCGGGATTGGCGGGCATAATTTCCATCACCACGTGCGCATACTGGCCGTGCCCGCCGGTCTGCTTGACGTGCTTGTATTCCTGTTCGGTGGCGCTCAGAATCGTTTCCTTATACGCCACCTTGGGATGGCCGGTAATGGCATTGACATTGAACTCGTGTTTCATCCGGTCCACGATAATCTCCAGGTGCAGTTCGCCCATTCCGGATAGGATGGTCTCCTCGGTCTCGCTGTCCGTATGCACGGTAAAGGTTGGGTCTTCCTCGGCCATCCGGACCAGGGCCTTGCCTAATTTGTCCTTTTCGGACTGGCTGGACGGTTTGATGCTGATGGACATCACCGGCGTCGGGAATTCTATGGTCTCCAAAAGAATCGGATGCTCCAAATCGCAGAGCGTGTCGCCGGTGGCGGTGTAATCAAGGCCGATAGCCGCGGCAATCTCGCCGGCGCAGATTTCGTCCCGGTTCTCGCGCTGGTTGGCGTGCATCTCCAGAATCCGGCTGATGCGCTCCCGCTTGCCCTTGGTGGCGTTTAGGACATACGAGCCGGCCACCAGTTTCCCGGAATAGACCCGGAAATAGACAATCTTGCCCATATGCGGGTCTGACTGGACCTTGAATGCCAGCGCCGTGAACGGCTCTTTTTCGTCCGGCTTTCGTTCCAGAATAATATCTTTATTATCCGGACTGGTGCCCTTGACCGGCGGCAGGTCCAGAGGCGAAGGCAGATAAAGCGTCACCGCGTCTAAGAGTTTGCGCACGCCTTTATTCTTGAATGCCGTGCCGCACAGGACCGGCACGATTTTATTGGCAATAGTGCCTTTGCGGATGGCTTTGATTAATTCCTCCGGCGTAATCTTTGCCTCTGACTCCAGGTATTTGCTCATCAGGGAATCGTCCAGTTCCACTGCCTTCTCAACCATAATGTGATGGTATTTCCGGGCGGTTTCCAGATAGTCGGCAGGGATATCTTCAATATGGAATGTCTCTTTGGCGTCGGTCTCGTAGATATAGGCCTTCATCTCTATCAGGTCAATGACGCCTCTGAAATCACTCTCCGCGCCGAGCGGGATTTGCATCGGCACGGGGTTGACTCCTAACTTCTCCCCCATTGTCTTTAAGACCATAAAGAAATCCGCGCCGACCCGGTCCATCTTGTTGACAAAGGCGATTTTGGGAACGTTATATTTCTCGGATTGCCTCCAGACCGTCTCGGATTGCGGTTCCACGCCGCCTACGCCGCAGAAGACAACCACCGCGCCGTCCAGAATGCGGAGCGACCGTTCCACCTCCACTGTAAAATCCACGTGTCCGGGCGTATCAATGATATTGATGTGATAGTCATTTCCGCCAGAGGCGCCGCCATTAGGGCGAGCCTCCCGCCTTAGGCGAGGTTCGCCCTGCGGGGCGACGCCTTCTCGCCTCGCTTCCGCTTCGGCGGAGCGGGCGGGCGGGGATCCGCCTTTGGCTGACCAGTAGCAGGTCGTGGCCGCGGCCGTGATGGTGATGCCGCGCTCCTGCTCCTGCTTCATCCAGTCCATCTGGGCTTCGCCGTTATGCACCTCGCCTAATTTGTGGGACTTGCCGGTATAGAACAGGATGCGCTCGGTCAGGGTGGTCTTGCCCGCGTCAATGTGTGCCATGATTCCGATATTGCGCACGATACTTAGATTTAACATAATTAGTAAGTAGACAGAGAATGAGTAAACTGACTGCTGACTACAGTTTACTGGCTACTCTATAAAGCGGTGTATAAGATATTATCTTGCGTTTAATGTCAAATAATCGTGGGAATATTATGTAATATTCTCAGGGGGTGTAAAACCGGCTTAAAACATTGCAGAATAAAAGAGGATATGATAGGAATATACTATGCCAACATTATCCGAGATAAAAAAGGCGCTACGCCGGTATGCCAATCCCAAACAGGCCCGGCTCCTGCAGGGTTTCTTCAAGACGGACCCGGGCGAATACGGTGAGGGCGATGTCTTTCTGGGCCTGAAGGTGCCCCAGACCAGGACCGTGGCGCGCCAATACCGAGATTTGCCTTTGCCGATGATTGAACGGCTCCTGTCCGCCAGAGGCGGATCCGCCTTCGGAGGAAAATCACCAATCCACGAGGAGCGGTTGCTCGCGCTTCTGATACTGGTTGACCAGTTCCAAAGGGCGGATGAGCCACGCCGGGCCGTGATTTGCCGCTTCTACCTTCGGCACACCCGATACATCAACAACTGGGACCTGGTGGATTTGAGCGCCTCGCGGATTCTCGGCGTCTTCCTGCTGGACAAGGACAAGCAACTGCTCTTCAAACTGGCTCGGTCAAGGATGCTCTGGGAAAGAAGGATAGCCGTCATCGCCACCGCTGAATTTATCAGGCATTCCATATTCGGCCCGACCCTGAGGATTTCAGCCGGATTGCTTGGGGACAAGGAAGACCTGATTCACAAGGCCGTGGGCTGGATGCTCCGTGAGGTGGGCAAAAAGGACCAGCCGACTCTAGAGCGATTCCTCAAAAAGCACGGCCCGGCTATGCCCCGGACTATGTTAAGATACGCCATTGAGCGCTTTCCAGAACCCAAGCGCCAGTGGTATCTAAACCGTTGGGCGGGGGGGGCATAACCCGGAGTGAGTTAAGCACAAATCGTGTTTAGTTCAACCAGGTACTGGATAAGTTCGTCCAGACGCCGTATGAGTTCATTACGACCCTAAATGAGTTCATTGGAACACTAAATGAGTTCATTGGAGCCCTAAATGAGTTCATTGGAACGCTAAATGAGTTCACTGGAACACTAAATGAGTTCATT
>JBFMDM010000192.1:0-2890 GCA_040753835.1 Planctomycetota bacterium
GGGACGGCTATTTGCCCGCCAAAGGCGGGTCGCCTCTGGTGACTGGCGGAAAATTCCATACGAAAATATACCTTAATATTTATGAAGACCAATAAAACTATATTCAGGTATTATCCGAAGAAACTTTATCGGATATCGGAAATACTCCATTATTTGAAGGAGGGCGGAACGAACCTGTCGCGGCAGACCATCCATAATTACACGATGATGGGGCTGATTACCGCCAGCAGCCGTCTGGCCGGCGGGCACCGCTTGTACGACGAGGGCGTTTTTGCCCGCCTGAGGAAAATAGAACTCCTGAAAAGGCACCGGACCCTCTTTGAGGTGAAGAAACTATTAAATAAGGAAAAATGAAATCGTTATTCCAGATTGACAACGTACACTTCGTTATCGGGGTCTCGCAGGCGATGCAGGATGTGCACCGGAAAATTATGAAGGCGTCGCGGACCGACCTGCCGATACTGGTGACCGGCGAGACCGGCGTGGGCAAGGAGATAACCGCCCGCTTGATTCATCTCCTCGGATACCGCAAAAACAACCCCTTTGTTAAGGTCAACTGCGCGTCCCTGTCCCCGGGTTTGATTGAGAGCGAGTTGTTCGGGTATGAGAAGGGCGCTTTTACCGGCGCTGAAGGAACCCATCTGGGGCGACTTGAAATAGCCAACGGCGGAACCTTCCTGCTTGACGAGATTGATGAAATGGATATCCGCCTCCAGGCAAAACTGCTGAGAGTCGTTGAGGACAAGTGCTTTGAAAGGGTCGGCAGCAGTTTCCCCCAGAAAATAGACGTCCGGTTCATATCCACCTGCAATAAGAACATTGCCGACGCGCTGAAGGACGGAAGATTCAGGGCGGATTTGTACTATCGCCTGGGCGTAATCGCCATTTATATTCCGCCCTTGCGCAGCCGTCGGGAGGATGTCGCCCAGTTGGTCAACGATTACCTCGGTCGGCATCCCGGCAAGAGAATCCACGAAAAGTCCCTCGGCCTGTTATTGGATTATGACTGGCCCGGCAATGTGCGCGAACTGTTCAATATCCTGGATGGGCTGTTCCTGTTTGTTGACGATGAGTGCATAATGCCGGAGCATATTACGGCGCTGTTAAGCAAATATCCGGAAAACCACCAGAATAACCGGGATGTTTTTGTCGGCCTGCCGCTTTCCGACATTGAGAAGGAATCAATAGTGTCAACCCTTTCCCATTTTGCCGGAGACGTGCAGAAGGCATCCCGCGTCCTGGGCATCACGGACCGGACCCTGAGAAATAAAATAAAGCAATACGCTATAAATAACGAGAGGGGATTGAGAAAGGACGTTATTTATGGATAAGAATATCGCAATGACCGAGGAGATAATAGCGGAGGTTTGGAAGAGGTTCAAGAAAACCAACCGGAAGGACCTGCGCAACAAACTGGTGGAATACTACCTGCCTGTCGTCAGGATGATAGCCGAGAAACTGTCGTCGCGATTGCCCGGGTTTATTGACACCGAGGACCTTGTCAGTTTGGGGGTCTCCGGGCTGTTTAACGCAATCAGGTTGTTTAACCTGAGCAGGGGAGTGCGTTTTGAGACATATTGCGTCAGCCGAATCCGCGGCTCAATGATAGACGGCCTGAGGGAATCCGACTGGGTCCCCCGGCTTATAAGGACAAAAATGCACCGCCTGGAAAATGGTTACCGCCAGTTGCAGACAAAACACTGCAGGAAGCCGAGCGATTTTGAAGTCGCCAGGAAACTAAAGGTCTCCACCGATGAGTACACCAGGTTAACGCTGGAGTCCAGGCCGACCACAATATTGCCCTTTGTATATAAGGACAATAATGAGGACTCCAATATTTCCACGGCGAACGTCCTGGTTGATTCAAGGAGCGAGAACGATTACAACGCTATGCTGAACAAACAACTTGTGGAACATATTAAAAACGGCCTGTCCAAAAAGGAGCGCCTCGTACTGGAAATGTATTACTATGAAGAACTGACAATGGCCGAAATCGGAAAGGTCTTGGGGATTACCGAATCAAGGGTAAGCCAGATACTGGCCAATCTGATTAAGCGGCTCAGGTCTTTATTGCGCCAGCATAAATACGAATGGCTGTCGGTGTAGGTCTTATTGAGGACTTAGGGAACCGCTTTTAGAAGTACAAGGCCGCATTCAGGCCAAAACTGAGGTTGCTGAAATCAACCCGGCGGACATTTTGGGTTTCAAACACGCCCAGGTCGTTATTAAAGAACCTGAAGGGCTTGATGGTCTCATAAGTCATTTCCCCGCGCACCAGCAGTCCCCACTCGGACACATACTTTGCGCCGACCAGTAGATGGTAGCCGTAGGTGTTCTCGGTTTCGTAGGTGCGGTATTGTTTTTGCGCTGACTTGAAATTCTCAAAGAAATAATAGCCCACCCCGATTCCGTAATAGGGCTTGGGGTTGTTCAGGTCCAGGATTTCAACTGAAGAGATAAAAGTCGTCATAATGGGGACGAAATAAATCCGGCCCAGGTTCTGGTTGTACAGAAGATATTCGGCGTTTAACAGACCGGTCTTGAATTTATAAGAGGAATAGGTATTGGTGGAGTGGGTCAGGGTCAGATAGACGTTTCCCATGTTATTCGTCTTGTTGCTGTTGGGAATCATATAGGAAAATTCCATTCCCACCTCAAACGATTCGGTCAGGGTGTATTTCTTGAGGAACGTCTCCGAAGAGGGTATATCCTGGGCCGCGGCGGTAATAGGGAAAATGAAATAAAGCAGGGTCAGCAAGGCGGTGCTTATGGCCAATTCTTTGAATCTGATTATCATAATATAATCCTCTTAGAGCCGGTTTGAGCCCCGTCATTCGACGGGGTAAACTCCGCGAATTATTACGGGCAGTTAGCCTTAATGGGCGTTACT
>JBFMDM010000193.1:0-2791 GCA_040753835.1 Planctomycetota bacterium
GCATGCCCACGCCCCGGGAACTGTCGTGCCTGGTAAACCTGTCATTGTGTTACGGGGCCACGGGCATCTTTTATTACGTCTATGTGGACGGACAGGTAGAATATACAGCCGGCGGCCAGCAGTGGTACCAAATGGGCCTGGCCGACCATACAGGCGCGCACCGCGAGCCGCAATGGTCGGCGGTTAAAAACCTAAACGCCCAAATAAAAGCCTTATCCTCTGATTTGGCGAACCTCGCCTGGGAGAATACCTTTAGAAGCGTTGCGCCGGCTGGCAGTTTTATAACGGCCGTTTCGGACTCATTTGTCCAGGTTGGCTTGTTCCATAGCAAAGATAATACAAACGATAAATACTTTTATCTGGTCAACCGCCACTGCCTGCCCACCGATACTTTGACCGTTACGGTTAACATCAGCAATGCCGAGCCGTTCTTTATAACGGATATGCTTACCGGCCAGCCGGCCACGGGCCAGTTGGTTGCTGGGACCGGTGTTCCCTTCAGCTACAAACTGCAACCGGGCGAGGGCCGATTGTTTCGCATCGTGCCGTTTACGGCGCAGATCAACATAAACCAAAATTCAACTTACACTAATTTCAGGTTTGTGCAAGCGGATAATCCGGCCAGTTCCGGCCTTTATACAATAGATTCCATTCAGGTAACCCAGAAATACTGGGTCACGGCTACCCAACAAGACAGCCTTGCCTATGCGCCGCCGATTCAAAGCCATTGGGAAACTTCTTCTACCGGCTGGTGGCCGTATTCTCCCGAAGCCATAGGATATTTGGAGACCTCAGCCCAGGACAGCAGTAATAAATTCGAGGTGCAATATAAAATCGGCGGCGGCAAGATACTGACGCCAAAATATTCCACGCAGATCTTCTTTAATAATGTTTCCCCTGATAATGGCTCTATCACCATCAATAGCAATGCAATCTATACCAACAGCCAAACTGTAAACATTAAACTTAGCGGGTCCGACGCCTTCCCCGGTCTTTACCAAATGCGCTATGCCGAAAAGCCTTTTGGCAACGATTCGGGATATGTTAATCTGGTTAAAAACGGTTGCTTTGAAGATACTACCGACTGGATAAAACAAGCAGCAAATTTGGATAGCGGTTATGCCGTTATCAGCCGAAGCTCAATATTGGGCGTGCCGCAATTTGAGGATTACGGAAACTATATAGCCCAGGAAGTCCCCATGCCTAAAGCCGGACAGCTTGTCAGATTAAAGGCCGACCTTTATGGCAAGATAGATGAAATCCCGGCGATTCAGGTATATGGCATCTACAACGATACTTTAGAACCAAGGATAAAATATTACCTGAATAAAAACATTTATGATGCCGAGTTCTTGTTTACCGGGAATACGGTTCTAAACGACACATTCACATTTGTTCCGCCTACAGATGGCACTATTGCCAAAATGATAGTTCTAATAGGCTATCCCGGTATTATGGCAGTCCAAGTACCAGCCCTTGCCGCCAGTATTCCGCCGCAGCCTGTTATTTTGCATTCAAACATTTATGTCGATAACATCTGTCTTGAGCCGGTGGAATTGAAGACCGGAGCTCAGCCTGATGCTATTCCTCCGACAGGTTCTTATATTTACGACGGATGGGATTACGCCGATACCAATTATTCGCTAAATTGCCAATTGTCGAACAGCGATGG
This sequence comes from Planctomycetota bacterium, assembly GCA_040753835.1. Classification (GTDB taxonomy): domain Bacteria; phylum Planctomycetota; class MHYJ01; order JACQXL01; family JACQXL01; genus JACRIK01. Next base: position 1,673 of record JBFMDM010000193.1, read on the forward strand.
CGCCAAAAGAGTTTATATGCAGCTTAGTGATCTGGCCGGCAATATAAGTTTTTGCCCCGGCTGGTTAGATACAATTGTACTGGATATGACCAAACCGCTAGTAGGGGTAGTCAGTCCGGTAAATATGAGCTATGTAAACAGTACAATAAGCATAAGGGGGTATGCCTGGGACATTCACTTTGCTAATTGGGTTTTAGAATTTAAGAAAAACAATACTGAAACCTGGACACTCCTTAGCAACGGTATAAGCTCTATACATTATAAATTTCCACAAACCTTGTGCCTTTGGAATACTGAAACCGTAAACGATGGTCTTTATCTTTTAAGGCAGACTGGGTATGACCTTGCCGGTAATTGTAAGGCGGAAACGGTCTATGTCTATGTTGCCAATAATACACTACCCCGTGAAGCAATTACCGCCGACTTCGCCATATTTAATAGCCTTCCAGTGGACGGCACGGTTGATGCTTTCGGCAATATCTATGCTACCGATACCCAGGACGATAAAATAAGGAAATTCTCGCCGGAGGGTGATTCCCTGTTATGTTTCGGGTATAAATATACCTGCACCGATACCTTGGGCCTTAACCATCCAAAGGGTATTGCGGTGGACGATTCGGGTAATATCTGGATTACCGACTGCTACCAGTCCAAAGTAAAGAAATACGACAGTGCTGGCAATTATTTAAGCACCATAGGCAAACACGGCAACCAGCAAGGGGAGTTCAACCAACCCACCGGAATTGCAATCAGCGGCAACGAAATCTACGTGGTTGATCACTTGAATGGCCGGGTGCAGGTGTTTAACAAAACCGGGGCATTCATTAGGCAATTTGGTAACAATTGCTTAAATCAACCGGCTGGGATAGCCATACGTAATAACGAGACGGAAAAATTAGTTTATGTCTGTGATTCCCAAAACGACCGGATCGCCATATTCGACACAGAGGGTAACCTGGTAAATACATTAGACAGCCTGGGCCTGGACAAGCCTTGGGACATCTGCTTTGACAACAATAACAACCTGTACATCGCCGATGTCTACCACAACCGGGTGATAGAGCTTGATCCCTGGCACAACAAGCTCTTGACCTTCGGCATCCAGGGCCAGGAAGTCGG
>JBFMDM010000194.1:0-2733 GCA_040753835.1 Planctomycetota bacterium
GGTGGTGCAGACCCATATTTCCTGGGTCTTTCTGGCCGGGGACCTGGTTTACAAGGTCAAGAAACCGGTGGACTACGGTTTCCTGGACTTTTCCACCCTCGAGAAAAGGGAGTATTTCTGCCGCGAGGAGGTTCGGCTCAACCGGCGCCTCTGCCCGGACGTGTACCTGGACGTGGTCCCGGTGACGGTGGACCCTTCCGGCCGGGCCCGGATGGGCGGCCGCGGCCGGACGGTGGATTTCGCCGTCAAGATGAAACGCCTGCCGGCCGAAGGCATGATGCTGAGCCGCCTGGAACGGGGCCTGGTGGGCCGCGGGACCATAGACGCCCTAATCTCGGTGCTGGTGGAATTCTTTAGCCGGGCTGACAGTGACCAACGGGTCCGGCGGTATGGCGCGCTGTCCATTATCAGGCACTACACGGACGAGGACTTCTGGCAGACCGTGGACTTCGTGGGCCCGGTCCTCTCCGGGGGGCGCTTCGATCACATCCAGAAGTACAACGACAACTTCCTGGCCGAGCGGGCCGAGGTTTTCGGGCGGCGGTTGGAGGGAGGGTTCATCCGTGAGGGTCACGGCGACCTGCACATGGGGAACATCTGCCTGGGGGAGCGCATCTGGATTTTCGACTGTATCGAGTTCAACGAGGCCCTGCGCTGTCACGACGTGACCTCGGACTTGGCCTTTCTGGCCATGGACCTGGACTTCCACCAGCGGCCGGACCTGGGCCGCCGCCTGGTCGAGACCTACGTCGAGTGTTCCGGGGACGAGGAAATCTGGACGGTGCTGGACTTTTACAAGTGCTACCGGGCCTACGTGCGGGGCAAGATCAACTGTTACACCGCGGACCAGGCCGAGCTGCCGGAATCCGAGCGGGAGGAGGCCCTTCGGCGGGCCCGGCGTTACTTCGACCTGGCCTACCTTTACGCCGGCGGGCGGCGGCGGCCGAGGATACTGGTCTTTTTCGGCCTGATGGGTTCGGGCAAGACCCACTGGGCCAAGGTGGCCGGTAGAAAACTACACGCCCGAGTGGTCAGCTCGGACCGGATGCGCAAGAGCCTGGCCGGACTTCATTCGACCACCCGGGTCTACGTGCCTTTCGGTCAAGGCCTTTACTCGGAGGATATGTCGGCCCGCGTCTACCAGGCCATGCACGCCGAAGCCGAAAAACTGGCCGGGGCCGGCCGGGACGTGATCCTGGACGGGTCGTACATGAAAGCCGCGGAGAGACGGGCCGTGATCGAGTTGGCCGAACGGGTGGGGGCCGAGTTGACCTTCGTCCACACCACCGCGGCCGAGGAGTCGGTCTTAAGCCGCCTGGAAAATCGGGAAGCACGGGGCCACTCGGTCTCGGACGGCCGGCGGGAGATATACCTTGACCAAAAGAGCCGTTTCGAGCCACTGGATTCCCTGGCCCCGGCCCGCGTGGTGACCCTGGACACCACCGGCCCCGAGGCCGCCACCGCGGCCGGACTGTGGGAGGCCTTGGGGATTTGACCGGCTGTCCGTGGGGCTCCGCCCCACACCCGGCCGGGGAGCTAGCCCCCTGTACTCACAACGCCATAAGCCAAGGAAGAGGGGAAAGCGAGAATGGAACGTAAGCGCTTTTGGAAGGCTTGCCCCGTATCATTGACGGGAGGCAATAGTGAATTCTTTTCTGTCTGACCCTGTCCCCCCTATGTCTCCGCGCCAATGTAGGAAAGGAAGACGGTGGTGGCAAACGTTGTGAATCTCTCGCTTTTAAGTCATCTGGCAGATTAGGGTGTTGTGATAGATATTTCAAATAGAGAAAATTATCTATTGTTTAATTCCTCAATATCTTGAATAGAGGCTGAACGTAGGCGATAGCCTATCGTAGCCTCTATTATTTTTTCTTTAATGAATTTGATATTCTCAGATTTTTTAACAGGAATATCAATAAATTTAGCGAGGCCAACAACATCATCCTTTGTTTTCAATTTAGAATTAACAATATGCATTCCGGTCTCTCGATTTCGAATGGAATTTAGTTCTTCAATTAATTCTTCATAATTAACACTATTTTCTTCTTTACTCTCTTTATCTTCTAGTATTTTGATTTTTATTCGTGCCTTACCTTCTGCGATATTTTGCAATTCATCTTCCGATAGTGTTAGAATTTCCATAGATAATATTTCTAATATTTTCGAAAAGGCCTTTAAAACATCAAAATCCATTATTTCACTCCCAACCCGATTCGTTGCTCAAATTCGGTTGTAAAATTTTATAGTTCTTTGGCAACATACGCGTAAGTACCACTAGAATAATAATTGAGAGCAACTGGGACTCCATATTGTGGTGCGTCCCCAAACATTGTCTTGTTTTCCCGGATATATTGATCAAACACGGGCTTCCCTAATTTCTTTGTTTGTTCAATAAATGGTCGCATAGTTTGTATAGGTTGATTATTATAAATTGTAACCATTGTGAACACAATACCTAAAATTGTCGGTGAAATATTATCCTGTCTTTCTAATTCATCAAATCCTGAGTATTCATTATAATCATTAATAAGTTTATTGAGACTGAATATTAAATAGTCAATACCAAGAGTAGAAAGATAATCAGGTTTAGCTGGTATTAATAAATGGTTACTCGCCACAATAGCATTTTTTGTTACTATATTAAAATTTGGAGGACAATCAATAAAAACTACGTCGTATTTATCATTACCGATTTGTGATATACCATCGGCGAGTCGCTTATGGATTTTAATG
>JBFMDM010000195.1:0-2671 GCA_040753835.1 Planctomycetota bacterium
TTAACCAACTCCCTCAGCCGCGCTATGGCCAGCCGCAGCCGTGATTTTACCGTGCCGTAGGGAACCTCAAGCACCTCGGCAATCTCATAATAATTCAGGTGCCCGAAGAGCGAGAGTTCCACAACCAGGCGCTGTTCTTCAGGCACACCCTTAAGTGCGTTCCTCAGAATATCCTCTTTCTCGTTATCTATCAGTTCGTCAATCGGCTTGGGCGCGCCGGAGTCAATTATATCCTTGAGCGTGTCCTCACAGTCCCTGCCGATTGTTACTTCAAGCGACACCTGCCGGGGTTTGGAAACGCCTATCCGGCCGTGGTCTATCCAGATATTATGGACAATCCGGTACAGGAAGGTGGAAAATTTCGCCTGGGGCGTGTACTTACCCGCGCTCCGGGCTAATCTGATGAACACCTCCTGGGCCAGGTCCTCTGAAGACGCCTCGTCGCCTGACAGGTGCCAGAAGAAATTAAGCACCGCCTTCTTGTAGCGGTTAATCAGCGCCTCCAGCGCCCTGAGATTGCCCTGCTCCTTAAACTCCAAAAACAACTCTATATCTGTCCGTTCCGGCATATATATAAACGAATAAAAAGGCCTTTGCGCTCAAAAAATCTCGGATTTTTGGTAAAATATTTCGCCCTACGAATTCGTAATTCGCAGATTCGTAATTCGTAGAGGTTCGCAGTGGCATTCATATTATACTACGCCCGGGTGCAAAACACTAAATAAATCTGAAATATTTTTCAGATTCTACTTGTTTTTTGTTTTGTAGTGGGTATATTATAGTGGCGAAAGAAAGGAGAAAAATTAACCCCCGTTAGGGGTAAAGAGTCCGTGAAGTTCCCCTGTGTTCACAGGGCGTAAGAAAAGGCGAAAACCCGGCTAACGGCTCCCCCTTTTCAGGATAACTGTTAAAGACACGGACAAAGAGGCATCAACACCCCTAACGGGGTTATTCCCGTTCTGACCGCAGTCGGGTCGGGAATCAGAATCCCCCTGGAATCTCAGACAGCACCATAACCGGGGCACCAAGCGGGTAACTTTCTAACGGGGCAGAGGGCTGGAAAGTTCCGGCAAATACTGCCGGAACAACTCGCTGTAACTCCCTTCGGTCTAACAGCGAGTAAGGAGGTGCTTTATGAGAAATCTGAGATTGGAATTGGGAAAGGACCATCGCAATAAAGGATTTACCCTGGTGGAATTACTGGTGGTAATAGCAATCATATCATTATTAGCCGCGATGGCCCTGGTCGGAATCCCCCGGATAATTCGGGCTGCCAAGCTGGCGGCATGCCAGAACAACCTTAGGGGCCTGTATGCCGGGCTTCAGTTGTACCAGTCCGAATTCAAGGCCTACCCTTCAGGCGAGGACTCCAGGGGAAAGAAATTCTGGGAGACATTAAGGACTCAGCCCTCCCCGGAGACGGCGGTGTTACACAACAGGGAATGGAAGACCTTTATCTGCCCCCTGACCAGCACCAAGCCGTCTCTCGGGGCCTGCGGTTATCGCGGGCCGAACTACGAGTTCAGCGACACGCTCAGGGGCAATACCCCGCTGGCTGCTGATATGCCGGAGAACCACGGCCCGCTCAGGGACAGTCCCTCTATCAACGTGCTTTACCTCGGCGGGACTATCGGCGAGGCGACTTACAACTCCCAGGACTGGAATGAGGTTGAGGAAAACCTCCAGGAATAACATTGTAAACCGTAACTGCCCCTGCCCCGTTAGAAAGATTACCGATTATATGTTGACTGTCTTGCCAACATCTGATAAATTACTTTGATGGAAATGAACATTGAATACGTCGGCGGAATGAGATTTAACGCCAAGGTGCGCTCGCATACCATAATAGTGGACCAGCCCAAAGAAAGCAACGGCAATGACGAAGGACCAACCCCGCCTGAACTGTTTATCGCCAGTTTGGGCGCCTGCGTCGGCGTCTATGCACTCTGGTTCTGCCAGAAGCAAAAAATTCCTTATGAGGGAATGAATGTAAACATTAACTGGTCCAAGGCAACCACCCCACCGGCCCGTATCGACCGTATTGACCTGCATATTGCCCTGCCCAAGGGATGCCCCGAAGAACACAAGAAACATCTTATAGAAAGCGTAGAAAAGTGCCTGGTGCACAACAGCATTATCCAGGCGCCCAAGATAGAGATTACCGTATGATTACATTAGAGCAGGTCAGGAACCATCCCCAGGCCAGGATATTTATGGAAATGGCCGACACCAACCTGGCCGCAATGGGCTATACCGAGCATGGCGTCCGTCACGCCAAACTGGTCGCCGCGATGACCCAATATGTCTTAAAAAAACTCGGTTACGATGAAAAAACACAGGTTCTCGGCTCCATCGCCGGTTTCCTGCACGACATCGGAAATGCCATCAACCGCAACGACCACGGGATTTCCAGCGCCTTCCTGTCTTACCAAATATTAAAAGACCTTAAGGCCGATTACCAGGACATCGCCCGGATTATCTCCGCGGCCGGCAACCACGACGAGGAGCGGGGCGAGCCGGTCAACGACATCGCCGCGGCTGTCGTCATTGCGGACAAGGCGGACGTCCACTCTTCAAGAGTCCGGAGCACCAAGGAACTGACATTTGACATCCACGACAGGGTCAACTATGCGGTCAAGCGCTCGCGTCTCCAGGTCAATCCAACAATCAA
>JBFMDM010000196.1:0-2624 GCA_040753835.1 Planctomycetota bacterium
ACCGTTGGGTTAGCAGGTTATCTCCCTTATGACAGTAGGTTACTGATAGCAGTTAAGAGAGTGACTACCCGGTTTTGTGAGCCAGACCGGCCTGTCTGAGTTCCTGTTCGGCCAGACAGTGGAGTAATTTATTTATGCAAAAATCCGAGATTTTTAAGTCCGAAAGGGGTTTTTATTCACTCCGTTCCGTAGGTACTCGTGGTCTCGCAGTAGAGAGTTCGTTTATATATATGGCGGAAGTAGGCAGTGAACTGCAGTCAGTAGACAGTAGTAAATTGGCGGTAGGCAGTGTCAGTACGGAGAAACTCCAGAACGGTTCGGTTACCGCCGAGAAATTGGCCGCGGGTATCGGCGCAGGAATCCAAATTACCTGGCTACCCACCAGAATCCAATTGACCTCGCTTATCATAACCGGCAACCAGGTCTGGCAGCCCAGTCCGCCCAATCCGGCCATTCCGCCTGAAGTTACGGCATTGATTATGCAGATTGAGTTGGTGCAGCAAAGCATACCGCCTCCGCCGCCCACCGGCTGGCTCAACTGCCGCCTGCGCCGCGACGCCGCGCAACAGGAGTGTTATGCGATTGGCGTTGAGGTAAAAAATGTCGGGCAAATCTATGGCGGACAGGTCATTGTGCCTATCATAGCAGGAAGTTTTGAGTATTCGTTCACCGATGTAAGCGGGAATGTGAGCGTTACATTCAATTCGTATGTGATAGGATACATTACATAATCCTATGGGCATGGCAGATGGCAATAGCCAGGGCGTCTGAGGCGTCGTAGGGTTTGGGGATTTCTTTCAAAGACAGGATATTCTTGACCATCTCAGCCACCTGCACTTTGTCAGCCCGTCCGTTGCCGGTGACGCTCTTTTTTATCTCTGCCGGGCTGTATTCAAAGACAGGGGTGCTGGTCGTAGCCGCGGCTAACAGGGCAATGCCCCGCCCCTCGCCTATTTTTATGGTTGCCTGCGCATCCAGGGAAAAGAATACGGTTTCTATGACTATCTGGTCCGGCTGGTATTCTTTTATTATCTTGAGGATTTGCTGGTAACTGCGCAGCAGGCGGGTGGAGAGGGTGGTGGCGTCACATTTGGAACCTTTAGGCAGTGCGTCCTTGGTTTTTATGACCCCGTAGGTGATGACCTTGGTTTTCGGCTCGGTCTGGATGACGCCGTAGCCGATAATTCGCGTGCCCGGGTCAATGCCTAAAATGAGCATAAACGTTGTATGTTGTGCGTTGTGCGTTTGGAGCGCAGAACTCACGACGCATAACGGCTGACGCATTTAATATTCCGCCGGTAACTCCTTGAGTTGTGCCGCAGTAAAGACCGGGCCTTCTTTGCAGACATAGACCTTGCCCACGTTGCACCGGCCGCATTTGCCCAGCCCGCATTTCATCCGGTTTTCCAGGGTAGTATAGATGTTTTCCGGCTTAAAGCCCAGTTTGTCCAGGACCGGCAGGGTGAATTTTATCATAATAGGCGGGCCGCAGACCAGGGCCACAGAGTTGGTGCTGTCCGGGTTGGTCTGTTCCAATATGACCGGCACGAGCCCGACTTTACCTTGCCAGTCCGGGGTCTGGCCACCCGGGTCAACGGCTTGGACTACCACAGTATCCGGATACTTTGCCCATTCAGGCAGTTCCCGCTTATAGACCAGGTCAGCCACAGTCCGGGCGCCGTAGACAATAGTAATCTTTCCGAACTGTTTGCGCAGGTCAAGGCAGTTCCAGATACCTGAGCGGATGGGCGCCAGTCCTATGCCGCCGGCGATAAAGACGATGTCCTTACCCTGGAACTTGTCCAGCGGAAAGCAGTTGCCATAGGGACCGCGGAAGCCGATAATATCGCCGACTTCAAGATTAGCCAGGGCCTTGGTTACCCGTCCGGTCTTGCGGAAGGTGCATTCAATATAGCCCTGTTTGGCTTGCCCGCCGAAGTCCTGACGAAGGCGGGTGGGCGATGATGCGATGCAGAAGGTGGATTCGCCTTGGCCGAATACCGAATACAGTCCGAACTGTCCGGCCTTGAAGGTGAATGATTTGGCCACTGCCTCATCCTGTCCGCCAGTCACCAGAGGCGACCCGCCTTTGGCGGGAGGCGGGTCCCCGCCATTAGGGCGAGGCTCGCCTAAGGCGGGAGGCTGGCCTAATGCGGCGCCTTCGGCGGAGAACACTAACTTTAGCGTCTTTGTGTCGTAGGTCTCGTCAATTATTTCAGAGACGGTCATCAAGTAGGGCTTATAAATATTGCTCATATTTTTGCTATAGTGATTAATACATTCAACAAACTCATATCAGCCGGGCAGTGGCGGATGCATCTGCCGCAGCCCACGCACAGGGTCCGGCCGAATTTGTCCGGGTAATAATTAAACTTGTGTTCTATCCGTTGCCTGAATCTTTTTGACTGCGTATCGCGCGGGTTATGGCCCGAGGCGTGAACCGTGAACATCGCAAACTGGCAGGCGTCCCAATTCTTGCATCTTTGGCCGCCCTTGCGCGTGCCTTCGTCCACGATGTCAAAGCAGTGGCAGGTCGGACACAGATAGGTGCAGACACCGCAGCCGATGCAGGGCAGGGTTATCTTAGCCCAGAGGGGATGCTCAAAGTTCTTCTCAAGCCAGGG
>JBFMDM010000197.1:0-2567 GCA_040753835.1 Planctomycetota bacterium
GGAAAATATTGACATTGCCCAGGTCCATGATTTAAGTTTATACGATGGGGTTATGGCCCTGGAAGGACTGGGCATTACCGAGCCCGGTGAAGGAGGCAGATTCGTATTGGCCGGCAAGACCGCGATTGACGGCGAATGCCCGACTAATACCGACGGAGGAGCGATTGCCTTTGCCCATTCGTCTGCCGGCGGTGATTTCCAGTCAAAGATATACGAGAACTGGCTCCAACTGTTGGGTAAGGCAGACAAACGGCAGGTAAAAGACCCGAAGATAACAGTCGCCCACGCCTATGGAACCCATCATTCCTTAGACGTAGTGGGCGTGTTAAGAAAACCCGCCTAAGGCGGGGGCTAATGGCGCCAAGTGCGCCATAAGAGGAGGATTTATGGCAGAAAAAGGTTATTGCGTGAAGTGCAAGGACAAAAGGGAAATCGGCAAGGCCAAGGAAGTAACGATGAAGAATAAGCGCAAGGCGCTCAAGGGCGAATGCGTCAAGTGCGGCACCGGGATGTACAAGATTCTCGGCAACAAATAGGTTATAGGCCTGATTACTCACTGTAAAGGTAAAAAATAAATCCCCCTGCCTCCTTTGTCAAAGGGGGTGAGGGGGATTTATGCCGTTTGGAATAAACGACACCGTTATGCCAGAAAGCAAGTTACAACTGCGCCTGAAAGCGCTTAGTGTGTCCCTTAAGGAGTTAGGGGACTCTCTTTGACCTCGCTCCTCACCTCAAGGAAATCAAGCAGTTGGAAGAAGAATCCCTGGCCCCGACATTCTGGAACGAAGTGTCCTCTGCCCAGGAAAAGATAGCCCGTCTCAAGTCCCTTAAGACAATGACCGTTCCTTTCATAGAATTGCAAGAGGATATTGGCGAGCTTCTTGATTTGTGCGAAATGGCAGAAGGCGCTGATGAAACAGCCCAAAAAGAGATGGATGAGGAATTAGCCGGGATTGAGCAGAGATTCAAGGATTTCTCATACCAGGCGCTGTTCAGCGCAGAGGATGATTACCGCAACGCCTTTTTGAGCGTCCACGCCGGAGCCGGAGGCACTGACGCCTGCGATTGGGCCGAGATGCTCCTGCGGATGTACACCCGATGGCTGGACCAGCATAATTTCCGGTATCATCTGGTGGATTCACTCAAGGGTGATGATGCGGGCCTGCGCCGGGCCACTATCTACGTGGAAGGTATGTATGCCTTCGGCTATCTTAAGTCAGAAATCGGCGTCCACCGGCTGGTCCGGCTGTCGCCGTTTAACGCCAATCACAAGCGGCATACCTCGTTCGCCTCGGTGGATGTCGTGCCTGAAATAGAAATAGAAAAGGTGAAACTAAGCGAGGCGGACTTGAAGATAGACACCTATTCAGCCGGCGGGCCGGGCGGACAGCACGTCAATAAGACCGCCTCGGCTATCCGGATTACCCACCTGCCTACTGGCATCGTGGTCCAGTGCCAGAACGAGCGCTCGCAGCATCAGAATAAGCAGGTGGCTATGAAGATGCTGGTCTCCAAACTCAATGCAATTAAGCAGAAGGAAAAGGAAGATGATTTTAACAAGATATACGGCGACAAGGGCGAGATTGCCTGGAGTTATCAGATACGCTCTTATACAATCCATCCATATACCCTGGTCAAGGACCATCGCACCGAAGTTGAAGTGGGCGATGCGCAGGCCGTGCTGGACGGCGATAAACTGACGGTCTTTATGGATGCGTATCTCAAGATGCCGAAGAATAAATGAGATTCTTCGCCTGCGGCTCAGAATGACCAATTGGCGAGGGGATTCACCAATTGGTCAATAAATAATCAAGGCAGGGGGGTATTTTGCCGATAGTGTTATATAGTAAGCAGGGTAATATACCTTTGCCTTCATAACCGCTATGTATAAAGATTATTGGGGACTGAAAGAATATCCGTTTGAGAATACGCCAGACCCGCGTTTCCTGTATATGTCGCCGAGCCACGAAGAGGGCCTGATGCGCCTGAATTACGGCATCAGCCAGCACAAGGGCGCGATTCTCCTGACCGGCAACTACGGAACGGGGAAGACGGTTCTGAGCCGGGCCCTGGCGCGGATAGTTGACCCGGCCAAGTATCATCTGGTCTATTTTGCCAATCCCCAACTGCCGGCGACTGATTTTCTTATCGGCATTGCCCACCAGTTGGGCGCGGACAAGATTCCGGCCACCAAGGTGGAACTGATTGAACTCATTAACGGGATGCTTCAGCGCAATCTGGATATCAATAAATACACCGTGGTCCTGGTTGACGAGGCGCATCTGATTGAGGACCGGCTTGTCTTTGAGGAACTGCGGCTCCTGCTGAACTTCCAGGCAAACGACAAATTCTTGCTGACCCTGGTTCTGATAGGGCAGTCGGAACTGCGCGAGCGGGTCAATCTGGTTCATCCTTTGCGGCAGCGGATTTCTATCAGATATCATCTGGAGCCGCTTAACGAGGAGCACACGCGCGAATATATCCTGCACCGCCTGAAGACGGCGTCCAAAGAGGGCAGTGATTTCACGCACCTTTTTCCCAGGGAGGTGTGCCGGCTGATTTACCAG
>JBFMDM010000198.1:0-2492 GCA_040753835.1 Planctomycetota bacterium
GCTATATCCTGTGTAATTTTTATGATCGCTTTAGTTATACCACCGATTATTATAGCCGCTTTTGACCTGCCTGAAATATTTTACGCCTATTTTAATCCCGTTGCATATATTACGACTATGGGAGAAATATACACGCAGGCGTATCCAGCGTCTCCGGAATATTCATTGCTGATAAATCCGATATTGGTAACGGTCGCATTGCTTGTAACAATAGGTTTATTCATCTGGCGCCATTATACCATAAGGAAAATTGTCAGGCATAGGATGGAACTATGAACCAACTCTACAAAACAACAGATAAGGCCGTATTAAAGGCCGTGGCGAATCTTTATATCAAACATAACCGTATCACCCTGTCCGGCTCAAGGATAAACGGCGTTAAGGTGTCTTATCACGTGTTTCACGCCATCTATGCGCGTATCAAATATAACGCCAACCTGCAGAACAAGGAATCAGTCAGGAGCAAAATCATTCTCAATATCACAGGCAAACTGAAGGTCTTTAATGCAATTCTCTCAACTAATGGTGCATTAAAACTAACCAAACTGGCTAAACCGACCAACCGTTTGACTTAAAATATGCCCAAAATCCTCATCTTCACCGCATCCTACGGCGGCGGACACAACAGCGTGGCCAAGGCGCTTTCAGAATATCTCCAATCACATTATCCCAAAACAACCGTTGAGGTCGTGGACTTTATGAAGCGCTTTGTGGCCGGCGATAAGATTATGCGAATGCTCTATAAGCAAAGCACCAAGCGCCTGCCTGCGGCCTACGACCTGTTCTTCAAGGTAACAGATAAACTATTTACCCCGTTAGAGTCGCAACGATTTGGTGCAATGAAACTAAACCAAGACCTACTTCACACACTATGGACGACTCTAACGGGGTTCACCAAGCCGCTGGGCAAAAAGATTCTCACTCCCCCGCTGGATAAGGTCAGGGAGTTTCTCAATGAATCAAGGCCGGATATCGTCGTCTCGGTCTATCCCTCAGCCGGCATCGTCGCCTCAATGCTCTCCATGGAACTGGGTTTTAAGACCGCCACCATCATTACTGACTTCGGAGCGCATAGCCAGTGGATTAGCCCTAAAACCGGTCTCTATTTCGTCCCAACCGATAATCTAAGGGAATTCCTTATTGCTAAAGGCATTAAGCCGGCCAGAATCAGGGTCACAGGCATTCCCATACGCTCGGCGTTCTCAGTCAAGCAGAAGCCCGCCACGAGACATCCTTTCACGGTCCTGCTGATGAGCGGTGAATACGGCATCGGTAAAATCAGGAAACTCTGCGCCCAACTCGTCAAACTTCCTATCAAACTGGTCATCGTCTGTGGCAACAATAAACGCCTCTATCGCAAGGTTTCTGAACTAAAGAAAAAGAACCATGCCCGAAATCTTACCATCTACGGGTTCACAGACCAGGTCCATAAACTGATGGCGCAAAGCGACGTCTTAATCGGCAAGGCCGGCGGCATCACGGTCTCAGAGGCAATGGCACTGGGCCTACCAATCATCGTCTACCGTCCTATCCCGGGCCAGGAAATCTTTAATCTGGACTATCTGGTCAACCAAGGCGCGGCATTATATGCCCGTGACCGCGCCGATGCCGTGGCCAAGGTTAGGTTCCTCTCTGGAAACCCGGGCCGGCTCAGGGAAATGAAAGCCAAGGCGCGCAGAATCGGCCGCCCCAACGCTACGGCGCATATATGCCGGCACCTGTTTAAATATCTGTAATAGTTTTCCTTGACTTTTTTCTGATATTTTAATTACTATAGATTGTCTCCTACGATAAAGAAAGTGTCATGTCAAAAACGGTAACAAAGGAGCAGTTATGCGGAGAGCAAACATTATTGTCCTGCTAACCCTGATACTATTCACGATTGTTATTCACTATGTTGATTCAGAGGTTGTGATTCTGAAGGACGGAAACAAGTATATCGGCAAGATAACCGACGAGGGCGATACGCTCAAGATTGCCACGCCTGATGGCGAGATGGTCGTAAAGAAAGACCGCATCAAGGCGATTTATAAGGACGCCGTGGCCATTGTCAGGGAAACAACCGATATCCTCTCAGAAGCACAACAACTCATCGCCGGCGCCAACAAGATTGAAGACCCCAAGGAACGCAACTCCACCCTTGATAAGTCACTGGAAATGCTCACTAAGGCGCAGAACATCTGTATGGATGTCGTTGATGTCTTTACCGGCGAAGATGGCAAGGCCATCGGCAACCAACTGAAGGAAATCAACGGCACAATGAAACAGGCGCGCTCGCTCAAGGTCATGGACAAGGAACTTCCGGACGCCAAAACGGATACGCAGCAAACCCAGCCGCCGGAACCGGCCGAGCCGGAAAAGCCCAAGACCGATAAACCCGAAACTGAACCCCGGACTATAGACCCCGAAAAAGTAGAGGCCGCCAAAGAGGTCTACAATCTGGGTTTGGAGTCGTTCAAGGACAAGAAATATGAAGAGGCGCGCGACTTCTT
>JBFMDM010000199.1:0-2481 GCA_040753835.1 Planctomycetota bacterium
AGTAGGTGATGAAGAGTTGGTCGCTTTTTATACCGAGCAGGTAGATGAGCAAACTGATGAGCGCGGCGTCAAAGAGAAAAACCCAGCCCAGCAGGCGCTGGATAAGAAAATGCGTCTGCTGTTCAATGAGATAGACAACCTGCGAGGCCAGGAAGACGCCGGTGATGAGCCAGAAGAGGGCCGTGTGGCCGCTGAAGCCGCGCTCCTGGAAGATAATCAGGTACAGGCAGGCGAAGACAATGAGCCGAAGGGTGATAATCACCGTCTTGCGGTTGGCCAGGAGCGCGGGTTTGTTGTCTATGTAGTGCTTCATCTAAAGCTCCTTTCTTAGAGACCGTTAGGCCTTTGGATGCGGAGCAGCCAAAGGCCGTTACGGACTCTTAGACCCCGCCGAATGGCGGGGTATTCAGCAATATCGCCTTACTTTTCAGGGCATATTTCCACCCAAAACCGGTAGCAGAGACAATACCTCTACTGCACCGGGGTTGGACTCTTTTCTCATCCGACCGTATGAAATGTACTATGCAAATAGCGTGCCAAGAAGGGTGTTTGGGCGGATGGAATTTTAGGATTATTGAGATAACGGCTTTATGTTAAAGGGGTTAAGAAAAATAAAATATTCCGGAGGCGGGGTTTCTGGCTTGGGCCAAGAGGGGCGTTATGCACAAGTTCTTGTGCATGGTTTTTGACCCTGTTGAGGTTTTCTCCTATCGCATTATTTTATAGTGGGTTACGATAAGCCGTCATGCACAAGTTCTTGTGCATGACCGGAAAGGCGCGTAAATAGCGGAACGTAGGGCATTTTTGGCGCAACTTATTTAGATTATGGAGTTATAGTATCATTTGCCCCAAAAGGGGCTACGGAATACCAAAGGGAAAATATTGCGCTTAACCGGCCTATGCCTCGTCGGAGTGGGAATCCTCAAGCCCGAGCGACTTCATCCGGTTGGTGAGGGTATTGCGGTGCACGCCCAGCATATCAGCCGCATCCAGGCGGCTGTTCTTGGTGATGACCAGGGTCTTCCTGATGTATTCCTTCTCAAACCTGGCCAGGGCGTCGTCCAGCATCATACCCTTTTCCATAACGAAGTGGAACAGGTCGCGCTGTTTGGTGATTTCAATGGGCAGGTCGCTGACCCCGATGCTGTTGTCATTGGAAACGACCAGCAGGCGCTGGATGACGTTTTCCAGTTCCCGGACATTGCCCTTCCAGTAACAGGCATTGAAAAAGGACATTATCTCAGGCGGAATCTCCTTGACCTGGCGGTGGTATTCCTTGTTGTAGATATTGAGGAAATGCGCCACGAGGAGCGGGATATCGTCCTTACGCTCGCGCAGAGGCGGGACGTTCAAAGGCACGATATTGAGGCGGTAATAGAGGTCTTCGCGGAATGTGCCGTTTTTGACCATATCAGACAGGTCCATATTGGTGGCCGCAATGACCCGGACGTCAATCGGGATTTGCCGCATCCCGCCGACCCGTTCAATGGTCTTTTCCTGCAGGACGCGCAGGAGTTTGACCTGGAGGTTGAGGGGCAAGGCGCTGATTTCATCCAGGAAGATGGTGCCGCGGTTGGCCAGTTCAAACTTGCCGAGGCGCATAGAGGAGGCGCTGGTGAACGAGCCCTTTTCGTGGCCGAAGAGTTCGCTTTCCATCAGTTCGTGCGAGATGGCGCCGCAGTTGACCGGCACGAATGGCTTGTCCTTGCGCTCGCCCTGGCGCCAGATTTCACGGGCCACGATTTCCTTGCCCGTGCCGCTCTCGCCGGTAATCAGGACCGTGGCGTTGTTCTCAGCCACCTTCTTTATCATCTCGGCCAGTTCCAGCATCACCGTACTCTGTCCGATGAGTTTGCGCTCCTTTTCGCCGTTCATTGTCCGGTGGACGCGGACCTCGTTCTTGAGGCCGGCCTTTTCCAGGGCGTTCCTGACTATCAGGACGATTTTTTCTATGTCAAAGGGCTTGACGATGTAGTCATAGGCGCCCTGCTTCATCGCCTCTATGCCGCTTTCCAGCGAGGTGTTGGCGGTCAGCACGATGACCTCTATGGACGGAACGGATGCCTTGATTTTCCTGAGCAGTTCCAGGCCGTCCATATCCGGCAGGCCCAGGTCAAGGATGATGAGCGGAATGTTCTGGTTTGCCAGCAGGGCCAGGCATTCCGCGGCGTTTCCGGCAGGGTGGAGTTTATAGACGCCCTCAAAGACCGCCTCTAAACTCTTGAGCACGCCCGGGTCGTCGTCAACGGCAAGGATTTCGGGTAAATTCTGTTTCATAAGCACTACGAATTACGAATTAGTAATTCGCCCATTCGCTATCGCGGTCTCTGCGTCCCGATGCTTCGTTCGGGGCGCTCCGTATCCCCGTAGGGGCATCGGAGCGGAGTTCGTAATTAGTAGGGGTATAGCAAATTACGCCTCGGTTGGCAACTTAATAGTGAATTCCGTGCCCTTGTCCTTGGCGCTGGAGACCGAGATGGC
>JBFMDM010000200.1:0-2475 GCA_040753835.1 Planctomycetota bacterium
ATGTACCATTTTTATCACAATATGCTTGGGCCCCTAGAAAGGTTATTCTTCTTCAAATTTGTTAGAACATTTGGAAATATAATTATTGATTATCTAGTTGTTATTACTGTCTTAAGTTGCTTAATAATAATAAGAACAACTAAAAAAAGTATAAGTAGGTTATACGAATTAAATAACTTATTAAAAAAATCGATATTGACTTTTATAGTCACATTATCTGCCTCAAGTGTTTGGTATATTCTGAAGAACCAATATGGTTTAACTAAGTTCTTCCCTAATATGTATTCATTATCACTAATAGGCTTATTATTATTCGGTGTAATTTTACCAAGTTCTTCATTAATAACATGCATCCTATCATACATTATTTTAAAAACTAAAGGGAAAGCATTATAATATGGAATAGCGAAAAGTCTCGCTCTATCATGAAGCTGAGCGAAACGTCGCCTTTGGGTTATTCGACCGTTTACGCCTACGACGCGCTGGACCGGCTAGTGAGCGTGACCGACGCCGAAGGCCGGGTGAGGCGTTATATATATGACGCGGCCGGCCGGTTGGTCCAGGTAATTGACGGCAACAGTCAGGCCGAACAGACTTACGACTACACGCCCAACGGCCGGGTGGCCTGGATCAGGGACGCGAACAACAACACAACGACTTATACTTATGATGGGTACGACCGGCTGGTGAGCACGGCGTATCCCAACGGCTCGACCGATATTTTTACTCTGGATGCGGCCGGCCGGGTGACGGCCCTGACGACCCGAAACGGCCAGACCATCGGGTACACCCTGGACAACCTCGACCGGCTGACGGCCAAAACGATTCCCGGCGGCGGGACATACACCTACGTGTACGACTTGGCAAATCGGATAATCAACGCCACCGGCCCCGGCGGGACCATTGTCCATGGCTACGACACGGCGGGAAGGCTGTTGAACGCCGCCTATCCCGGCGGGCAGACGGTCGGTTATGAATACGACGCGGCTTCCCGCCAGACCAAGCTCACTTACCCCGACGGCTCGTATGTGACTTACGCCTACGACACCCTGGGGCGGCTGGCCGCCGTGTCCTACGATCCCAACGGCCCGGGCGAAGACCCGGCGCCGGCGGTGGTGGCGTCCTATACCTACGACGCGCTTTCCCGCCGGACCCAACTGGCTAATGGCAACGGCACGGTGACCGGTTACACCTACAGCCTGGACGATGACCTAATCAACATCAACCACCAATGGCTTAATGACAGCGCGGCCCTGGCCTACGCCTACGACCGGACCGGATTGCGGACAAGCGATACCATTGACGACCCTCGTTTTACCCCATTATTCAACACTCTGGGCACACAAACCAACGTCCCCAACAACCTGAACCAATACACCCAAGCCGCCGGCCAGGCCTTGGGCTACGACGCTAACGGCAACCTGATTTACGACGGAACCAACAATTACACTTACGACGCCGCCATTCGGCTGATGACTGCCACCGCGTCCCAAACATCAAGTTACAACTACGACCCCTTCGACCGAAGAAGAGTGAAGACTGTTGATGGAGCTACCACGACCTTTATTCACGACGGCGATCAGGTTATAACCGAGTATGATGGCTCGGGTGCGCTTGCAAGGAAGTTCATCTATGGTCCCGGCATTGATGAGCCGATAACCATGATTGCGGGGGATAATCAACACTACTATCATGCGGATGCCTTGGGCTCCGTGGTGGCTCTTTCCAATTCGAGCGGGACTGTGGCTGAGACTTATCGTTATTCGGTTTATGGGGAAGTCCGCAGTGTCGGGGTGCTTGGGAATCCATACTCCTATACGGGACGTCCATTTGATACTGAAACTGGGCTTTATTACTACCGGGCTAGGTACTATGACGCCGGTTTGAGGAGGTTCCTGCAGCCTGATCCGATTGGGTATATGGGCGGGATGAATCTATATGCTTATGTGGGCAATAGCCCGGTTAATTGGGTTGATCCTTTGGGATTATGGACGGTTCAAATTGGTATTGGTGAAAACATCGGGGCTGTTTTTGGTTTATCAAAATCCTATGGAATAGCTATTAGTAAAAACGAAGTTACTGGAGAATATGAAGCAGGATTATATGCTACTGTTGGCACAGGTCTCGAACTTGGTAGTACCATTACCGGAACAGTGGATATCACTATTTCAAGAAATGATTCAATTGAAAACCTTAAAGGTTGGGCTCTAATGGGCGGTGGTTCAGCGAACGTAACTATGCTTGGAAAACCTATTTCATTGGGTGTAGAAAGGAATATACCGATGAACGAATTATCATTTGAGGAAATAAGAAACGCTCTAGATAAACAATCAGAATTGTTGTTGGACGAAATGGTTGACTGTGATCATATTAAGGAATCGTTTAATTTTAGTGCTGGACTTGGCCCAGGTACGCCTATAGAAGCGCATCTATTTATTTCATATACTGGGATTTTAAGGATATTTTAAATGCAGG
>JBFMDM010000201.1:0-2413 GCA_040753835.1 Planctomycetota bacterium
GGCATTCCACCAGAAGATACCGCCTGATAAAACCGCTGGTCAGGCGAATCTGGAACAAGGTCTCGTATTTCTGCGTCCAAAACAAGGGATACTCGGAACGGTTCAGCGAGATGGGCATCCAAGCCGACAAATTGATGATTACCGGCAATATGAAATATGATGTAATAAATCTGCCGGCCAATGAGCGCCATAAGGACGCCATGGCGCTTCGGCGCCACCAGCCGCCGGTTAACTACAGGGAAATCTTCGGCTTTAAGCCGGATGATACAGTTATCATTGCCGGCAGCACCCATCCGCCTGAAGAGGAAATTCTGATTAATGTCTATTCGGAACTAAAAAGCAGGTTCGCCAGCCTGCGGCTCGTCATTGCGCCAAGACACCCATTCCGATTTGACGAGGTTGATAAAATTATCAGGACAAAGGTATTATCTGCGGCGAGACGCAGCGCCCTGACCGCAACTACGGACAATGATGCGGTTATCCTCCTGGATACGCTCGGGGAATTAAACAAGGTCTATCAGATTGCTGACATTGTCTTTGTGGGCGGCAGTATGGTACAGCGCGGAGGTCAGAGCATCCTGGAACCGGCCGCGGCCGGCAAGCCGGTTATATTCGGGCCGGATATGTCAAATTTCCAGGACATCGCAGACCAACTCATCAAAGAAGAAGCGGCTATTTCAGTGCAGGACAAACCGGCCTTATCACAGGCGCTTCTTTCCCTGATTAATGAGCCCCAGAGACGGAGCCAAATTGGCGCTAAAGCCAGAACGGTAATCAGCCGATATCAAGGCGCTACGGACAAAAATATGGAATTTATTAGCAAATTAGTTGACCCCGGACATACTTTGTATTAGTTTGCCCTGATTAGCGGGCCTGCCCCGCCGGGGGTTGCCCCCGCCAGAAACTAAAAGGAGACAGCGAATATGAGAAGACGCGCCAGAAGGGAATTCACCTCGGAATCAGTATGTATGGGCCATCCGGATAAGGTCTGCGACCAGATTTCCGATGCCATACTGGATGAGATTATCGCCAAGGACCCGACGGGCCGGGTCGCCTGCGAAACAATGGTCAAGACCGGAATGGCCATCGTGGCCGGCGAAATCACCACCAAGACCTACGTGGAAATCCCGGATGTGGTCCGGCGAACCATCAAGGAAATCGGATATACAGACGCCAAGATGGGTTTTGACTATGAGACCTGCGCGGTCCTGACCTGCATCCAGAAACAGTCGCCCGATATTGCAATGGGCGTTGACGAGAACACCAAACGCCATAAGAAACTCGGCGCCGGCGACCAGGGAATGATGTTCGGCTACGCCTGCCGTGAAACGCCGGAACTTATGCCGATGCCGATTATGCTTTCAAGGAAACTGGTCAACCGTGCGGCATTGGTAAGGCAAAAAGGCATCCTCCCCTACCTCAGGCCGGACGGCAAATCGCAGATAACCATTGATTACGAAAACGACCATCCGGTCCGGATTAACACGATAATCCTTTCGCTCCAGCATAATCCTGAAGTCAGCCATGCAAAAATACGGAAAGACCTGATAAAACACGTTATTCTTCCGACCTTGCCCAAGAATCTGCTTGACAGCAAGACCAAGATGCTTATCAATCCGACCGGACGTTTCGTATACGGCGGCCCGTATGCGGACTGCGGCCTGACCGGACGCAAAATCATCGTGGATACCTACGGCGGTATGGGCACGCACGGCGGCGGGTGTTTCTCCGGTAAGGACCCGACCAAGGTTGACCGCAGCGCTGCCTATATGGCAAGATATGTCGCCAAGAATATCGTGGCGGCCGGACTGGCCAACCGCTGCGAGGTTCAGTTCGCCTATTCTATCGGCGTGGCCGAGCCGGTCACCGTGGACGTGGAGACATTCGGAACAGCCCGGATTGATGAAGATAAGATAATCAAACTGGTCCGGGACAACTTTGACCTGACCCCGGGCGGGATAATCCATCATCTCCACCTGCGCCGGCCTATCTATAAACATACGGCCAGATACGGCCACTTCGGAATAACCGGGCCCGGCTATACCTGGGAATTGACCGATAAAGTTGACATATTAAGAAAGGCGCTGAAGAAATGAGATATGACCTTAAAGATATCAAACTGGCAACAATAGGCCAGAACCGGATTGACTGGGCCGAGAAACAGATGCCCGTGGTCACCAGGATACGGGAGCGGTTCAGCCGGGAAAAACCCCTGCGCGGCAAGCGCATTGCGGCCTGCCTGCACGTAACATCAGAAACCGCCAACCTGGTGCGGACCTTGAAGGCCGGCGGGGCCGAGGTGGCCTTATGCGCCTCCAATCCACTTTCCACCCAGGACGATATCCCGGCGGCGCTGGTTAAATATCACCATATCTCGGTCTTTGCCATTAACGGAGTCAACCGCCAGAAATAT
>JBFMDM010000202.1:0-2396 GCA_040753835.1 Planctomycetota bacterium
GTGACGCTAACGAGTGAATGGCAATTATTCGTGCTATTCGTGTTAGAATTGGATTAATTATTATGGATGACCTGATACAATTAGGCGCGTATGTTGTCATCATCCTGATTATCGGCGGCGCTTCGGTCATCAAGAAGATAATAGAGGCACAGAAGCGGCGTAAGGAGATGCAGGAACGGCAGGGCAAGACGCTCAGATTAGAGCCGACTGGAACACAGACAACGCCGGTCATAACCGTGGAATCCGAGGAGGAGATACCGGCGCCAGAGGCACAGAACAAACCCAAGATTGAAGATATCCTTAAAGATATTTTCAATATCCCAACCGTGCCCCTGAAGCGCGAAACAGTAATCAAAGACCGGCAGCGTAAACAGCGAGATATGCTAAAGTCGGTTAAAAAGATGCAGACGGCCGCGGCGATGGTCCAAGAAGCGGCCCCAGCGCCTACCGAAACAGTAACAGCCAACACGGAAGCGAATTGGGAGGTCTTTGCGGTGGGATTGAAAAGAAGAGGGCTAACCGAGATACAGCAGGCGGTGGTTATGTCCGAGTTAATTCAAAAGCCCAGAGCAAGGAGGAGGATTTAGTTACTTTATGTAGTCCCGCTATCCAGCGGGACATAAGAGATTGTAACCCGCTTCCGCGCGAACAATCTCTAAGGCCGGTGTGGCGGAATGGCAGACGCGCTAGATTCAAAATCTGGTCCCCTTCGGGGGGTGAGGGTTCAACTCCCTCCTCCGGCATTAGATACTCTTATGAGCGCAGCGAATTAGAGTATCTTATCCCGTAGTCCAGAATGGACGTAGGGATTAGGCATGTTATATGGATGGCTCGTCTATATCCTGGAGTGCAAAGATCATTCTTATTATACCGGCATAACCAACGATTTGGAACAACGACTTAGTGACCATAACAGCGGGAAAGGCGCGAAATATACGCGTCATAGGAGGCCGGTTATATTGATTTATACGGAAACTTATCCCGATAAAATAACTGCGAATAAAAGAGAGATAGAAATAAAGAGAATGTCGCGAGCGAGGAAGGGAAAATTAGTCGATAGCGGTAAATGAGGGTTTCCCTCGGGACGTCTTGACGCCGCCCCTGGCAGGACTCGCTGACGTCATCCCTGCGGGACTCGCTGACGCTCGCAACTCCCTCCTCCGGCACCAACCCCTACTAATTACGAACTCCGCTGAGACCGCGGTAGCGAATAAATGAATTACGAATTGCTTGTCATTGATTTCGTTGTGATTATTCGTAATTAGGGGATTCGTAATTCGTAGTATTATGGATTTATGTCCAAAGGTTTAGTCATCGTCATTACCGGCCATGGCAAGGGCAAGACCACCTCGGCCTTAGGCCAGGCATTACGGGCCACTGGTCAGGGCCTCAAAGTCCTGATGATTCAGTTCCTAAAATCGTCCCATATCTACGGCGAGATAAAATCAGCCAAGAAACTCTACCCGGACTTTGAGATTATCCAGGCCGGCAAGGAGTGCGTCCACACCACGAACAAGTATGACTGTCCGCACTGCGAGTTTGAGTGCCACGTGGATATCAAGAATCCGTCTAAGGATGACAAGGAGGCCGCCCAGCGCGCCTTTATGCTCGCCCGGGAAAAAATCCTGTCCGGCAAATACAATCTTATCATCCTTGATGAAATCATCTATGCCATTGATTACGGCCTGCTCAACGTGGAAAACGTGCTGAATATGATTAACGCCCGGCCCGAGGGACTGCACATAATCCTGACCGGACGCAATGCGCCCATCCAGTTAACCCGCGAGGCCGACCTGGTCAGCGAAATCCTGGAAATCAAGCACCAGTTCCACCAGGGTATGAAATCGGTCCGGGGTATTGATTTTTAGCCACGGATTACACAGATTATATAATGATTTACCAATACGCCATTGTCCGCAGTGTCGCCAAGAGCTACGACCGATGCATCAAACCGTTTAATCACACCGAGCCGGTCAATGTCCGTCTGGCGCAGAGACAGCACCGGGCATATTGCCGGGCGCTCAAAGACCTGGGTCTGAAACTCATTAATTTATAGAAACCGATGACCGCTTTCCGGATTGCTGTTTCGTGGAAGACCCGGCAATTGTGATAGGGGATTCAGCAATCATCTGCCGGATGGGCGTCAGCGCAAGAATGGGCGAGGAACGCGCGGTCGTGGAAGTGCTGAAGAAATACAAGCGGATATGCAGAATTAAACCGCCCGGAACGATTGAGGGCGGCGATGTCCTGCAGATTGGACGGAAGGTCTATATCGGCCTGTCCGAACGTACCAATCTGTCCGCCATAAAACAGGTCAAGGCCATCGCAAAAGATTATGAGGTGATACCGGTGTCGGTTAAGGGAATGATTCATCTCAAGACCGGATGCACCTATCT
>JBFMDM010000203.1:0-2381 GCA_040753835.1 Planctomycetota bacterium
GGACCGGACCATCACCAATTCCTCGGTTATACCAAAGCCGGTCTCATAGTTCGCCCGGATTGACTTTTCCTGCGTCTCAATCAGGGAAAGAATCTCTTTGGCCAGATTTATCCTCTCTTTAAGAAGATGATATTCATAATATACCTGTTTTACATTGAAGATGGTCTCAAGCAACTGGTGTTCAAAGAGGTATCGCTTGCTCTGCGCCTCTTGTGACAACGCCTCGGCCTCCAGCGCCAGTTTGCCTGAGGCCGGGATGTCCTGCATAAAGCCGATGAGGAATTTATCAACCGATGACATTATCTCAGCGCTAAAGGACAACCTGGGGTTAGGCAATGACTGGGCAATGGTTATTTCCTCAACCGTCTTTTTCCAGTCGTAGAAAGCAACCTCGGCCTCGGGGTTATTCAGGACGGCGTATGTAATAAAATCTGATAACGATGAATCGGGTTTAAGTGCAGGTAGAGGCGGTTTTTTGTCCGAGGGACGGTATTTGGGCTCAACCACGGACAGCGCCTCGCGCCCGATGGGCGCCGGACCGGCGCAACCGAGCAGAATACCGGCAAGCATGATAAATGCTGGTATTTTATACATCATAATTCATATTCTACCTGTGCTTGCACTGGCAATCACACTGCAAGGTGTTTATATTCTTTAACAATCCTACAAGAGTTTGTTTGTCTAACTTGGAGATAATGCCGATGCTACAATTGGGCAGGCGTTTCATAACCGCATTGAACTCCCCTATTCTATCAGTCCAGATTTGCCCCTGACCGCGGTAAGATTCTTCTGTTTGACCAATCAATCCGGGTTTATTAAACAGGAAAAACGATACCAGGGTGTCCTTATAATCGGCATAAATACTTGCACAAGGACATCCATCTATGGATTCTACATAACCGCCCTTTAACTTAAGGGATTTATTGTTCTTAAATAATGCGCAACAGCATTCATTGGGGTCAATCAGGTTTCCCTGCCGGAAATATTCACCCAATTCTTCAGGTGATTCAAAGCCCTTCACGGGCTGGATTGATGCCTCCAGGAACCCGCGATGCTCCTTTTCCATAGCCGAGAGCAGATTTGACGGTATGCCGGGAGGAGAGAACGCTATATAAAGAGCCGCTAACACGATAACCGCCGCGGCTGAAGCAGAGACAAAATATCTGATTCTCTGCCAGACCAGGCGCTTTTCCAATTCGTAGTTCAATAATTCCTGCGTATTCTGCCAGATGGCATCATCCGAAGCGCTATCCTTATTTATAATAGTAGAGACCTTCTTGTCAAACGCCTCTTCCAAAACGCCATCAGATATATTTGTATTCTCTGGCATATTCATATAATTTCTCTTTCAGTTTTGTTCTGGCGCGTGCCAAGTAGCCCATCACACTCCCCATTGGGATATCCATAATCTTGGCAATCTCCTCATAGGAAAACTCGCCGACCGAACGGAGCAGGAATACCTCACGCTCATTATCCGGCAGGGCCGTAACCGACTCCTTGACCTTATCCTCCATTGTATCAAGCACAGACGGCAAGGAATCAAATGCCTGCGGCGTCTCAGGCGCTACCTCATCGCCTCTTGGCGCCTCTTTGGCTTTAATATACGCCCGGTTCAGGTTACGGACCACATTATTGGCAATATGGAACATCCAGGCCCTGAACCATTTTTCATCCCCGGAAAATGAGGCGAATTTTCTCCAGCCCTCCAGCACCGTATTCTGGAAGCCGTCCTCCAACTGCTCCTTGTTCCAGAGATTATACCTGATATAATTCATCAGGGGCTTGCGGCAGGCCTCAAGCCAACCCATAAACTCCTTATGTTTTTGCCTATCCATATATATAATGTTACCAACTGGTTGAAATATTACAAATATTTAGAGCCGGTTAATTACGCCAACGAAGCGACAGCGGAGTCCCGCCCAAGCGGGAGCAGGCAACGTCGGCGGAATGTTATCCCTCGACCCTGAGAGGTCTTCCCTCGACCCCGTCGGGGGTCTCGGGACGAGAACCCCAGAGGGGCGGGACGAGAACCCGAATGGGCCGGCTCTTATCCTGAGGCAAAGCCGAATGGGTTGCAAACCCATTAATCCGCAACGGATAATTACTCATTTGCTTGACAATCTTACTTATCGGTGGTGGAATGCCAAAATAATATCATAAACCCGTATCCGTCATTAGATGTTTGGGTTAAAGAGCTGAATAAATACGAAAATATTTGATTATATATGCCTCTTCATAGATGTCACCAGATTCTCCCGGCCGAGGCGCCGTTTCTTGATATTTTTCAGATTTTACTTGACTTTTCCCGAGTAGGGTGTATATTATATTGGGAAACAGAGATGTATCTTAGAGCAAACGGAGGCAGTATTTCCCTGACAGGA
>JBFMDM010000204.1:0-2380 GCA_040753835.1 Planctomycetota bacterium
ATTCCAAAACACTCGTTGGCTCGACCCGGTAAATAGAATACCGTTCCCCTCGGATGTTGCTCAAGCATTTATTGAACGACCATGGACAAACCTCCAGAGAGTCCGGACCAGCGCGGAGGTACCTGACAACGGCGCCCTGGTCCTGGGCGGATTTGAGGTGGCCTATAAACAGGATATCACCGCATCAACGCCCCTTATGGACAAAATCCCGATTTTAGCGCCGTTCTTCAGGAAAAAGGTCCAGGTGGAGGAAAAAAGCAACCAGTTTATCATCGTCCGGGCCAAGATTATTGAACTGGACGAACTGGAAAAGGAACTGAGATAGGCCGCCGTAGTGTATGCAGAACATCCGTAATTTTTGTATTATCGCCCATATAGACCACGGCAAGTCAACATTAGCCGACCGTCTTCTGGAACTTACCGGCGCGGTTTCAGCCCGCGAACTGCGCAACCAGTTTATGGACAATGGCGAAATAGAACGCGAGCGCGGGATTACCATCAAGGCCAAGGCGGTTCTTCTGAAATATCGGCTTAATAACCAGAATTACATCCTTAATCTCATAGACACACCCGGGCACGTGGACTTCAGTTACGAGGTTCTGAGGTCGCTCAAGGCCTGCGAGGGCGCCCTGCTCCTGGTTGATGCCTCTCAAGGCGTCCAAGCCCAGACCGTGGCCAATTCCCTGGTGGCGATGGAAGCCAACCTGAAAATCATCCCGGTCATCAATAAAATAGATATGCCGGCGGCTAATATTGAAGCGGTCCGTGACGAGATACAGAATATCCTGGGCATCCCGCCGGAAGAGATAATCAACGTCAGCGCCAAACAGGGAACCAACGCCGACAAGATTCTTGAGGCCGTGGTTAACCGCATTCCACCTCCAACCGGCGACCTCAATAAGCCGCTGAAGGCCCTGATATTTGACGCGGTCTATGACGACTTCCGGGGAGTGGTGATATTTGTTAGGATGATAGACGGCTCGGTCAAGGCCAATGATGAAATCATAATGATCAGGAATAACCGCGCTTTCAAGGTTGAGGAAGTCGGCATTTTCACGCCCAAGATGGTCAAGGTTCAGAAACTTTCGGCCGGAGATGTCGGCTACATTATCAGCGGCATCCGCAACAGCCGTGAGGTAAAAATCGGGGACACCATCACCCTGGAAGGCGCAACCGAGGTAGCGCCACTGCCGGGTTACCGCGAACCGCTGCCGATGGTCTTTGCCGGTTTTTACCCTACCCAAGACAGCGATTTCAATGTACTTAAAAAAGCCCTGGAAAAATTATCGCTTAACGACTCGGCATTCACCTTTGAGCCGGAGACATCCGAAGCGCTGGGCATGGGATTCAGATGCGGATTCCTGGGACTGCTGCATATGGACGTCATCAAGGAGCGCTTAAGGCGCGAACAGAAGGCCGATGTAGTCCAAACCGCTCCCAACGTGCCTTATGAGGTAACCATCACCGAGGGCGGCCTTTCCAAAACCCTGCGCATAGACAACCCGGCGATGTTCCCGGATGAAACCACCATCAGAGAGGTCAAGGAGCCGATTGTTAAATTATCCATTATCATCCCATCCGAAAACATCGGCAACATCATGGCCTTATGCGAGAATAAACGCGGCGAACATATCAAAACCGAATATATCTCTCCCACCCGGGTTATCCTGCATTATGACATACCGATGGGTGAGATTATCTATGATTTCTACGATAAACTTAAGTCAGCCACGCACGGTTTCGGCACAATGGACTATGTTTTTATTGGATATAAACCGGGCGATTTGGTAAAATTGCGCATCTTTGTGGCCAATGTGGAAGTGGATGCTTTCTCGGCAATAGTCCATCGGGACGTAGCGGAATCAAAAGGACGCAGGATTATCCATACATTACGAAGCGAAATCCCCAGGCATCTCTTCCAGGTGGCCCTGCAGGCCGCGGTAGGGAAAAGAATCGTGGCGCGGGAGAATATCAGCCCACTGGCCAAGCACGTAACCGGCAAGTGCTACGGCGGCGATATCACCCGCAAGCGGAAACTCTGGGCCAAGCAGAAGGAAGGCAAGAAAAAGATGAAAAGCATCGGCTCGGTGGAAATACCCCAATCGGCCTTTATTGCGGTCTTGTCTGGTGAGGAAAAGAAGTAACCTATGCTCCAGAAGAATCCTGATACCGTCATCCCTGGTCTGGGGATTTCATACTTACGGGCCGCTATCATTACTGTATTAACCCTGGCTTTGATTACCCTGGTCCTTCTGAAACTTATCTCTCCTGTAAATGCTGCTATTGTGGCGGTAATACTGATAATCCTGGTTCAGGGCAATAATGCCGAGGTGTTCCTGGTGGCCTTTATCCTGGCAATGATAATCAGGTGTTTTTGCAT
>JBFMDM010000205.1:0-2342 GCA_040753835.1 Planctomycetota bacterium
GGAATCGGGCATCGGCGATTTCGTCTATTTCTCGCCCTTGAGCCCGAGGGAAGAAAGCCCTGAACTGCCGTTCGGACGCAGGCAATAGACAAAAAATCGTTGATAAGGAAGGCGTGTCTTATCAACTTATCATCTTGTCAACTTTATTTATGAAATACATCCTCGCTACGATTTATCTGCTTGCCGGCATAGTCATGCCTTTCCTCTATGTCAACCTCGCCGAGGCCGGCAATATCCAGACCCGGGAATGGATTCTGATTCTGGCCCTGTTCGCCTCCTGCACCCTGGCCGGCTTGATGTGGCTCTTTGGGAACAACAAGACAGCCGCCGAAGAGAAAGAGTCCCCGAAACCACCCGCCCGAACGACCGATGTCCTCCGGTCGGGCGGGAAGGCATCTCCGTTCAAGGCGCAGACACAGCGCAAGATTGTGCAGCAAACCGTTCAAAAGAATGCGCCAGCCCAGGCCTATCAGAGACCCAGGGAGCCGGCCGTAGCCTATCCGACTGCGGCGAACAAGCCGGACCTGAAAATCCTGATGGAGGATGTAAAGAATTTCATCAAACTGGAAAGTTGGCTGATGGCGCTCCAAAAAGCCAATGAACTCATCCACTATTACCCGGACAGCCCCGAGGCGGACAAGGTCAGGGGAAACCTCAATTTCCTGATACAGAAAACCAGAGAAAACCATTAGTACTACGAATTATCCAGCCGAAGGCGGATCCGGCTCCCGCCAAAGGCGGGTCGCCTCTGGTGACTGGCGGACGACTCCTCGTATTACGAATAACTTGTAGTGAATGTAGCGAATCCATTCGTAATTCGCTATGTACCCTGTGCGCTCCAGTGGGTGCTCCCGACCAGTGCTGCGCACAGGGCGTAATTAGTAGGATGCAGACATTTAAGACGCTCAAAGATATTTACACGCGGTTATTGGAGCACTTCGGCCCACAGCGCTGGTGGCCCACTGGGTCACCCGCTGGGCGACCCGGCGAAACGCCCGCCCGAACCCCAACAGCGGGCGGGACGTTTGAGGTCATTGTCGGCGCAATACTCACCCAGAACACCAACTGGTCAAACGTGGAAAAGGCCATCAATAACCTCAAGGCCGCTGACCTCTTGACACCGGAGAAACTACACAAGTGCCCGTTGGCCAAACTGGCTGAAATGATAAAGCCATCCGGCTATTTCAATATCAAGGCCAAACGGCTGAAGAATTTTCTGAACTGGCTCCATGAAAACTATGAAGGCGACCTGAACCGGCTGTTCGCATTAGAGACCTCAACTCTAAGGGAAGCGCTATTATCGGTCAAGGGCATTGGGCCGGAGACGGCCGATTCCATCGCGCTCTATGCCGCCAACAAGCCCACCTTTGTCTGCGATGCCTATACCTATCGGATAATGCTGCGCCATCGTATGGTTCCTGAAGAGACCGGATATGACGAACTCAAAGCCCTGTTTGAGGATAATCTGGAAAAGGACGTCAAACTCTATAATGAATACCACGCCCTTCTGGTACGCCTGGGCAAGACCTATTGCAAAAAGACCAATCCGCTGTGCGAACAATGCCCATTAGATGAATTGGAGCACGATACGTAGGAACCACAGATTGCATCGATTCCGCTGATAATTCATGTTATTCGTTTCCATTCGTGTTGGTATTTCTTGGTGCATTAGTGTCTTAGTGGCCGATTCAATAACCTGCAAAAAATTCAGGGTTCTGCGCCCTATTTTACCCCTAAAATCCGGTTAAAAACCAACTTCCATAATCACGCTTTTTCATCTAACACGCTATAAATAAAAGGATTATAGTAAAACCAATAAATGTGCTACGTAGCACATTTTCACCTAACCCTATTGGCAGGTAGAGGTATAGATTATCCATATGCAGGGTGTAGATTATCCGTATGCGGGGTGTGGATTATCCGTATGCGGGGTGTAGATTATCCATACGCCGGGTGTAGATTATCCGTATGCAGGGTGTAGATTATCTATATGCGGGGTGTAGATTATCTATATGCCGGGTGTAGATTATCCATACGCGGGGTGTAGATTATCTATATGCGGGGTGTAGATTATCCATACGCGGGGTGTAGATTATCTATATGCGGGGTGTAGATTATCTATATGCGGGGTGTAGATTATCCGTATGCGGGGTGTAGATTATCCATACGCAGGGTGTGGATTATCCATACGCAGGGTGTAGATTATCCATACGCAGGGTGTAGATTATCCGTATGCGGGGTGTGGATTATCTATATACGGGGTGTAGAGTATCTATATGGGGGGTGTAGAGCACCCATACTATCCCTTACCTACACCTCCCCCTGTTGTGATACCTTGCTAC
>JBFMDM010000206.1:0-2305 GCA_040753835.1 Planctomycetota bacterium
CACCTTGTTGGCCGGCTTGTCCCTGGTTTCTATGCCGAAGTCGGCCGCGACCTTGTTGAGTTTTACGGTATCCTGGATTTTGTAGCCGGGCACTTCGCCCTTGGCCGCGGCAATGAATGTATGGGTAACGTGGCGCGAGTGCTCGCAGTGGGCCGCGGTGCCGGCCGCTATCATCCGGCAGAAATTGCGGGCCGCCACGGTGCGGTTATCCGCGCCGCAGACGCCGACTGTATCGTCGGGTTTCTTGGGATTGAACCGGCAGGGACCCATAGCGCAGTGCTTGCAGCAACTGCCCACCTCGCCGATGGGGCAGGGCTTGACCTTCTGCGCGCGCTGGAAGGCAGTGTCGTATTTGCCGTCCGAGACGTATTTTAACATCTCAATCGTGGCTTCACAGACCGAATTGTCGTTGCCGGTTGGCTTTGTGTCCTCTTTCACAACTGCGCTCATAGGTTAACTCCTCTCAAGAAATTCTATAATGGATTTTATTTCCTTGTCTATTGAAGTGTCCGGCTTTGCGTATCCCTCTCTATCTAATCTGCTGATTAACTTAGAATAAGGAATATACCCGGCCAGTTTAATCCTGTCAAGAGAATTAGTGATAAATTGTATCTCATCCGGGGAAGAGATTTTATTTCCGACTGCAACGATATTCTTGATGCCGATTTGCTGGGCCAGTGATTTTATCCGGTTTGCGGCCTGGATGCTGCGCAGGCCCGGTTCCACCACGGTGAGCATCCAGTTGACCGCATCGGCCGTGGAGCGCCCGAGGTGCTCCACGCCGGCTTCCATATCAATGATAACCCGCTCGTTTCTTTCCAGCAGAATATGCCGGATGAGTGTCTTAATCAGGGCGCTTTCCGGGCAGACACAGCCGCCGCCGCCGGTCCTGACCCCGCCCATTACAATTAGTTTGATGCCATTGTACTCGTGTGCAATCTTTTCAGGCAGGTCGTCCACCGTTGGATTGAGTTTGAACATCTGACCGAGCATG
Source organism: Planctomycetota bacterium (assembly GCA_040753835.1). GTDB lineage: Bacteria > Planctomycetota > MHYJ01 > JACQXL01 > JACQXL01 > JACRIK01. The sequence continues at coordinate 995 of JBFMDM010000206.1, forward strand.
CCGGGCTTGGCGCCGGTGCGTTCCTCTATCAGTCCGGACATCTCGCTTAAAGGAATGATTTTTTCCGGTTCAGGGAATCCCAGCGCGCCGGCTAAACTTGATACCGGGTCTGCGTCAATTGCCAGGACCTTGTATCCGGCCTGCGCCCAGCCCTGCGCCAGGAGTGACGCAATGGTGGTCTTGCCCACGCCGCCCTTGCCTGTGATTGCAATCTTCATTCAATTCCCTCTCTGACGCTACAGTCGGGAATTAAAGCAAATATCTTGGAATATATGAACAAATTTTGGCAAAATATTATTATGGAAAACCTGTTTCTTCATATCTGCTGTGGGGTATGCGCCGTGGGATTGATTGATAAATTCAGGCAGGACGGCTATAACATCACCGGCTATTTCTACAATCCCAATATCCATCCTTTTATGGAATTTAAGAAACGGTTCAGGGCGGTTGAGGTCTTATCCGAACAGGAAAAGATGTCTGTGCATTATGAGACCGCATACGGCCTGGATGAATTCCTGAAAGGGGTTGAGCCGCACGCGAAAACATACGATAAAAATAGATGCCTGAAATGCTACGAGATGCGGCTGCTCAAAACAGCGCAGAAGGCAAAGGAACTCAAGATGGATTGGTTTACCTCCACGCTTATCGTCAGCCCGCAGCAGAATCAGGTGGCTGTCAGAAATATCGGGGAAAAGATTGCCAAAGCGGTTGGAATTGATTTTAAGTATGAAGCGCTAACCGACCGGTACCACGACTGCAAGGAGATGGCAAAGAAACGGCAGTTATACCGCCAGCAGTATTGTGGGTGCGTGTTCAGCGAGTATGAAAGGTACGCGGGCGGAAGATGAGAGATGAAAGATAAAAGATGAGAGTTAGATATTTACTTGGCATCTTTGCGGTGATGATATTATTCGCCGGATGTGTTACCGGCGGGGCAGTGACCCCTTTCTACCGCTATGAGACCTCCAAGAAGGTCCTGAACGAGCCGCCGTATCTCCAGGTCTTGCTGGCCGAATACGGCAATGCGGATTCGGCCGTAGTCAAGGTCAATTCGGCCTTCAACGTGTATCCTTATCTGGCCAACCGGGCCAATAAGTTCACCGGTCTTCAGCCGCTGTCAAAGCAGAAGACAACGATGTCGTCCGTGACAGTATCACACAACGACGGCGATATTGTTATTACCGGCGAGAGTGGCTTCATGGGCAGTGACATAGTTCTCGTGCCGTCCGGCGCTTCGGCCTTGATTTCAGTGGGAAAACGCAGTTACAGGGGACGGCTGAGGATAAGGGCGATGCCGGACAATAAGATTGC
>JBFMDM010000207.1:0-2286 GCA_040753835.1 Planctomycetota bacterium
CCAAATCGCCGAGGGCCGGGTCAAGCACCGCCGGGTGGAAGCAGAAACAGCCAAGACCACCAGGCCAGATGATGAGACGCTCCAGACCAGAAGCGTCCATCTTTCCTCTGCACGACTGGGCATCACCGGAAAGATAGATGTTCTGGAAGAAAAGGCCGGAATAACTTATCCGGTGGAATACAAGAAAAGAGGCACGCCCAAGAACCATAATGGCGAGCCGTTTGTCTGGGATAACGACCGGATTCAACTCTGCGCCCAAGGACTCCTTCTGAAAGATAACGGCTATAGCAGGATAGAAAAGGGATATGTCTATTATGTTGCGTCCCAGCAACGGGTGGAAGTGGTATTTGATGAACCACTGCGCCAGAAGACCATAGAAACCATCCAATCCGCCCGTAATTTGGCCGACCACGGCAAAATCCCTGAGCCGCTCAAGGATGATAACCGCTGTATCCACTGTTCGCTTCTGCCGATTTGCATACCTGAGGAGACGACGGCATTAAGTCAATCCGAACCGCCCAAATCAATCAGGCGGATTATCCCTGAAAAAGACGAGGGTTATGTTGTCTATCTCAATCATCAGGGCTCGCGCCTCGGCAAGAAAGGCGAAAACCTGCTCGTTACCGACTCCAAAGGCGAACTGTTGCAGGAAATACATCTCTATCATCTGGAGCAACTCGTGGTCTTCGGTAACATCTCTATCAGTACCCAGGCCCTTACCTGTCTTCTAGAATACAATATCCCGATTGTTTATCTATCTGTGTATGGCAAGTTCAAAGGGGTAACCACCGGCATTCCGCCCAAAAATATCTCGCTTCGTCTGGCCCAGTATGAGACAATAAAGAAACCGGAGATTGTGCTTTCCGTCGCCAAAGAGATTGTGGCGGCCAAGATTCATAATCAGCGCGTGATGATTATGCGCAACTCCAATAACGGCGAGGTGGTTCGTATCAATCTCCAGCAGATTATCGCTGACTCATCTAATGTCTCTAATTTGGAATCGCTGCTCGGATTTGAGGGCACAGCGGCCCGGCATTATTTCGGCTCATTTAGCGATATGCTTAAAACCAACGGAAACGGATTCACCTTCTCATTTGAGGGCCGGAATAAACGGCCGCCCCAAGACCCGGTCAATGCGCTTCTGTCCTTTGCCTATGCGCTTCTGGTCAAGGACTGTTTCTCTGCCTGCCTGACCGTTGGCTTGGACCCGTATCTGGGCTTCTATCACCAGACCAAATTTGGTAGACCTGCTCTGGCTCTGGATTTAATGGAGGAGTTCAGGCCGATTATCGCCGACTCGGTGGTGATAACCCTTATCAATAATAAGATGCTGGACGAGAAGGACTTTCTCATTAATAAAGGAGCGTGTTATCTCAATGAAGGCGGACGCCGGAAACTATTTGAGTCCTATGAGAACCGCCGCAATGATATGGTTACCCATCCGGTCTTTGGATATGAAATGAGTTATAGCAGAGTGCTGGAGACACAGGCGCGTCTGCTCGGGCGGGTGATTACCAAAGAGATTCCTAACTATATCGGATTCAAAGTTAGGTGAGTTTAATCAGCGTAATCTGTGAAATCTGTGGTTTATGAACTATTACATAATCGCCTATGACATCGCCGACCCCAAACGGCTTGCCTGTGTCCACAAGACACTGAAGGACTACGGCGACCCGTTGCAGTTCAGCATCTTTGAGTGCTATCTGAATCGCAAGGACTTGATTACCCTGCAGGATAAATTGGAACAGATTATCAATCATCAGGAAGACCGGATTATTATCCTGCCCTTGTGTTCTGCCTGTAAGGGCGTCATAGAAATTATCGGCAGGCAGTCCCTGTCGGAAAAACCCAAGGGCGCGGTGGTAGTCTAATTTCTCTTGACTTTGACGCATGGTCTGCTATACTAATAAACCATCCGAGAAAAGGAGAATTATATGGAAACCCTGAAAATATTGGAAAAGAAAACCAATCTTAATTGGGAATACGACGAGGATGCGGACGTGCTTTATGTAAGTATCGGCAATCCGCGAAAGGCAATCGGAGTGGATATCGGAAAGGGTGTAATTGTCCGCTATGACGAACCCAAGAGAGAAGTAGTGGGCTTGACTATCATCGGCGTTAAGGAAAGAACCCTGGCTGGAATGAAAAAATAATCAGAAAATAATCCGAAAATACTTGACAAATCCATTTCAGAATATAGGATGATAATTGCCGAAGGCGGTTGCCATCTATATGCTGGCCAACCTACACCGTAAAGATAGGGCCAAACCCTTATACTGAGCCAAC
>JBFMDM010000208.1:0-2283 GCA_040753835.1 Planctomycetota bacterium
CCTATGACATAATTATAGCCCGGGGCACCATGGCCGCAAGCTCGATAAGCTTCGGCTCCAATATTACGGTATTTGACGGAAGTTCTGATAGCGATAAGTATACCAGCCCGACTATATCCTTAGATTCAAATAATTATATCTGGGTAGCATCTGTAAGAGACTACGGCTCTGCCGCAGCCAACCATCTACAGGCATTCGCCAGAAGATCAACTAATACTGCCAACGGAGATCTGTCAAGCTGGCAGGATGCCACAACCGTGGGGCAAACGTCTACTTGGATAAATGACCTTATCATACTACCCCAGGCCGGATCTAATATGTATCTACTATCCAACAATGCCGATAATAATATTGTCGGTTATTCCTATAATGGCAGTTCATGGAGTAACGCCAACGACGGAGGGGATTACAGCTGGTTTGCTTTTCCCGGAAACTTTAATTATGCCGTATATACAATGGCCATAGACGGAACTGACATATACGTCGGCGGATATTTTACTGTTGCCGGAGGTGTCGCGGCGTCGAAAATAGCCAAATGGAATGGAACAAATTGGTCGGGAGTAGGCGGAGGATTAAACGCTGAAGTGCGCGTCATAGTTGTTGTTAACCACGAGCTGTATGTCGGTGGTTTGTTTACCAATGCCGGCGGGATCGCGGAGGCAGACTATATAGCCAAATGGGACGGGACAAGCTGGTCGGCCTTGGGTACTGGGCTCGGCGGCAATGTCTATGCTCTACAGGCTGTCGGAACAGACTTGTATGTCGGTGGCAGTTTCACAACAGCCGGTGGTTCCCCTGCCAACTATATCGCCAAATGGGATGGATCAACATGGAGCGCATTGGGCAGCGGCATGAATGCAGTAGTATATGCCCTGGCCGCTAGCGGTTCTAATATTTATGCGGGAGGCAGTTTTACCACTGCGGGCGGATCGACAGCTAATAGAATAGCGCAGTGGGATGGCGCAAATTGGTCCACATTTAGCACCGGAATGAATAGCAATGTTATGGCTTTAGCCGTTATTGGCTCAGATCTATACGCAGGCGGAGATTTTTCCACGGCCGGCGGCACTACTGTAAACTATATCGCCAAATGGAACGGTTCCACATGGTCCAGCCTTGCGGGCGGTATGAGTTTTGGGTGGGTCTATTCTATGTATGTATCAGGAACAGATCTCTACGTGGGGGGGAGTTTCCTTTATGGAGGAGCTGTTTCCGCCAATCGTGTCGCAAAATGGAATGGTTCCAGCTGGTCAGCGTTCGGATCCGGAGCTGACAACACAGTTCGGTGTATTGCAGTAACGGGATCAACGGTTTATATAGGCGGAGAATTTATAAATACAGGAGGATCCGGAATTTCGTATTTTGCCCAATGGGATGGCGCGACATGGAATTCTATGGGCGGCGGTATTAATGGCGCGATATTTGCAATGACCATTAACGATGGTGATTTGTATATAGGCGGATCATTTACTAGAGCAGGGGCAACAACCGCACGCTATATCGCCAAATGGGACGGAACTACCTGGTCAAGCCTAGACACAGGCATTACTTACGGCAGCATTAATTCTGTACGCGCCTTGAAGCTTGTTGGAACTGATCTATATGTAGGAGGATATTTTACCACAGCCGGAGGAACTACAGTAAATAACATCGCTAAGTGGGACACCTTGACCGAAAGCTGGAGTGCGCTTGGTACTGGTGTTAACGGATATGTTTATACTATTACAAATATTGGAAGCGATTTATATGCGGGAGGATCATTTGCTGCTGCTGGCGGCACAACAGTAAATTATATTGCAAAATGGAACGGTTCAAGCTGGTCAGCTATGGGAAGCGGTTTAAACAGCTATGCTTACGCTCTTGCCTCCATAGGAACCAACCTCTATGTAGGCGGCCGCTTTACAACTGCAGGAGGATCAACTGCAAACAGAATTGCGATATGGGACGGCTCTGCATGGTCAACGTTTGGTACAGGCGCAAATAATGATATCAATGCACTTGTTGTGGTAGGGACTGATCTATATGCCGGCGGAGCATTTACAAGTATAAACGGGGTGTCAGCAAACTATATTGCGAAATGGAATGGCTCCGCATGGTCGGCATTAGGAAGCGGGCCAACATGGGTGGTATTTTCTATATTAGCTGTTGGAAGCGACCTTTATGTTGGTAGTGCCTGGGTTTCCAGCGATGACGGTTATATGGATAAATGGAACGGTTCTTCATGGTCAAGCCTGGGTATCTGCGGAGTACTACCTTATTCCTTATCTTATTATGATGGTTATG
>JBFMDM010000209.1:0-2230 GCA_040753835.1 Planctomycetota bacterium
CGGGCCGGGCCATGACCGGCAAGAAACCCCCGGCCCATAAATAAGAAGGCAAGACGGAAGAAGCGGCTCCGGCCGCTGCCGCAGCGCCAGCCGCCGCACCGGCCACGCCTCCGGCTGAGAAAAAGGCATAGATAGCCGGGTTATATTTGAGCCAGTGATTGCTTAATCCCTTTCAGGGTAAAATCCACTTCCTGCTTGGAAATAATCAAAGGCGGCAGCAGCCGCACGGCATTATCAGTGGAAAGGGATGAATGCACGCCATACTCCTTGAGCAATTCCTGCAATTTATAAACCGCTTCCTTACTGGGCAGGTCAAAGGCAATCATCAACCCCAGGCCTCTGATGTCCCCGATTAACTTAGGAAACTGTTTCCTGAGTTTCTTTAAGCCGTCATTAAACTGCCTTGCCCGCGCGACCACATTTGAGGTAATATCTTTTTCCCTCATCTGCCGAGTCGCGATATAGGCGGCCACCATAGCCATTGGATTACCGCCGAAGGTGGAGCCATCATAGCCGGGTTTCATCGCCGCGCTGATATGCGGCTTGGTCACCACGGCCGTTACCGGATAACCGCCGCCGAATGACTTGCCGATGGCCATAATGTCCGGTTCCACGCCGTAGGCCTGGGATGCCCACCACTGCCCCGGCTTGGCGGCGCACCGACCGAACCCGGTCTGGACCTCGTCGCTTATCATCAGAGCATTATACTTGTCGCAGAGTTGCCTGACCTTCTTTACGAATTCCGGTTTGAGCGGCTTGATACCTGCTTCCTCGCTCTGAACCAATTCCATAATGATTATTTTTGCCTTGCCCTGCTTAAAGAGTTTCTCCACTGCCTTGCTGTCGTTCGGTTCTATGAAATGCACCCATTCCTCTTTATCCAACAGGAACGGCTTCCGGTAGGACGGGTTGTAAGTAATCGCCACTGCGCCGTGCGTCCGGCCGTGGAAGCCGTATTTCAGGGCAATCACGCCCTTTTGCTTGGTATATGCCTTGGCAATCTTGAGCGACTTGTCAACCGCCTCGCCGCCTGAATTCTGCCAGTAGAACTGGGTCAGGCCTTTGGGCATCATCTGGTGAATCTCGTTCAGGAACCGGGTGCGCGGGATATGGACCCGGTCTTCCTTGGTGGCAATAAGTTGCGAGGCCTGGTTAAACAGGCCGATTGCAATCTCCCTGTTCTCGTTGCCTAAATTCGTGGCGCTATAGTTGCTGTCCATATCAAGATACTTGTTGCCCAGGGTGTCATAAAGCCAGGGACCCCGCGCCCGGACAAACACTAAGTCCTTTTCCAGCCGCGAGACCGGTATCTTGAACTTCTCGTGCAGTTCTATGGCCTCGTCTGTGGAAATCTCTGACTCATTCAGAAGCGATACAACACTCTTAACCTGTGCCTGTGATAATTCCTTCAGCAAACCGCTGACCAGTTTCCTGGCGCCGGCCGGGGTCAGGGAGTCAAGACCGTTGCCGTCAGTATCTTTGGAGGCATTTTTCATATACCTGTCAAATACCATCCAGGTCTTATCCGGGCTGACAATATTCAGAACCTCTTTTATCCGGTCCACTGTGGCATTCATCCGTTCCGGATGCGCAGCCCGGTTATTAACCAAAGCATTGTACAAAGCCGTCTTCATCTCATCATCTCCTGCGCTATTTTTATCTGTTTCTTCACCATTGACGTAGCGGTGCCGCCAAAGGTGTTTCTTGAATCAACGGATTTCTTCATATTAAATATTTTATTAATATCCTTGTCAAATACCGGCGAGAAACGCCTGAAATCATTTATCTCCAGCGACTCGACCGGTTGCTGTTTGGCTATGGCATAGCGCACCAGTTTGCTGGTAATATGATGGCTCTGCCTGAATGGCACGCCCTTTTTGACCAGGTAATCCGCAATATCCGTAGCCAGGATATGGCTGTTTATCGCATCCTTCATCCGAGCCGGAAATATATTCATCGTCTTAACAGCCAGTGCTAATACCTCAAGACATTCCTGAACCGTATCAATACTATCAAACATCGGCGTCTTGTCTTCCTGCATATCCTTGTTATAGCCACCGGGCAGGCCTTTCATCACGGTCATGAGGTTGAACAGGTTCCCGTAAACCCGTCCGGTCTTGCCCCTGATAAGTTCTATCGCATCCGGATTATGCTTTTGGGGCATCAGGGAACTTGAGGTGGTCAGTCCTTCGGCCATCCGAACAAACCCGAATTCAGCCGATGACCAGAT
>JBFMDM010000210.1:0-2199 GCA_040753835.1 Planctomycetota bacterium
CCCACGACCCCGTTTTTGTATTCCCGCTATTCAACGGTATAACTGCCAGTCCTCCTGAGGCAGGTCCGCCTTTGGCGGATAACTTACTTCGTTCGTAACGGAGAGTAAATAGCGGGGGTGGGATTTGAACCCACGACCTCAAGGTTATGAGCCTTGCGAGCTACCGGGCTGCTCCACCCCGCGATGTTCTCCTATGGATAATAGCATTTATTTATTTACTCTATTTGATTAGTTACTATATTATTACCATACTGTCAATAAAATGCGGGGAATATCCGTCCTGCGCGTAAATATAAATGCCAATGTTAAGAATCGCCTTAGCCCAGATTAATCCCACGGTTGGAAACATCAGGGGAAACACCGCAAAAATAATTACGTATATCAAACGGGCGCGCGCCCGCAAGGCCGATGTCGTTGTCTTTCCGGAACTCGTCCTGACCGGCTATCCGCCCGAAGACCTGCTCAATATGCCGGAATTCATCAACTCAAACCTCAAGGCGCTGGAGAAAATCAGGCAGGCGACCAAGGGCATCACGGCCATTGTCGGCTTTGCGGACAGAAACAACTCAGCCCTGATATACAACGCAGCGGCATTACTGTCCGATTGCAAGACGTTAGGGATTTATCACAAGATGCACCTGCCCAATTACGGCGTATTTGACGAAAAGCGCTATTTTACTCCGGGTAAACAGTGCCCGGTTTTTCGTGTGGCCGGGACAACTGTCGGCGTTAATATCTGCGAGGATATCTGGGTGGATAACGGCCCCGCAGACAAGCAGGCGAAAAAGGGACGGGCAAGGGTCATTATAAATATCAGTTCATCGCCTTTTCACGCCGGCAAGTATCTTGAGCGACGGCAAGTCCTCAGCCGCCGGGCCAGGGAAAACAGCGTCTATGTTGTCTATGCCAACCTCGTTGGCGGGCAGGACGAACTGGTTTTTGACGGGCGCTCTATGGTGTTTAATCCGGACGGCGAACTCATTGCCCGGGCAAAAGCGTTTGGGGAGGATTTGCTCATAGTGGAGATGCCCCAAGGGATACCGGATACCGGATACAAGATACAGGATATGGGATATACTGAGGAGGTCTACGAGGCGCTAAAACTCGGCCTTAAGGACTATATCCGCAAGAATAGATTCAGCAAAGTGCTGATTGGCCTGTCCGGCGGGATTGACTCGGCCCTGACTGCGTTGATTGCCGCTGATGCGTTGGGCAACGAGAATGTCCTTTGTCTCTATCTGCCTTCAGAATACTCATCGGATTTAAGCAGGCAGTGCGCGGTCAAACTGGCGCGCAACCTGGGAATAAGGTTACTGGCCATTCCCATTAGCGGTATTTACAAGAGTTACCTGTATTCGCTAAAACTATCCAAAGGGAAAATTACCCTGGCGCATGAGAACCTCCAGTCGCGTATCAGGGGCACGCTCCTGATGGCGCTTTCTAATAAGACCGGAGCGATAGTCATCACCACCGGCAACAAAAGCGAGATGTCCTGCGGATATGCCACGCTCTACGGCGATATGGCCGGCGGTTTTGCCCTGATTAAGGACGTGCCCAAGACACTGGTGTATGAACTTTCGTCTTATGCCAACGACCTGTTTTACAGGCGAAGCGACGTAACCCCGATTCCGCTGGAAATCATCAGCCGTCCGCCCACCGCCGAACTCAAGCCGGGCCAAAAGGATTCGGATACACTGCCGGAATACGAAATCCTTGACCCGATTCTGCAGGCGTATATAGAGGAGAACAGGAGTAGGGATGAGATAGTGCAGCTGACGGGCGCGCCGCGGGAAATAGTGGAGCGGGTTATTGGGATGGTGGACAAGAGCGAATACAAGCGCCGGCAATCGCCGCCGGGCGTGAAAATCACCCCCCGCGCCTTTGGCAAAGACCGCAGGTTTCCTGTTACGAATAGATTTTCCTGATAACCATATTCTCATTCCAAACTCTTGACCCCGCACATAATATTTGTATAACATTCACTAATTACTAATTGGCGAATTACGAATCGCTAAAGGAATTATTCGCTTCGCGGTCTCTGCGGAGTTCGTAATTCGTAGTGGTATGTGCGGGGTTGACCCCTTCCGGGAATATTTAGAGATAAATAATCAATATGGAAAAAATCGGTCATATATCGTTTGGCGACATTGCGGTGAATCTCGGTTACACCACGCCGGAGCGGGTCAACGAATGCCTTGA
>JBFMDM010000211.1:0-2192 GCA_040753835.1 Planctomycetota bacterium
CGCGGACCGGGCATACCGCGGTCTGGAACGGCATTCAGATGCTTGTCTGGGGCGGTTATAATGGCGGTTATTTAGATACCGGAGGGGTGTATAGGCCGACCGGAGATTATTGGACAGTTATGACGACAACGGCTGAGACGCCGGCTGGCCGCGAGGGACATACCGCGGTTTGGACCGGCACGGAAATGATTATCTGGGGCGGACAAAATGGCCCAAATAGCAGTGACTATCTTGACGACGGAGGAAGATATAATCCCAACACGGATTCCTGGACATATCTGCCTGCGCCGATGATTGGCCCGCCTATCAGCCGTGAATTCCATACAATGGTTTTCAGCGCCTACAACTGGCAGGTGCCTGTTATAACCAGCGGAATAACGACTCCGCCTCCGGCGCCTGCCCTGAATGACAGATATTTGATATCCCCAACTGGGGCCACAGGCGCTTGGGCCGGATATGAAAACAATCTCACCGTTTGTACGAACGAGACCATTCCTACCTGGGAGTTTACCACGCCTGTTGCAGGGATGTATGTTTTCTCAAAGAATGAAAATAGGGTTTATAAATATAACGGAACAGGATGGATTGCCACTACGGCCCGTTCACAGGTGCTGATTTGGGGCGGCTGGAATGGTGTTCAGGCATTCCGTAACGGTTCAAGATACAACCCGATTGATGACAACTGGACTCTGTTAAGAAACTCCGGTTCCCCCACGGCGCGATACGGACATACTGCGGTCTGGACATATCCCATCTCCGCTATGATGACTCCGACAATGATTACTTGGGGCGGATTTGACGGGACATTATATACTGATACAGGCGGCAGGTATGACCCGGCTATTGGACGGGGCGGGCTATGGTACGGCCTGCCGACCGCTGGAGCGCTATCGCGCCGCGCCTGGCATTCGGCAATTTGGGCTTATGACGGAACTAATGACAGCAATGAGATGGTTGTTTGGGGCGGCTATGACGGCTCTAATTACTTTAATGACGGCGCTATCTATGAACTGTCTTCAGACGCCTGGTATCCGATGACTTCCACCAACCGGCCGGATGTGAGGATGAACCATATTGCGGTTTGGGCTAATACCATTACCCCGATGACAATGGTGGTCTGGGGCGGTCAGTCCAGCAATAATAACCGGCTTAACACCGGTGGTAGGTACATACCTATTTCCGATACTTGGTTGAGCACTTCAACGCCGCCGCTCGGATTTGTCGGCCGGGACGGTCATACCGCGGCCTGGACCGGCACCGGTCCGGAAGAGGGCTGGACCACATATAATATTGTGACCAGCAATGATATCGGATTGCACACCGCTATCGCATTGTCTCCTTCAGGCCGGGCGCATATTGCTTATTACGACTACACCTACAGCGACCTGAAATATACCACCAATGAAAACGGCGCCTGGGATTCGGTGGGCGTAAGCGTGGATACCACAGGCAAGGTGGGCGAATACGCCAGTATTGCCATTGACTCCAACGGGCGTTTCCACATCAGTTACTACGACCGGACCAATGCCAATCTTAAATATGCAATCCAAAGCGCAACCGGAACATATTTGGCGCCGGTTAGCAGCACTGACAGCGCCAGTAGTGTTGGAGAGTACACCGATATTGCCATCGGACCGGGTAATTTGGCCCATATCAGTTATTACGATAACACTAATCAAAACCTCAAATATACCATCAGGAGCGTGACGGGCGAGTATCTGGCGCCGATGACGGTTGACAGCGGAGGTTGGGTGGGTAAATACACCTCTATTGCGGTGGATAACCTTAATAAGGCGTATATAAGTTACTATGATGAGACCAACGGCAACCTTAAGTATGCCACGGTGGAGGCGGGCGCGCCGACCGTTACGTTGGTGGATGGCGCCATCGCAGATGTCGGCCTGTATTCCTCTATCGGTATAGATGCGACTAATAATGTATATATTGCTTACTATGATATAAGCAACGGGCGGCTTAAGTTCGCCTCCAATGTGACCGGCGTGTTTGTGATAGATAATGATGTTACTACGATTGATTCCACCACAGCGGACCACGGCGAATATTGCTCGCTGTCCGTGAATACGGTATCTACCGACACGGTCCATGTCAGTTACTATGACCGGACGAATATGCGCCTTAAATATGTCGAGAAGGAGACGTTGACCACCACCTGGTCCGCGCCGGTGATTGTT
>JBFMDM010000212.1:0-2188 GCA_040753835.1 Planctomycetota bacterium
CTACGTTGACGTTAAGGACGAGATAAAGAAATTGAAGGTCGCATTTGATGCGGGAGCCGATGCAATAATGGATTTATCAACTTCAGGCGATATCGGCGCTATCAGGCGCAAACTTCTGGCGCATTCACAAATCCCGTTCGGTACCGTGCCCATATATGAAGCCGCATCTTATTTGCTTGGCCGGCGGGTCAGGATGGATATTCATCGCGCCATTCAGGAACTGACTGCCGAAGATATGTTCAGGGCGATTGAGAGCCACTGCCGGGACGGTGTGGACTTTGTCACGGTGCATTGCGGCGTGACCCGCAAAGTAGTGGCGGATTTAAATCGGGACGGCCGGGTGGGCGGGATGGTCAGCCGGGGCGGTTCTATCCTGGCTGAATGGATGAAAATTCACAAGCAGGAAAATCCGTTTTATGAGCAGTTTGACCGTCTGCTGGAGATAGCCAGAGAATACGACGTTGTCCTGAGTTTGGGCGATGGTCTCAGGCCCGGCGCTATTGCCGACGCCTTTGACCGGGCACAGGTAGGGGAGTTGATGGAACTGGCCGAATTGGCCAGGCGTTCGCGGGCCGCTGATGTCCAGGTGATGATAGAAGGTCCCGGGCATGTCCCCTTAAACCAAATTCAAGCCCAGGTGCAACTCCAGAAATCGCTCTGCGACGGCGCGCCATTTTACGTATTGGGTCCGCTGGTGATTGATTCTGCGCCTGGATATGACCACATTACCTCGGCCATCGGCGCGGCCATTGCCGGTTGGGCCGGGGCTGATTTTATCTGCTATGTCACGCCCAGCGAACACCTTGGATTGCCGACGCCTGATGATGTCCGCGAGGGCGTGATTGCGGCGCGCATCGCCGCCCAGGCCGCGGATATTGCCAAAGGCAACCCGTCGGCCTGGCAGAAGAATAAGGCGTTTTCGGAATACCGGCGCAGATGCGACTGGGAGAAACAAATCAGCCATTCCATTAACCCGGCAAAGGCAGCGCAATATCGGGCCCGGCGCAAGACCAAGTCAAACACCGCCTGCTCAATGTGCGGCGAGATTTGCGTATATAGCATAAACCCCGTTAGAGATGCCTGATGGAATATTTTGGAATTATACAAGGATATGGTGTTGGTTATGAAAACCAGGATTTTTAACAATGCTACGGTCGTCCCAGCGGGACGGCCTGCCTGTGGCGCCAATGGCGCCATCTCTAACGGGGTAAATAAGAAATAACCAGATATGATAAAATTTATTGTCGGCCTACAGTGGGGCGATGAAGGCAAGGGTAAGGTTGTGGACTATCTTTCTTCGCTTTCAGATATCGTAGTCAGGTATCAGGGCGGCGGTAATGCCGGCCATACCGTAGTCAAGGGCACGAGGAAATTCGTCCTGCATTTGGTGCCATCCGGAATACTGCACCGTGGGGTTAAGTGCGTCATAGGCAACGGCGTGGTCTTTGACCCGGCCCAGTTTATCAAGGAGGTCAAAGGACTCAAATCGCAGGGTATCAAGATGGACCACAATATTAATATCAGCGGCCAGGCGCATCTGGTGATGCCGTATCACAAGGTGATAGACCAGTTGTCCGAGCGCCAACTCGGTAAGCACAAGATTGGTACGACCGGACTGGGCATCGGGCCGTGCTATTCAGATAAATACGCCCGGACCGGCATACGGGTAAGTGACCTGTTTAATAAACCGCTATTCAGAGAACGGCTCAGGGAGAATCTCAATCCCAAGAATAAACTCTTCCGGACGCTTAAGATTAAGCCGCTTTCATTGGATAAGATATACTCCGAATATCTTATCTACGCTAAGTTTATCAGTCCGTTCGTAACTGATACCCGCCGTCTGCTTGTTGACGCCGTAAAGGCCAACAAGAATATCTTAATAGAAGGCGCGCAGGGCACGATGTTGGATATTGATTTTGGCACTTATCCCTATGTGACCTCTTCCAATTCATCATTGGCCGGTGTTTCATCAGGCACCGGAATTCCCCTGGTCAATAAGCGCATTGAAACCATTGGGATTCTCAAGGCATACACCACCAGGGTAGGCGAGGGGCCGTTCCCGGCCGAAAACACCGGCGCCTTGGGTGAGGTTCTAAGGACGCTGGGCGGTGAGTTCGGGGCGACCACCGGACGTCCGCGCCGCTGCGGCTGGCTGGACCTGGTCGTGGCGCGCCCGGCCGTGGAACTT
>JBFMDM010000213.1:0-2184 GCA_040753835.1 Planctomycetota bacterium
AGACCAAATGCCTTGACGCCCTTGGCGGAGATTTCAGCAGCCGTGGCCTTGAGTGTGTTTTCATCCACATCAACAATGGCCACATGGCATCCTTCGGATGCAAGATTGAGCGCTATTTCCCGTCCGATACCACGCCCGGCTCCGGTAATAAGAGATACTTTATCCTTTAATTCATAATTCATAGTTAACTCCTAATAAAATCAGCCACTAAGGCACCAAGGCACTAAGAATTTCTTTGTGTCTCAGGATATTTATGGCTATCTATAACACGATTCGTTTGATACCATCCTTGATAAGAGGTACATTAAAATTTATCAGGAATCCCAACCGCTTATTCATAAGTTTCAGATAACTTATTATCTGCGCCTCCCATACCGGATTAACGGTTTCTACGGCCTTAAGTTCGCAAATCACCAAATCCTCTATAAGCACATCCAATCTTAATCCCTCATTGAATGTAATTCCGTCGTAAACAATCGACACATCCACCTGTCGTTTATATGACAACCCTCTCTTGGAGAGTTCGTGGCAAAAACAGGTCTCATAAACCTTTTCCAATACCACCGGCCCAAGCGCCTTATGAAGCACATAGGCCGAATCAACCACCTTCCTTGCAATTTCCTCTTCCTTGTCTGAGAGAGGTTTGAAATCCATATTTTCATTTTTCAAGACACCAAAAATTCCTTCGTGCATTAGTGTCTTTGTGGCAAACAATTACACTTCGTAATTGGCAACTGTTACTTTATCCCTAACGGGAGGCGGTAGGCTCTCGCTGACCTTTTTAATCAGTCCGCTCAGGACCTTGCCCGGCCCGATTTCCAGGAAGTTGTCATAGCCGTCATTGACCAGTTTCTGCATGCTGTCCGCCCAGAGCACAGGGCTGGCCACTTGCTTGCTTAAGTTGTCGCGTATTTGCTCAGGGTTCTTGACGTAATCAGCCGTGACATTGGAAATCACATCCTTAACCGGCTGTTTGATATTAACATTGACTAATTCCGTCTTGAGTTTATCCTGTGCCGGTTTCATCAGGGGCGAATGGAATGCGCCGGCCACCTTGAGCGGAATCACCCGCTTGGCTCCGGCCTCGGTGAGTTTGACGCTGGCTGCCTGGACCGCCGCAAGTTCTCCGGAAATCACTATCTGGTCGGTACTGTTGATATTGGCCACTCCGACAATCCCGCCTACGGCCGTGCAGACACCCTGAATCTTCTGGCGGTCCAGTCCGAGGACGGATGCCATGGTGCTCTTGGTCTTGTCGCAGTCCTCCTGCATAAAGGCACCCCGGCGCTCCACCAGCCGGACCGCATCGTCAAACGAAAGCGCTCCGGCCGCAACCAGTGCTGTGTATTCGCCCAAACTTAAGCCAGCAGAACAGGACCATTCAGACAACTGCCCTTTTTGTCTCATCACCTCAAAAGCAACCAAACTGGTAACCAGTATGGCTGGCTGGCAGATATTGGTCTTGTTGAGTTCCTCATGCGGGCCTTCAAAGCAGACCTTGGTCAGGTCAAAGCCGAGAATCTTGTTGGCGCATTCGTAGAGTTCCTTTGCCTTTGGTTCCGCGTCGTAGAGTTTTTTGCCCATTCCCACAAACTGGGCACCCTGTCCGGGAAATAATAATGCTGTTTTCATAATTCTGCTTATATCCTTCATAAACACCATAGTCAAGAAAAATCAGCCACTAAGACACCAAGAAATTCTTTGTGCCTTCGTGCCTTTTGGCGCCGAAGCGCCATGGCGCCCTTATGGCGCTCAGTGGCAAATAATTCCTTGACTTGTGTATTCTCTTATAGTAAATTCCTTTGTTATGAGACAGGTTTTATACATCATCTCCGCCATTATATTATTTTCCCCGCTTTGCCTCTGGGCTTATGAGCCCACGGAAGAGGAGGTCATAGAGCGCTTGGAATCGCCTTATCTGCCTGACAATAACATCAAACTGGCCGAGGCGGCCCTGGTTTTCTCCAAATCCATCTATCCCAGGGTGGACATCAAGACGAATCTTGAACGGGTGGAGGTGGTCGCCGATGAAATCAACAAGCGGCTGAAGTCAAAGGGCTCCAACGACCCGGCACAGATTATCGCCGAGATAAACCGATTCTTCAGGGAGAAGAAAATCAAGGCCGAATCGGTCCTGACCGGACTGCCGACTTTTCTGTCCGAGTCCGAACGCGATAAGTTTAT
>JBFMDM010000214.1:0-2181 GCA_040753835.1 Planctomycetota bacterium
GCCGAATAAGGTGACGACTGCAAGGTTTATCCTGTCCATAATTTATTTTGTCCTGCTCTATCTGGCCGGACTGGATGAAAAACCCGAGAAGTTTGACAAGCCGATATTTTATGCCGGGATGGTGGTGTTTATCATTGCGGCCCTGACCGACACCCTGGACGGATATTTAGCCCGGCGCTACAATATCGTGACCAAGTTCGGCCGCATCGCCGACCCGTTCGTTGATAAGGTCCTGATTTGCGGCTCGTTCATATTCTTCGTGAGTTGGCCCGACCTCAAACCTTTTGTCAGCAGTTGGATGGTGCTGGTGATTGTCTTCAGGGAATTCCTGGTGCACGGCTTGAGGACAATTGCCGAATCCAAAGGCGTGTCGTTTGGCAGCAGTATCTGGGGCAAGCAGAAGACATTCACCCAGTGCATCACGGTCATCTGGACGCTTTTCTACCTGGTTTATATGAGATATACTGCCGGAGAATGGTGGAGCGCGGTGCTCCTGAAATCGCTGGTCTGGCTTACCCTGTTCTCCACGGTTTTCTCAGCCCTGACCTATTTTTACAAGATAAGAAAGATGCTCAGGGAAGTGGTGGATGAATAAGTTATTGGTTATCATCGGAAGCGGCGGGGCGGGCCACAAATTGCCGCTCCTGCAGGGTACGTTCGGCACGTTGGAGGCGGCGGCGTTATACCTGGCGGTATTGAATTTCTCGCCCGAACAGGTCAATCTCTGGACCTATGGTTTTATCCTGTTTTTTACGGTTCTGGGTATGGCCTTGGGCGGAATATCCGAGCAGTATTTTAAGGCCAAAGACCCGCACCCGTTTGTGCTGGACGAGATGGCCGGATTCTTCTGCGCAATAATATTCCTTCCGGCCACGGGTTTTTATATAGCGGGCGCATTTATATTGTTCAGGGTATTTGACGTCTGGAAACCATTTCCAATAAGGAAACTGCAGGATTTACCGGCCGGGATTGGCATCGTGGCGGATGATTTATTGGCCGGTTTTTATGCTAATATCTGTTGCCAGATAATCAGATATTTGATTTAATAAGGGTTATGCAAAAAGGCAAGACAACATCGCAGACGAGCCAATCGGGCGTGACCAAACCGGGCAGCAATTCCAAGGTCATCCGGCCTCAGGCCTCCGCCAAGGGCGGATCCGCCTTAGGTGGGAAGCCGGCTGCGGCAAAGCCGTCATCGGACCGGTCGTCAAAGATAATGCAGGCGCCGACCGGTTTGGCCCAGGCACAGCGTGAAAATGCGCCCAAGACAACCCACAAAGGCATCTCCCTGGGCATCAAATACGCCATTTTAACGGCCTTGACCGTGACTTTGGCCGTGATTCTGCTGGTGGTCATCAGTTATAAATCATCCAGCAAGGTCATAGACGAGGATATCACCGAGGCCGGCGTCAGGTTCGTGCAGGGATTGGCCACCTTTGATTTCTCGTACTGGAAATCGGCAGACAAAGATACCATAGAACTTTTGGCATCGCCTAAAGGAGAGAGAATGGGGCTTAATGTGCCGAGCGTCCTGAATCTGGTCATTACCGACCTTGATAAGCATGCGCTGACCGGGATAGACGTAAGGAGTATTAGTTTGAGGAACCCCCAAAAGTTGCCGCTTGTTACATCGGAGAATATTGAAATGCTGGAAGGTGAATACCAGGAGGCGATAACCGGGAAATGGGTTAGGACGAGATTATTCATAAAGAAGATTATTGACTCTGACTTAAGGGGACAGGGTTATGTCAACCTTTTTCTTGATGCGCGGAGGATAGACGAGAAGTTGAGCGATTTACTGGCATCCTTCATCCTGCCGGCAATACTGGCAATCATCATCGGAGGGATTATCGGGTTCTTTATGGCGCGTTGGGTGACCAGGCCGGTCAAGGTCCTGATGGAGGATATGTCCATCGTCAGCGCCGGAGACCTGGACCATAAGAGCCGCGTGGACAGCAGCGACGAGGTCGGCATCCTGGCGTCGTCGTTTGACAAGATGACCGACAGTTTACGGGTCGCGCACCAGCGCGAACTGGAGACCAAGGCGCTGGAGCACGAACTCAATCTCGCCCGGGAAATCCAGTATAACCTCTTGCCCAAGGAGATTCCCACGGCGGCCGGATACGATATCGCGGCCCGTTATTTCCCCTGCTTTGAGGTCAGCGGCGATTACTACGATAT
>JBFMDM010000215.1:0-2171 GCA_040753835.1 Planctomycetota bacterium
GCCCCGCTCCAATTGAATAGGGCGGGGGACTCAGTTAGGGATCCCATTCAATACGACCCAGCACTTTGCGAAGCATAGTGCTGCCCGCAGGGAGTTGCCTCGTCCCTATGGGACGAGGCCTAACTGGCACTAATTCATAAATTCAAAGTGCGAGTAAGCACTAAGACACGAAGCCGGAGAAATTCTTCTTAGTGCCTTTGTGTCTTTGTGGCTAAAAGAATATGGAAAACACGCCCCGTCCTTTGTTCCCGATTGCCCTGGCTTTTATCAGCGGCATTGCGGTCTTTGATTACCTGCGCCTACCGGCTGTTTGGTTATTATCAATTACGGCAGTTGTTGCCCTGGCTTTTGTAGTTACAATAGTTCTTAAGTTTATACGTTCTTCATTTCTCTCTGACCTCCTCCTGATAGTCCTGTGTTTCCTGGCCGGCGCGGTCCGGCTGTTCGTGGCGCAGGAGGTTCCGCCGAATCACATCGCCAATTTCCCACACGATGATGTGCCGGTCTATCTGGAAGGCGTGGTCACGGACGAGCCGGTCTATTACCAGCCCAGGAACGAATTCCTGGCCGGCGACATAAAACAGGGGCTGGCCGGATATTTTACAGTCAATGCCCAGAAATTATCCTGGGCCGGGCAGTCGGACGCAATCCGCGGCAAGGTCCGGGTGAGTTTCTTTGGCATAGAGCGCAAGGAGGAATTATCAGCGGTCAGGTACGGCAACCGTCTGCGGATGCTGGGCAAAATCTACTCCCCGCGCAAGCCGACCAATCCGGGTGAATTTGATTATGGACAATTCCTCAGTCGCCAGGGCGTTTACAAGACCCTGCGCATAAAAGGCCCGGAGCATATTACACTTCTGGCGCAAGGACAGGGCAGTTGGTTCTGGGGCGGCTTGCAGCGCCTCAGGAATTTCCTGGCCGGCAAGACGGATGAGTATTTTGGGCCGGAACAGTCAGCGCTCCTCAAGGCACTGATTCTGGGCGAGCGGCCGGCTGTGCCTGACATCATAGAAACGAGGTTTATGCAGACCGGCACGATTCATTATCTCTCGGTCAGCGGACTGCATCTGGCCATGCTGACCGGATTCCTGTTCCTGCTCCTGGGCGGGCTGGGCGTCACGGGCCGGACCAGGGCAGTCATCCTGATTACCGGCGCGCTCCTTTACGCGGTCCTCACCGGGCTGTCCACGCCGGTGACCCGTTCGCTGGTGATGATAACGGTCTATCTGGGCTCGGAGATATTCATCCGCAAGTCCAATCCGTTTAATTCACTGGCTTTGGCCGGGCTGATTATCACGGCCTATAACCCGAACGAGGTATTCAGCGTGGGATTCCATCTGTCCTTTCTTTCAGTCATTGCTATTGTTAGTTTCACCCCGCCGATTCTGGCGCTGATGCGCTACAAGGAGGTCGGCTCGGAAATCCCATCGTTCGTTCCGAAGACCTTAGGCGAGCGGCTGAGAATCGGCCTGAAAAAGTATCTGCTCAATTCCATCGCGGTCTCGCTGGCCGCCACGCTCGGTGTCTTTCCGCTGGTGCTGAAATATTTCCATCTGATAACCCCGGCGTCAATCATCGCCAATATCGCGCTTTCGGTCCTGGTCTTCCTGATAATGGTCTTGGGGTTTATCAACCTGCCCTTGCTGGCATTAGGCGTCTATTCGTTTCTCGTGCCAATCGTTGCGCTTTTGGTAACCATCCTGGTCTGGCTGGTGGACCTGCTCAGCCGGATACCTTATGCCTATTTTTATCTGCCGGATATTCCGCGGGCGTTTATCTGGGTGTTTTATGGATTGTTTTTGTTGTGGCTTATCAAGGGCAGATTAAAGTTTATCAGGGAATGGTATTTTATCGGCGCATTGGCTGGTATGCTTATCTGGTTTCTTATCTGGGCGTTCAGCGCCGGGATGGTGCGCCAGCAGGACGGCTTAACCCTGACTATGTTGGACGTTCGGCAGGGCGCGAGTTTCGTAATCCAGACGCCCGAAGGCAAGACCATCCTTTATGATTGCGGCACCTTCGGCTCGCGCGACGTGGGCGAGCAGGTGGTAGCGCCATTCCTGTGGAACAAGGGCATTACTCGGATAGACAAACTCATTCTTTCACACTCGCATTTAGACCATATCAACGGGGTGCAGAGCGTGCTGGAGCGACTCCAGGTCAAGGAATGC
>JBFMDM010000216.1:0-2170 GCA_040753835.1 Planctomycetota bacterium
TGGCCTGCGAATTTGCGATAGAAAGTGATATTTTATTAGGCATTGCGTCTATCTGTAGCCATCTGTGTCATCGGTGAACGCGAAGCGACCGCGTCCAGCGAACTCTACTGAGACTCCCGACAAATACTGCCGGGACAGGCGCGTTAGCGAAATCTGTGGTTGTGTTTAGGCCTATTTGCGCCGGGACTGGATGCGGTTGTCAACAATCATCGCGGTTACCACCAGTAACAGCCCTAAAATAACCGTGCCTTTATCCTCCATATGGAAAAGGAATGGGACCACAATTATGCTCAGGGCAATGATAAGCAATACGGCTCCGACCTTGGTGATTTTCATTTACTTATGATACTTTCTGCGCCAGAAAAATCAAGTTATTATTAAACCGTATACTGCCTACTGTTTACAGTTTACTGACCTTAATATCCAGCAGGAAGGCGGCTTCTTTGCCGGCCGTACCCGTAATCATCCGATTTCGTCTATGCGAATCCGCCACAGGCGAATCAATTCCGGCATTGACCATGCTGTTGGATGATTAGGGGCCAATTCCAAAAACCGTCCGGCATCCGCTATCGCTTTTTGTAATAACTCCTTTTCCAGATCCAAACATCCGGCTATCTCGGCCTCCTCTGATTTATCCGCATAGGCCTGGCAGCGGCTGAAGTATGACATCTCATATTTAGGGTCAAGTTTAAGCGACTCGGTAAAATCAGCGATGGCCTCGTCGCACCGCCCTTTCTTGTAATAGGCCACGCCGCGGTTGAAGTATGCCTGGGTATATTGGGGATTCAGGTTGAGCGACTCGGTAAAATCAGCGATGGCCTTATCAAACTCGCCCTTATTAGAATGGGCGCAGCCGCGTTGGTTATACACAATATTAGGGAGTTTGCTGTTCAGTTTAAGCGTCTCGGTAAAGTCAGCGATGGCCCTGTCTAATAGCTCCCGATACGCGCCGGGATTACCCGGATCGCCGGATTCGCCCGGATGAAGCGGCGGAGACGGCCCCTCAGCAGACGCCTTCTCAGTATATGTAAGGCCGCGGTTGAAGTATGCCTGGGTATATTTAGGGTTCAACAAAAGCGCTGCGTTCAGGTCCGCGATAGATTTGTCATATTCGCCTTTCTCACGCCAGGCAAACCCGCTGTTGTTGTAGGCATCGGCGTCTTTCGGATTAAGATTAAGCGCCTCGGTAAAGTCAGCCAGCGCCTTATCATACTCGCCTTTCTTGATATAGGCGTCTCCGCGGTGGCCGTAGGCAACGGCGTATTTGGGGTCAAGTTCCAATGTCCTGGTAAAATCCGCTATCGCCTTGTCTATTAACTCGCCTTGCGTATCCCGATTAGGTCGCGACTCCCCGCTCCGCTCTCGCTGGAGCGAGGCGAGCGTTGTTGCTTCGTCGGGATGGGTTTTATCCGGCCAGGGTTGACGGAGCGCTTTTTTATAATAGGCCTGTCCGCGAAAGTAGTAGGCCTCTACATATTTGGGATTCAGATTAAGTACTGCTGTATAGTCCGCGATTTCCTTGTCTAACTCGCCGGTTTTCCAATAGACAATCGCCCGGTTGTAGTAGGCCTCGGTATCTTGGGGGTCAATCCTGAGCATCTCGTTATAGTCCGAAATTGCTTTATCATACTCGTCCTTCTTGTAAAAGGCAAGTCCGCGGTTGCAGTAGGCGTCGGCATAGCGCGGTTTCTGTTTAAGCACCTCTGTAAAATCAGCGATTGCATTGTCAAACTCGCCCTTCTTGTGGTAGACAATGCCGCGGTAGTAGTAGGCATCGGCATCATTTGGCATCAGTTTGAGCACCTCGGTAAAGTCCGCGATGGCCTCATCTAATTTACCGCGCCGATAAAGGGATTGTCCGCGGGCGTAGTAGGCCTCGTCGTCTTTCGGATTGAGTTTAAGCGCCTCGGTATACTCCGCAATGTCCTTGTCTAACATTTTATAATAATCTGAATTATTCATAGAACGTCTTAACGTTGATTTTATCGTTTAAACCGTTTAAGCGCTGGCCCTATTTGCCATCTTTACCTCTGGCAGACCTTGATATGGATATGGAACATCCCGGAGTCGTCCAGTTCGTAGTCCACCCGGCTGGCCCCGCCGGTCTCAAACGGCACCAGGTTCATGGCCGGGTTGGTCAGCGCATTCATCAGGTCGTTGGTCGTGTCGT
>JBFMDM010000217.1:0-2137 GCA_040753835.1 Planctomycetota bacterium
CCTGAAAGTATTAGGGTTAGTGGTAGAATCTACTACCTGATACCACCTAAAATACCACCCTGTGACCCTGACTATAATAGCCCTGAAGGTGCTCACTTTTACCCATTGTCGTACCCTATAATACCATAGCGGGTTGAGTGTATCAGCACATACGGTTGACCATATTACCCCATGCTAATAGGGGTAATTGGCTCAATGGCCAGGCATACTTGGGTATGGGGTACAAGGTCTTACCTCGCACGGCCATAGATATGTAGATATGGAACCATCTACCATAGGGTATGCCGGGCTGAAGCATACACTGGGTGAATATCCAGCATAGAGGACTTCAACCGGGATAATATGGAATTTCTTTCAGATACTACTTGACAAGGAGCAGGAGTATGGTTATATTATTATGGGGAGCAGACCCGGTTAGAAGCGGGCGCTGCCGGTAGTATAAACAGGATAATATCCTTGATTATTACGAATAGATGCTTCTAACGGGGCAGAGATACGGGGCGTGGATTAGAGAGTAGCCAAAGGTTACCCAGTGGGCAGGGGCTCTTTCTAACAAGGGATTATGTGTCAGGATTAGACCGCATAGCCGCTTGTTACTAAATGCGCACCCAGTTAGAAGCGAGCACGACTGGGGGTGTAAACCGGATAATATCTTTACACTAACACCGGATGCTTCTAACAGGGCAAGGATACCAATCTATAAAAACTACAGGGCGTAGATGGTATTATGATTACCCGCCGACGCTAAAACTTTGGCGGGTCTAACTGGCTGTCCGCCAGTCCGCCTTAGGCGGACCGGCGGATAACGACCCTCGCTCTAACAGCCAGTAAGAAAGGGGGTGATAGATATGAGTAAGGTAGTAAGTTTCTTGCGCGTCTCGGCCCGCGGCATCGCCGCTGACCCGCCGATTGGCGTAAGTATTGCGGACTGGTCCAAGGAGCAGTGGCTGGAGGCGATGATACTGAATGCCCAGCGCATCAACCAGAAGCGCAAGCGCAAAATTCCGGACCAGCCCAGATACGACCAACGGATTGCCGGCGCATCCACCAAGACCTGGAGCAACTTCATTGACCCCAATTTCGTCAGCCGGTCAGGAAGAACCAAGTCCAATATCGTAGCCCAGCATGGCAAGGGGATATCCCAGGGATTTCACCAGTATGACCAGCACCTGGACGAGATGTTTGCCACAGTGGACGGCGTGCCGGCCAAGAAGTTCCGGGACAAGTTGCCTGATGGGGCAGAACGGTATGCCGCCAAAATGAAGGTGATGATGGGTCTGACCGGCGACAAGGTGCGCGGCTACAGTTGTAACGTAGTCATTCCGCTCTGGATTGCCAATGACCCGCGGGTCTCTGGGATGATTGGTCCAGGCGACAAGATAGACGGCAGGCCCGTGGACATCATCCGTCCGGGCTTAGTGGTGCCG
Source organism: Planctomycetota bacterium (assembly GCA_040753835.1). GTDB lineage: Bacteria > Planctomycetota > MHYJ01 > JACQXL01 > JACQXL01 > JACRIK01. Next base: position 1,428 of record JBFMDM010000217.1, read on the forward strand.
TTTAAGGGTGGAATCGTGGGGCTGTTAAACCAGGGCGGAGCGATGATATCCAGTTCCAAAGGCAGTCCCGAAACGATGCTCTATGAGAATATGCGCAACAACGATTTCCTGGCCGGACTGCAGGACAGCGTGAAGTATGAAAAATTCACGACCGGCGGTGCCTCGCACCTGGACTGGGTATCGGACACCGACCTTGGCCTGTGCCTGGAGGTGCAGATATCGGAGAAATAGACAGTACCTGCTGGGGTGCAAACCTGCACCCCGGCGGGTGACCATTGCGCGCCACGGCGGGGTGGTGATTATCTTCCACTTGGAGTCGGAGTTGTCTTAGGGCCGGATGGTGGTGTGGTTGGAGTCGGCGTCGGAGTTTGCCTGGACCTGGGCGGTGCAGACGAAGATGGCTTTTCCGGTCTTTCGGGTTGTCTGGATTTGCCCGGCTTACCAGTGGCCCTGTTTAGTTCTATTTTAGTGATGATTGGTAGGCGTCTTATCACCAATTGCCAGGGCGTATTTCTGGTCTCCTGAAGCATTCTTGATATTCCTTCTATTGCATAAAATAGCGCTTTTTCTCCATCCGCGCCGCCGTAAATAGTCATTTCTTTCTGGTTCTTGATTAGATTGACTGCCTGCATAACCATTGGCTTGATATCTTTTCTATAACCGGCATCCTTTGCAGTCGGTCCCAGCCATTCCTCAAGATGGCACAAACA
>JBFMDM010000218.1:0-2103 GCA_040753835.1 Planctomycetota bacterium
TTTCTCTTCCGGGATAAAGCCGTACTCGCCCAGGCCCAAGGCCATAGAAGTAACGCTGACGCTATCGCCGGTATTTTCCGTCTCGGTCCTCAATGAGGTTATTTCAAAAGCCAGGTTAATCGGCACCTTGCCGCCGGTATCAACCGGATAGCGCAGCCCGGCCGCCCAGCCGATATTGCCCTTGAGATTCAGGTCCGCATCAAACTGGTTGTACCAGGGACCAACATAGAAACTCATCTCCTTCTTTTCCGGATTGTTGTTGTTGTCATTATTGTCGTCGACAGGTTCACCCATCGGTTTATTGTCCTGGGCCAGGGATATCAGGCCCATTGTGAACAAGAGCGCTGTGGTAACAATGTATTTCATAATTATCCTTTCGCTACAATATCCATCACAAAATGGACTACCGCCCTACCCATCCTTATGCCCGGCCTAACAGCAGATGGGTTAATCATTATGCTTTCAATGGTGGTTATAATACAAAGCAAATGCAAGGTCAAGAAATATGGGGATAAACCCCTTCAGTAACAATTTTTATACAAAATCAATAAAACACTTGACATTATTTTGTTATTTGTTATAAATAGCCCTGTTACAGGAGAAATTAACAATATGCCAAAGGGCCATTTTAGGAAAACAGATATGAACGCAACAAATATATCACTGTCTATTATTATAATTATTAGCGGAGGCGGCGGTATGTAATGTCTCCATAAGACAATAAACCCGCTGCCTTCTGGTAGCGGGTTTTTTTATTGCCCATAAAAGCCCGTTATCCCAAAAGGGTAACGGGCTTTTTTATTTAGAAACAGTTAGGAGCGAAGCGACTTACTGTCTCTTATCCCAAACATAGCGAGGGATTACCAGATACTATATCCCTTATAGGAATAAGAAAGGATTTAAAGATTATGAAAAAGGTAACACTGGTAGCGCTGGCATTTCCCAGACGCGACCTCTCACCGGCACTGGTAAGTTTGGCTGAATTCGCCAGGCAGGACCCTGGCCTCAGGACTGGGTTTGAATTCTCGCTGAGACAGTTTCTATATCGTGACAATATGGAATCGGTCTCCGCAGAACTGCTGTCAGAACCGGGCGATGTCTATGGCTTTTCCTGTTATGTCTGGAATGTCCAGGAATGCCTGCAAGTTGCTAAACTGATAAAGGAAAATAATCCCAGGGCAGTTGTCCTGTTTGGCGGGCCTGAAGCCAGCGGACTGGCGGAATTACTGCTCCAGAAATATCACTTTGTTGACTACGTCATCAAAGGCGAAGGCGAGGAACCATTACAGAAATTCCTTCTTCACCTATCAGGTAATCTAAATATAGATAAGGTACCGGCTCTGGTATATCGGAATAATAACGGTGAAGTACTACAAAACCCCAGGAATAAACTGCTGGATTTTGCGTCGCTGCCATCGCATTATACCAATAATGAATACCTCAATTACCTGAATAAAGTCAAGGAGCCGGTGACGGTAAGTTTTGAGACAGCCCGCGGCTGTCCCTTCAGTTGCCGCTACTGCGCCTGGGGCTCACGACAGGTCAGATTCCGCCCAGTTCCTCAGGTATTATCCGATTTGGGAAAGATGCTCAAGCATCCCTCTGTGGCGCGTATCTATATCACTGATTCGGATATATTTATGAATAAACAACGGGGCAAGACCATCCTCAACTTTCTGCTGGAGAATAACCACCGTAAACTGCCGGTCATCTTTGAGGTGTATCCTGAGTTGCTTGACGAAGAGACCACCAAACTGGTTGCCCGGTTTGATGAGGATGAGTTTGCCTTTGGACTGCAGAGTTCGGCACCCGAGGTACTGGAAAGCATCAACCGCAGATTCAACCCCGAACGGTATAAACGCAACATCCTGAAGTTGAAGTCGGCCAATCCGGATTTAAGGATGTGGTTCAGTTTGATTATCGGCCTGCCCGGCGATTGCCTCAATACCTTCAAGGAATCACTGGCCTTTGCGGTAAGTATGGCGCCGTATTCCTTATATGTCCACGAATTCCTATGCCTTCCCGGCTCGGAGTTCTTTAACACCCAAGAGCAATACGGATTTCTCTGCCAGACCGAGGCGCCCCATAAACTGGTCTACCACC
>JBFMDM010000219.1:0-2102 GCA_040753835.1 Planctomycetota bacterium
TTTGTTTAATATGTTTATGAAATTAGGCGTTAACATAGACCACATCGCCACGGTGCGCCAGGCGCGCAAGACCTTTGAGCCGGACCCGGTCCGGGCCGCCGTGCTGGCTGAATTGGCCGGAGCGGACAGTATCGTTGTCCACCTGCGCGAGGACCGCAGGCATATCCAGGAGCGCGACCTGCGACTGCTTAAAGATGTCGTTACCACCAAACTCAATCTGGAGATGGGCCTGTCCGAGGAGATAATCAAGATTGCGCTGGCCGTCAAGCCGTATCAGGTGACACTGGTGCCTGAGCGCCGCGAGGAACTGACCACCGAGGGCGGCCTGGACCTGACCAAGGAGCGTAAACGGGTTGAAGAGGCCGTGAAATTATTCAAGAAAAACAATATCATTGTTTCCATATTTATTGACCCGGACCGTGAGCAACTCCAGGTTGCCAAATTAGTCGGCGCTCAGGTAGTGGAACTGCATACCGGCAAATATGCCAATGCCCAGGACCCTGAATCCCAGCGCGTTGCGCTCCATAAACTGGCCGAATCGGCCGTTACAGCCCGCAACACCCGGCTCGGCGTGGCCGCCGGGCACGGCCTGAATTACACCAATGTCCAGCCCGTCACACATATTATGGAAATAGAGGAACTCAATATCGGACACAGCATCATCGCCCGGGCCGTTCTGGTCGGTCTGGAACGGGCCGTCAGGGATATGAAAGAGGTTATCTCAAGGAAGTAGATTATGTTTTACGGTTGCATTACGGCATTGGTCACCCCGTTTACTAAAAGCGGGGTGGTGGATTATAAGAAACTCAGGGAGTTGATTGACTTTCAGATAAGTAGCGGTGTTACTGGCATCGTTCTCTGCGGCACGACCGGTGAAGGCCCGACCGTTACCGATGACGAGAAGGAAAAGATTTTCCGGGTCTGCGTAAAGCATGTCCGAGGAAGAGTACAACTCATCGCCGGCACCGGAAGCAATGACACGGCCAAGACCATAAAGCAGACCCTGATGGCGCAGAGGTGCGGGGTGGACTGGGCCCTGGTTGTTACGCCTTACTATAATAAACCCACCCAAGAGGGGATGTTCCTGCATTTTACTGCCGTGGCCAAGGCGGTCAAACTCCCGATAATCCTTTACAATGTCCCGGGCCGGACCGGGGTTTCCCTGATGCCTGAGACCGTGGCGCGGCTTTCGCACGTTAAGAATATCGTAGCCATAAAAGAGGCCAGCGGCAATCTTAACGGCATCGCCCTGATTAAGAAACTTTGTAACATCACCATCCTCTCCGGCGATGATGGACTGACCTATCCCATCCTTTGTCTTGGGGGCAAAGGAGTAATCTCGGTTGCTTCCAACATCATACCGGCTGAGGTGGTCCGGATGATAGACCTATATAACGACGGCGATTTTAAGCATGCCAAAGAATTGCACCTCAAACTCCAGCCGTTGTTCAAGGCGCTGTTCATAGAATCAAATCCTATTCCGGTTAAGACCGCGATGAAGATGTTCGGCCTGCTCAAGCAGGACCAGATGCGTCTTCCGCTCTGCGCGATGGGCAAGAAGAATGCTGAGAAATTGAAGAATACATTGAAAGATTATGGGCTATCCCGCGCATAAGCCCGCCAGCACATCGATATGTGCTGGGTGTCCCCGGATTACGGGAGCGATTATCGACGGATTGAGGAGAACGAAATGAATTCACGGGCATATATTGTGTCAGCAGTTTTTATTTCCTTGTTAATTTGGGGACCAATAGATGATTCTTGGCAATTGTGGTTATTGGTTCGCATATCTTATCTTATATTGATTCCAGTTCTAGTATGGTTTCTTCTAAAATGGCTATGGAATCTTACAAAGCCAAATTTAAAATTTGAGGATAGGTTAGTGCGAACACTTGCAGGTGCAACTAGTGGGGTTTTGCTTGTTTTATCAATTATGGCCGCAACTGCAAAGACGCATTGGATCAATACACAGACTATACTATTGATACTCACTTTGCTAAAGTCCTAAGAGGAAATTGACGATATATGTTACATGAGACCAATCGGAACAGCCACAGTATTAGAAAAGCGCAGATTACACGCCATTGCCCTTCTTCGGAAGG
>JBFMDM010000220.1:0-2027 GCA_040753835.1 Planctomycetota bacterium
TTTGCCCTTCTTGAGATGGAACTGCTGGTCAAAGGTGATGATTCCGGCTGCGTCCTGGCCCCGGTGCTGGAGCGCGCCCAGGCCGTTATACAATTCGCCCACGATGTTGCCGGTTCCGCAAATACCTAATATTCCACACATTCAATTGGTCTCCCAGTCCACCGGTCTTCCTGTTTGCCGGTTAGTCAAACAGTCGGTTTAATCTTATTTTTCCTTAAATATCGCCGGAGCCCGTCTATTAGTTTGCGGCAAAACGTTGCATTTTGGTAATCTCATCAAATTTATCCTGGTTGATATACTTTCGGTCCAATGCAACATAGAGACAGGATTGAATTTCCGATACCGAATTCCTTAAATAACCAAGATATCTTAGGAAATCATTGTCTCCACCGCTATCAAATCCTTCAGCAATATTATTCATTGATGAAATTCCTGAACCGGTTATCTGGTCTATCAATCGCCTGTCCCTGGGGAATTTATCGGCTATCTGGTAAACCATTTTGGTAAGTTCTCTTGCCTTCTTCCAGCATTCCAAATCCTCAAATCTGGTTACCTCATTGGTCAGTCCTCAGGTTTTTCTGTCTATCAGTCCGCCTGTTTTTTGGTTTGCCGGGCAACTAACCGACTGGGCGACCAGTTGACAGTCCGACTGACCCACTGGTCCACCGGCTGACTGGCAGACCGGCCGACTGTCCTATCCTCCGCTTATTCCTATCAGCACCAGGATTAGGGCGCAGACGGAAATCGCTATGGTCGCCGCAATCGCTACCGTATTCATCAGCCAGCCGTTGCGGTGTTCGCCCATCACCTTTTTCTTGTTAATCAGGATGAGCATAATCACCAGCACCGGCGGCAGCAGCAGACCGTTCAGGGTCTGCGAAAGTATCATTATCCAAATCAACGATATCTTCGGAATCAGCACGATAACAGTTCCGATAAGCAATTGCAAGGTAAACATCCCATAAAATTGCGGCGCTTCAACGAACCGCTTGCTTACCCCGCTTTCCCATCCGAAGATTTCGCAGACCGAAAACGAGGTGGACAAGGGCAGGATGATGCCCGCGCCGACAGAGGCGACCAGCAGGCCGATGGCAAAGAGATACGTGGTATATTGCCCGCCCAGGGGTTGTAATGCCAGCGCCACCTCCTCGGCGGTCTTGACCTCGCCACGGCCATGCAGGCAGGACGAGGTGACAATGATGAAGAAGATTACCAGGCCGACGCTCAGGCCCGCAAACAGCGCCTCCCATCTGAAATATTTATAATTAGAGATGGTGATGCCCTTTTCCACTACGCTGGACTGGTGATAGAAGACCATCCAGGGCGCGAGAGTCGTGCCAATCAGCGCCACCATCAGCATCAGGAACCGGTGGTCAAAACTGAATGACGGCGTGATGACGGCCTGTCCGACCCCGGCCCAGTCCACCGGCGCCATCAGACCGGACACGATGTAACACCCGTAGAACAGAATGCCGACAAGAAAGACCTTCTCAAACCTGCGGTAATTCGCCTTGATGGTCAGAATCCAAAGCGCCGTAACCAGCAGCGGCACGGCGATGTATTTATTGGAAAGATACTGGATGTTCAGGAGCGTCATAGCCGCGGCGATGCCCGCGATGTTGGAGGCGGCGTTGGCGATGCCCGCGACGAACTTGCCGGCCATTATGTAGAACGAGGCCTTGACCCCGAAATTCTCGCGGATGAGGTCGGACAGCCCCTTGCCGGTTACTGCGCCTATGCGCCCGCTCAAATCCTGGTAGAGCAGGAGTATGGCAACCACTGGAATCACCATCCAGAGCATAGAAGTGCCGAATTCAATACCGGCCACCGAGTAGGTCGTGATGCCGCCGGCGTCGTTGCCGAAGTTACCGGTAATCAGGCCCGGACCCATCAGGGACAGGACAATCAGAAAACTGGCCCACAGGCCTTTCTTACTCGCTGTTAGCGGCGAAGGAGCGTTACAGCGAGTTAGATCCCGACAGTTTTTGTCGGGATTCGCTTCACTCTGCGTTGTCTCATTAGCAGGA
>JBFMDM010000221.1:0-2017 GCA_040753835.1 Planctomycetota bacterium
TAAGGGGTTAAATAACAGTGCCAATTTTCTGACCTTTCACCCGTTGGGCGAAAGATGGAAAGGCACCTACCCCTTATAAATTCAGTGTTTATCCGTGTTCACCTGTGGTTAAATGACGGATCCCGGATTAAGATAGTTACTGTTCTTGATTCGGCTAACCACATAACCACAAAGACACCAAGTTCACAAAGACCTCTGTGGTGAAAAGAAAGAAGGAAGTGTTGTATGACACGGGTAAAATTGTTAGTGACAATAGCGATAGTTGGGCTATTAGGAGTCTGTCTTGTTTACACCGAGACTGACAACCCGGGCATCACGCACCAGAACTTCCCGATTGACCCAGCCAAGTCGCCCAAATATAATCCCGCCGGTTCTCCTCTTGCAACTACACAGACCACCCATAACTGGACATACAAAATCACCGGTCCAGCCGGCACTACTAAAGTAGAAGTAGACAAATTAGGACAGGTAGTCTATTTTGAACTTGACGCCACCGCGCCCGATTATGTCTGGGGCAACATCCTAACGTTATATGAGACGGATAAACTCCAGGCGGTAAGTATAGAAGAAGCACCGACCTGGCCTACGTTCTGGGTCTGGTGGACAGACGCCACCGGTATGCCCGGCTACGGCGGTGGAGGCAGTTATTACTATTACGACCGGATTGCCGCTTTAGGAATCAGCAACTTAGGGTCGGACTGGGCAAAGCAATGGGTTGCCTGGTATGGCGATGGTGTTGCCGGACCCGTCGGCACGGTTGACCCCGGCTACGGTCAGACGGTTGATAACCCTGAAGGACTTGCCGCCAGACTCGGCATCCCGGTAAGCGACGTTGCCAGATTAGGTGCCATCAGGCTTTACACATCCACTTATGCCGGCGGGCTTTATGGCTCAGTCCCCTTGCGATTAGGCTTTAAGGTTATTTCCACATCGCCCACTCATTTTTATACCTTAGGCGATACCGCCGATAGCCCCATCGCATACGACTGGTACTGGCAGCACCGGGCAACCTGTTATAAATCCATCGTGGAACTGATAAAGAAGGTAAGCATTGATGTTCTGCCTGAGCAAATGATGTCGCTATTAAAAGAAAACGTAATCACCAACGGGATGTATGAGTCGTTTATGGCAAAAGTCGGCACCGCGCTGGAGAAATACCGGCAGGGAGATTTTGCCACTGCCTTTAACCTGTTAAACGCCTTATACAATGAAATTCTGGCGCAGTTAGCCGGGGTTTTATCCGCCCCAGGCAGGGCACGACCTCTTAGGAGACATAGAGCGATTACTTGCCCTGACCAGCCGGGAGGCTGTTGCCAAAGATATAGACGACGAAGCCAAAAAGAAGATAGACAGCATAAACAAAGACTGTCGCCTGAGCAGTCAGGAGAAACAGGAGCGGATTAACGTCATAAACAATATCACCCAGACCGTGCACAGCGCCCTGGATGACTATGGTGACACCGCGACGCATACCGGAGTAATAGGTACCTGGGGCGGTGAGCTGCTTGCCAATGCCCAAAAAGGTATTACTGATACCTCACTGGCATCAGGATACTCTACGCCGCAGAATAATGCGATACAGCCACCTGCAGGCTGGACTAAAAACCCCAAGACCGGTGCCTATGAAGTCCCTGGCTCACAACGATATGGTGCGGTTACAGTGGTCGTAAGCACCACCGCCAAAGCAACTATTACCCTCAAACCACCCGCACCGGTTAGTAGCGGTACCAAGACCGCCACCAAGCCGGCAGGCACGTTTACAGTTACCACTGTAACATCCGTCTCCGGCGGTAAAGAACTGCGGGCTACCATAACTTATGATTTCACCAACGGCGAGGAAAGCGACCTGATATACCTCAAAGTAGAGATAACTGACCCACGGAACAAGGAACTCCAGGACAGGGGTTATGTTGTTTGTGAGGACAAGATGCTGATACACCTTGCTAAATAATGGTAATGTTGCCCTTATTTATACCCGTTAAGGTACAGGGAAGCGGGGACAGAGAACGTGTCTAAA
>JBFMDM010000222.1:0-2000 GCA_040753835.1 Planctomycetota bacterium
TTTTGAGGTGTCTCAGGATTGTCCTGGTGATATAGAGATTGGTCCGCTCGCAATTGCCGCCGATGTTGTAAATCTCGCCCGGCCTGCCCTTGAGCATCACGGTTGCAATAGCCCGGCAGTTGTCTTCAACATAGAGCCAGTCCCGGACATTAAGGCCGTCTCCGTAAAGCGGCAGTGGTTTTCCGGACAGGGCATTGGTGATGAAAAGCGGTATCACTTTCTCAGGGAACTGGTAGGGCCCGTAATTATTGCTGCTCCGGGTGATGATTGACTTGTATCCGAAGGTCTTTTCGTATGACTTGACCAGCAGGTCTGCCGCGGCCTTGCTGGCCGAATAGGGACTGCTGGCCTCAAGTGGATAATCCTCGCGGAAGGCCGGCTCTTTGGGTTTGAGTGAGCCGTAAACCTCGTCGGTTGATATCTGGATGAACCGTTTGATATTATGTTTCCGGGCCGCTTCCAGCATAATCTGCGCGCCGATGACATTGGTGCTCAGGAACTCGGCCGGCTTGTATAAACTCCGGTCAACGTGCGACTCGGCCGCGAAGTTTATCACCGCGTCTGGGTATTCGCCCATCAGCCGGTTGACCAGTTTGCCGTCCCTGATGTCGCCCCGGACGAATCGGTATCTTTTGTCCTTCTTAGCGGGACTGACTGCGGTCTTGTCCCCGCGGATATCCTCAAGATTGGCCGGGTTGCCAGCATAGGTGAGCAAATCAAGATTGGTGATTTTTACCTTGGGGCGGCTCTTCCGGATGTAGCGGATGAAATTAGAGCCGATGAATCCGCATCCGCCGGTGACTAAGATTTTCATATAATTTACTATAAATTTATATTTCTTTTCCGTCAACAATATGATAATACAAAAGTATGCGTATAATTTTTGCGGGCGGCGGAACAGGCGGACATCTCTTTCCGGGCATTGCCTTGGCGCAAATACATAAATCCGAAATACTATTCCTGTGCACTAATCGGCCGTTTGATAAGGCCCAACTGGAACGCTATAAATTTAACTTCCATGCCTTGCCTTCCCCGCGCCTGCCTTCTTTCAGGAGACCATGGACCGTTCTTACCTTCGGCATTAATCTGTTGATTGCCTTGTATCAAACCAGCCGGTATTTCTCATGGTTCAATCCGGATGTGGTGGTCGGCCTGGGCGGTTACGGCTCATTCGGCCCGCTGGTGGTTGCGTTATTACGAGGCGTGCCGGTTGTGTTGCTGGAGCAGAATGTCCTGCCCGGCAGAATCTCGCGCCTGTTTGCGCCGTTTGCCAAAAAAGTTTTCTGCCAGTGGGAAAGTTCCCTTCGCTATCTCAGGAACAGAAAGGTTCTAAAAGCAACCGGCAGTCCGGTCCGTGAGGAGATTCTTTCTTATGTCAAGCGCAGCAAAACCGAGGCGCGCAAGTCGCTTGGGCTGGCCAAAGAGCATATCCTGCTGGTCATCGGCGGCAGTCAGGGCGCCGAGGCATTGAATAGGGCAGTGACGGATAACATAGAGCGCTTTAAGAAACTATCTGATAAATTAGGCATGATTCATCTGACCGGCCAGAAGGACTACCAGCGCATAAAAGAGGTTTATGAGAAATCAGGTATAGAGCATTTGGTGAAGCCGTTCAGCGATGATATGGGCGTTATATATGCGGCCTCGGACCTGGCGCTTAGCCGGGCCGGAGGCATTGCCATTGCCGAGATGACGCTCTTTGGACTGCCGATGCTCCTGGTCCCTTATCCCCAGGCGGCCGACAACCACCAGCACTTTAACGCAATGGACATATACCAGAAAGGCGCCGGGATTCTGATAAGTCAGGATGAACTTGCCGGGAAGGTGGCGTATCTTCTGGATGATATGGAGCGGAACGGTTTTAAGGCATTGGAAAAGATTTCTTCCAGGACCAAAGTCCTGGCAATGCCTGATGCCGCCAAAGAAATTATGGCTGTCCTGTCAGGTATTTTATAAGCGTGAGTTTATTTCCCGGCGGCGTGAATATCAGTTCGTTGATG
>JBFMDM010000223.1:0-1999 GCA_040753835.1 Planctomycetota bacterium
CCAAAGCTCCGGGTCGATAGGTTATCTGGATATGAGCGGCGGAACGATTAACACAACGACTACCATGAATATCGGCTATCAGGATAATTCAAATACCCCAAGCTTCAAGGCCACCGGTTATGCCACAATGTCCGGCGGAGAAATTAATCTTAACGGCGCTACCGACATCTACATTGGCAACATGAATAACCTCAAAGCCGGAGATACCGATGCAGGTCAGGCGATTGGAACTTTTGACATGACCGGCGGAACAATCAACTTCAACGGCGTAAATTGGGGTCCTTGGATAGGTAAAACATCCGCTGCCACCTGCGCCAACGTAGGTGACTGCAACGCGATTGGTACAATGACAATGTCCGGCACTGCTCAGATAAACGTCGCAGCAAACAACTGGTTCTTAATCGGCGCTGTGTGGAACGGCGGTTTGAAGGCTTACACAAAAGGTTCATTTATAATGAACGGCGGAACTATGAACGCACCGAGCGGAACATTTATCGGCGCTACCAACAATTCCAATGACTGCGTCTCAGAAGGTTTCATGACAATAAACACCGGCGGATTGCTTAATATCGGCGGCACCCAGTTTTATCTTGGCTGGCCCCGCTGGTCAACTATGACAGGCGGATCAGTTTCAGGAACGTTAACCATGGGCGGCGGTACCATCATGCAAACCGGCGCCGGCAACATCGCATTCCGTATCGGAGGCGCCGATTGGGGGACCGGCACCAATTGTTACGGAAAATTGATTATGACCGATGGATTAATCAAGCTGACCAATGGCTATATACAATGTCCGTGGGTATATGCCACTACTGGTACTGTCAGAGGCAGTATCCAAATGACAGGCGGCACAATAGACTGTTCAGGGGACCTGTCGGTCGGCTACAACAGACCAGAATTAGCTCATGCAATAGGCGATGTCAACTTTTTTGGCGGCGAAATCTATTGTTCGGGTTTAAGTATCGAACCCGGTAGCCAATTGGAAATTAAAGGCACCGCTAAGTTAGTCTCGACTGGCAACGATACTGCTACCTACCAGACTTATTTTGCTGACAGCAGAATTATCGAAACCGACCCGAAAGGCGACCTTGTCATAGATTATAACGGTACATCGAATAAGACATTTATGTATCTTGACCGCTATGATGATGCACAAGCGTATGCGCCAACTCCAGCTCATGACTCGGTTGTCGATAAACCCGAGGTTATAAAGGTTAGCTGGCTTCCCGGCGACGGCGTAAAGGCTGCCAATGGTCACGAACTGTATTTCAGCGCTGACGAACAGGCTGTCAGGGATGCCGACATCACAGACACAACCGGCGTTTATATCGGCGCTCTGACCGATGTGAACTGGACGATTACGCCTGCGGCTGAAATGGGCGAAGACTATTACTGGAGGGTGGATGAAGTCAATGATGGCGGTGTAAGAACCAAAGGCCGTGTATGGCATTTTACCGTCAGAAACTATCAGACAGTGGATGACTTTGAAAGCTATGATGATACCACCGACCTGCTTACTGTTTGGAGCGAGAGCGGCGGCTCTGATATAGCGCTTATCAATAGGGTAACTGACATCAATTACGCCTATTTCGTCGACTACGGCGACCAGGCGATGAAGCTCAATTATGCCGGCGATAGTTCCACATCGATGAATATCTCTGCTGACTGGAACAGGGACGGCATTAAAGCTCTTCGTCTCAGATTCCGTCCTCAGCAGGATAATGTAATGTCTAACAAGCTTTATGTTACAATTGGCGACGGCACAAACAGCGCAACAGTTGACTATCCTGACCTTAATGATATGGTTATGCCTGTTTTGGGCAATGGCTGGGAGACATGGAATATCGACCTTACGGCGATAAGCGGCGTTGACCTTAACAATGTTCAGTTGTTCAGGATTGGCGTAGGCAATGGTTCATCCGGCGGCGTAACGGGTAATCTGTACTTTGATGAAATCAGGCTGTATGTCCCAAGATGCGTAATCGACTATGCCGATGAC
>JBFMDM010000224.1:0-1975 GCA_040753835.1 Planctomycetota bacterium
CGTCGCCCGGACGTATGGGGCCGTTTTCACTAGAAACTTTAGCCGGCACCTGGCCTAAAAGTCCGGTGATTTTATAATGCGGATCGTCCCAATTTCCTTCTTTATTGTTCCCGACAATGGCCGGGTCGCTTGATATAATGCCGATTAAGTTCGGATCGCCGCCCCGCTCGCACCGTCTAACCGCGTTTTCTTTTTCTATGTCAACGCAAACCACTTCTCCGGGAACTAAATCAGTATCGCGGGAATAAAAATACTCGGCGTAATCCGCGCCTTCCCAGGAAGAGCTTAAGGAATAAATATGTCCGTCAGTCATGGCGCCGGCGCATTTGCCGTTGTCGTCAACGCATAGAGCGCCCGCGTCAATCATAACGTCTTTGCCCGCGGCGGTGGAACCCACCTGCAGGCCGTACATGGGCGAGGTGGTGCCGATACCGACATTGCCGGTTGTATTTTTTATTACGGCTTTCCACACGCCATCAGTACCCAGCAGTAAATCCTGACCGCTGCCGGTGTAGACCATGCCCGCGCTGGTGTAAGGCGCGGCATAGCTGGAGTTAAACGCGCCCATAGACAGAGTGCTGGAAATTGATGTGGCCCGCCAGATAGAATACGCACTACCGCCGCTGTAATAATTAACAATATCAGCAACGGTGCCGCCGCTGGAAGTATCTTCTATGACAAAATCCTGCTGGGGGGTGCTTGTGCTGATACCAACCCTGCCTATGGAATCAATTGATAAATACGGAGTTGTGCCCACGGCACTGCCTAAACCAATCTTAAACATATCGTCCGTATCATCTAAAGCCATGTAATAATCCTGGGCACTGCCATCAATAATAATTCCTCCATCCTCTTCAGCTCCATTACCCACGGTCAAAAGCGAGCCAGAACCGGCCGAGCTTTCAATAGTAAAACTGCCGTCAGCCGCTACTTTAAAATCCGTATAATTACTGTTGTCATAGGCCAAAGTTAATTGCGTTCCGGAATTGGAAGTAACTGAAAGCGCTGTCATGGGCGAGCTGGTGCCAATACCCACTCGGCCATGGTCGTCAACAATGAATTGAGTAGTGGAAGAGCCGATTAAAAACGCGTCAGTAGCGGCCGCGGTGTTGAGATGCAATTGGGCCGACGGTGAAGCCATGCCGATGCCGACATTGCCGTAAGCCGATACTCCATTATGGGCTAAAATAACGTCGCCGCTGGTCATGCCGCCCAGTCCGCCCGTAATATACACATTGCCGCCGACAGCGTCGCCGCTGGTTCCGCCGGCAAGATAAAGACTGCCGCCGTTGGCGCCGCTCCCGCCCGCGGCCGCCGCGACCGTCAAAGAATCGCCCGCGCCGCTTCCTGGCGTGGCGATTTTAATAGTGCGATCCGCGCCGCTGGATAAATAAATGTCTCCGTTCACTTCCATAGCCGCCGCCGGATCCGCCGTCCCAATCCCGACTCTCCCATGGTCGTCAACCACAAACTGCGCCGTGGACGAACCGACATAAAGCGCGTCTTTGCCCGCGGCGGTATTAATCCTGACTGTGGACGAGGCGTATAAATCATCTTTAATCCAAACCGGAATAGTGGAAGAAGTCGTAACCATGTCTAAAGCATAATTGGTTCCATACTGCCAGTCTGATTCTGAACTGCTGACCGTCGCCCAGCTTAATCCCCCGCTACCGTCGGTTTTTAGATAAGTATTGGCGCTCTGCGTTCCGGGCCAGGTATAACTAATCCCCCCGAATTTGGTCGTGCCGGTGGCGATTAGGTTAGCAGTGTGCAGATCCCCGGATATGAGCGCGTTGCCGTGGACGGAGAGAGAACGAGAGGGAGATGTAGTGCCTATGCCGATATAGGAGCCATCATCATATATTAAACTATTAGCAAAACCAGTAGTATTCCATTTAGACAAATAATTAGCGGATAACGCGGAAACTGTGGATGAACCAATTTTTTGGTTAAATATGTTCCAGTCAGTTGAGGA
>JBFMDM010000225.1:0-1964 GCA_040753835.1 Planctomycetota bacterium
TGATGGTCAGGGAATTGTTATTATAATAGGTAAGACCAGTGCCTGAATTCATCGTCAGGGTAAAGGGCTCATGCGAGGTAACCACGGCATTATTGGAATTGTAGGCAGTTATGGTCATCGTGACGCTGTTGCCGGCTGAGATGGTCGTGGACGTGGGCGTGATGGTGTATGATTTCACCGGCCCGGTTACGAACGAGTAGGTGGAAGACGGGCGCGTGCCGAACGGATTGTAGGCGTCCGCCTTCCAGTAATAGCGGGTTGTCTCAGCCAGCCCGGCTGAGGAAGGGACCTGGACATTCAACTCGCCGGGCCTGGCTGTGTCCGTATAGAGCGGCGAGGAGAAATTGGAGTCGTTGTCAATATAGACAATGTATTTGCTTTCCTTTGTAGCGTTGGTCCAGGAAAGTTCCGGCGCCAGTGACGCCGGCGAGAAATTATCAGCCGGCGCGGACAGGTTGAATGCGCCTGGGATGGTCCCGCTCCCGGAGGTATAAAAGCAGGAGGGCGCATCGGACGAGACGGTCGTGCCGTATGAGTTGACCGCCTTGACCCGCCAGTAATACCAGACCCCGCCCCATAATGTCCCGAAGGTTATGGAGTGGCTGGTGGCGCCGGGTCCTAATGTAACGGTATAGACCATATTTCCCGGCGTGAAATCGTCTTCCTTGGCCACCTCAAGTATGTAACTGGAAACGTTGTTTGACGCGTTCCAGGCGACCGGCACGGGCGAGGAATAGACGTCAATATTGATGGCGCCGTCAAGCGGCAGGGTGGTCTGGAAAGCGCCGGGCACCGGAGCGCTGGAGCCGGACTGGCCGCCGGATTTGCCGCCCTTGCCGCCGCAACTGTTGCTAACCAGGAACAATGAAAACGCAATGCCAATAACAAAGACAATGCGGCAGGCGGCCTTAAACGTAGGATGGAGTTGGCGCCTTTGAGATAGCATAGATTTCTTATTTGATTATAGTTCATTTATGAGAACAAGTCAAGTAAAACCCGATATTTATCTCAAACTAAATCCTTGCCCCGCACATAATATTTGTGTAATCTATTGTGCAAATGGTTTGATGGAGGGGTTTATCAATCGCGAGTGTTTGATAAACCTTATGTGCCGGGTGTTCCCGGACCCGGACCTAAAGGGATTTAAACATGAAACCTGGAATAGAAAAAACACGCAAGGTGTTCGCAAAGATTGGCATGTTCAGCGGTATTTCCTTTTTCCTTATGCTCCTTATTTACCTCTCAAATGAGATAAATCAATACCGGCCGCCTTATGCGATATTATTAATCGCATCATTCGTTATTACTCTGGTCTCGGCGGTTATTACGTTGGTTTTGACTCTTTTGTTTGATAAAATCAAAGAGAAAATAGGTGCGTTGCTTGGTCTGGCATTGGTATTCGTGTATGGTACAGGTTCAATAAAAGTTATTATTGATGTGTGGAAATGGAGCCAAACTTATAGGTAATCGGCTGATGCGCCTAGGGCCGGTTAGGGACACTTCGACTAACGGTTCGGGGGACACTATGTACCCTTCCGTAATTAGGGAACACCACCCCGAAGCACTTCGGGGGGCAAGCAATACCAATTAATCCTCCTCCCTCCGCCAAATCTGCTTACAAAATTATTTCGCGCATTTTTTTCAGATTCCACTTGTTTTTTAGTTTCCGATGGGTATATTATTATGGACGGGACAGAGTTTAAGTCAGGGTCGTCTTTGTGTCCCCTCCCGCTTTATCGTGGTTTAACTACCAGTATTCCAGGCCAGCCGACCGGCGCCCCGATGTGAATCGGGACGCCCCGAACGAAGCATCGGGGCGAAAGGGGGGTATCAAGATGGAGAGACGTCGTCGTTGCCGCCATTCCTGTCCGCATCCCAAACGCGCCTTTGGTCCTTCAGGCAATCCGGATAATGTTATTCCAGCCGACCGGCCGCTTTCCAGTGATGAAATCATCGCCGGCTGT
>JBFMDM010000226.1:0-1958 GCA_040753835.1 Planctomycetota bacterium
TCACAGCCGGTAACCATAACCAACTGCGCCTTTGGCACTAATGGCGCCAATACCACGGCTGACATCTCCCTCATCTGGAATACCACGGTCTTTATGAGCCGGGTGGAACTGACCAACTGCGTCCTTGACTCGCCCACGGAGTTTGAATATGCGGGTGGAAATATAAGCGAGAACTGGGTTCGCTCAAGACGGCACGATGGCGTCCCTGGCTTAACCAGAATCTTCGGTGATTACAGAAACCAGCAATCAGAGTGGTACACTTATGACCGGGAATTGTACACCGGTTCTGGTGATGCCAATACCCAGAAGGTCATAGAATTCGCGCCCACAAACTATTCATCAAACTATGTCCAGCAGGGTTATTTTCCGGACGGGATGTATGTAACATATCCGGGCGGATTTTCAGGCGGCGCAGCGCCGAATACCCGTTACCGCTTCAGCCAGGTGGGCACTACTCTTACCATCACTGGTACGCCGACGGCCCCGACCATAGTCCGTGCCGTGCCAGGCGCCAATACAACCTACGGTTTCTATGTCTATAACGACACTGCCACCTATCCGACCGTGGTTATGGACAACGTGGAGTTCTCAGACCTGTCTCCTGAAGGACTATGCTTAGGTGGTTATCCACGGGGTAATGCAGATTTCGGGTATATCAGCGATATTATAATTACTACCTTCCAGAATATCACCTTCAGGAATAATTCCCGAGGTGGAACAGCGCAGATATATAATGGGGCGGGATGGGAATTGACTTCATATCATTTGACCGTCGGCGTGGGTGGCGCAATAACCCTTGACGGATTATCGTTTGATTCGTCAACGGCCAGAGATGTTTGTGTCCAACGTGATGGCGGGACAGCCACTAATCTTACTTTGACTAACTGGCGCAGGCAGCGGGCTACACCAACTGACCAGGTCTTTAACAGCAGCACCATTACTTGGCAGGCCTACGGCATCAACTATACCAGTAACGGCACGGGCGGCGGGAACTGGGATGTGGCAACGACCTGGTCTCCGAACAACGTGCCTACTATAAACGATACGGTGACCATCTTAGCCACTGATAATGTAACCATCAATGATACGGATGCCTTCGGCACCCCGATTATCGCCCTGTGCCGTGCGATTACCAATAGCGGGATGCTCATCTTTAATGGGCAGTTCTTCGGCTTGGGCAATGCGACCTTACAAATGGCGCCCGGCGGCGCATTCACCAATAACCTCAA
The DNA here is from genome assembly GCA_040753835.1 of Planctomycetota bacterium. Classification (GTDB taxonomy): domain Bacteria; phylum Planctomycetota; class MHYJ01; order JACQXL01; family JACQXL01; genus JACRIK01. The sequence continues at coordinate 1,230 of JBFMDM010000226.1, forward strand.
TGTCAGGATTCAGGACGGAACAGAGGCACGAATAGAGACCAATACCACTGCCACCACCACCCCCTTGGTCTTCACTGGTAATGATATTGGCTGGGGACTGAATAGCATCGGCTCTGCCACAACAGGTCATTCTTGGCGTTTGGCAAGAATTGATTATAGACCAGCCACGATGAACCTGACCGGCGCCAATCCGTTTACTGTAACATTTGCAGATAACATCTGGACCTATGCGGTGAACGTGGACCGTGGCAAGACGTTAATCTTTAATCCATCCGCTACGACCGCGACCTGGGTCGCAACCGGCGGCAATATCAACGTCGGCACAGGCGCAACGGCCGGAGACGGTGTCCTGCAGATAATCGGCGAGGCAAACCAGGGTGCTAACCTCAAACTTAATGGCTCTACCAACGGACAGGTCGGCCTCATTGTGCAGACCAACGGCGCCATCACCTGCACAGGTGCATCAACAACCAACCGCAATGCCACCATCTCGTCCCAGACCGCCTATATGCAATATATCGTATGTCAAAGCGGCTCGTTTGCCTCGTTCAGGAATTCAGAGTTGTTTAATCTGGGTTATGTACCGAGTGTTTCTCCGACCAGCGGCTTGACTGTCCAGACCGTTGACGGCTCTCAATCAGGGCAGTTCTTTCTCCTTGATAACTGCACCCTGCACGATATGTACCGCGGCGTAGAACTCACCTCCTGCTCTAACCTTAATGCCACCTA
>JBFMDM010000227.1:0-1950 GCA_040753835.1 Planctomycetota bacterium
ATATATAAAGGACTTATTGCCGTTGATTGACGATGACAATGAGCATGTCAGGAGCGACGCGATTTATACGCTTAGTTGCCTTGGGGACAAGTCCCTCGTAGAAACTATTCTTCCTAAACTAGAGGATGGCAACCCGCATGTTCGGCTGATTACTATCCGGGCGCTTGTCAAGTTGGGCGGTCCGGCAATGGTTAAAGAACATAATCTGATGAAACCCATATTAGATTTGCTTGAGAATGAGTACACGGTGGAACTTGCCATTAAAACCCTCGGAGAATTGGGCGATAAGTCGGTCATTAAAGAACTGCTTCCGTTGATGAAAGATAAGGAGACAAGGATTGTGTTGGATGCCGCCTATGCGCTCGTTAGATTAGACGGTCCATTGGTCATAAAAGAATACGGCCTTCTGGGCGATATTTTAACGATACTCAAGGATAAAAGAGAGGAAAATGAATACCGCCGCGGCGAGGCCGTGCAGTTGCTCGGCAGGTTGAATGACAGGTCTTTGGTTAAATACATTTTGCCATTGCTGAATGATAAAAGCAAATATGTAAGAAGCCAGGTTATCAGGGCTTTGGAAGCATCGGGAGATAAGGCAATTATTAAAGACCTTTTACCGATTGTTTCTAATGATGTCAACCCTCAGATAAGGTTGGAAACTGCCCTGATAATCCATAAACTCGGCGGGCCGTCTGCCATAAGAGAACATTCAGTTGCGCGGCAGATACTGTCCTGTCTTCAGGATATAAACAAGAATACCCAAACGGATACTCTGACAGTGCTGGGTAGATTAGGCGACAACTCTGTTGCCAAAGAAATTATTCCGATGCTTAAAGATGCTGACGAAAAGATTGAGTTGAGTGCGGCTTGGGCGCTTGCCCAACTCAAAGATATTCGCGCCCTTCCTGTTTTGATAGAAGCCATTGACCGGCAGGGGTCGTTTTACGAATTTGCGCCGGGAGGCGGCCATTATCTTTCTCCGCTTTCTCAGGAGGCCCAAAAGGGATTAGAAAAACTGACCGGTAAAATAATGCCCGGCAGCAGGACTGATAAGGAACAAATGGTCAGAAATTGGAAGGACTGGTGGGCAAAAGATGGTAAGACGTGGTATGAAGAAGAGGTTAAAAAGATAAAAGAGTAACAGCGTATAGCGAAGAGCGTTGAGCGTATAGTACAAATTATACTATTCTCGTCTTGCGCTCTGCCGATAGAAAGGATTCAACTATGAAACAGATAGCGCTGATGGTGGCAATAGTAATGCTATTGGCCACGGCCATAATCGGCTTTGCCGAGGATAATAAGCCGACGAATATTGTTCCGCTGCCACAAGTCAAAGAAGTGGTAGTGTTCAAGAACGGTTTTGCCTATGTGCGCTGTGAAGGCGAGGCCGTGCCGATTGACGGCAAGATTATTATCAGCGAGATTCCGGACGCCAGTTTGGGCGCATTCTGGGGCGCATCACTGACCAAGAAGGTGTCCCTTGAGTCCATTACGGCCCGAAAGGTGGATGTGCCTTACACCCAGACCGCCTCTAATATCCAGGATTTGATACGGCTCAATGCCAATAAGACCGCCACTATTGTGTCGTCCGATGCCGGAACCATTACTGGAACGCTGCAGGGATTCCAGTATCCGGAATCGTCTCCGGATGAGAAACTGGAAACGCAGGACCCGAATGAGTTTTACCGCAGACGCGGATACTGGCCACAATCTTACCCCCAGCAGACGCAACCCGGAACTGCCAGGCCGTCTATGGGCTGGGTGTTTATCAAGACGGACCTGCCCGACGGTCAGGCAGGCGGCAAGGTCTTGGTTCTCCAGATTAACAGCATCAAGACCATTCTGATTGACGACAAGGAAATAGCGCTCACCGAGACGCTGACCCGGCAGACCAAGCAACTGGTCCTGGCATTCGGCGGCGATACCAAGGCGCTCCAGCAACCGGTGAAT
>JBFMDM010000228.1:0-1932 GCA_040753835.1 Planctomycetota bacterium
TCTAACCACAGACCCGCCTGCCATAGTCCCGAAGGGACGGCGGGCAGGTACACGCGGATAAACAGCAATTTGTATTGACCACGCACATAAATAATGATAATAAAAGACAACGTGTCGTTGACGCATAGCGATACATTACACAAAGAGCGGTGACTAATTTGTTTATGTGCGGGAATAACTAACTTGACAGATTCCAGAGAGGAGCATATATGCATAGCGAACTGGCGGATGTTATTATAACATATGCGACCAAGCCGCATAAGGAACTGAATAGTTTATTATTGGATAAGTCCAAGGACCAATTGGTTTCCTTGTTGACCACACTCCTGACCATTTATATAAACGACCGAAACTCATCAACCATCAGGGAATATATTACGGTGTCTCTGGCCGGGTACACCCATATTGAGAAGAAGATTGGCTACAACGGATTCAAGCAGTCGACGCATATCACCGGCAAACCGCTCTATTGCGAGGCAAAACCCCAGAATATCAATACGGAAAACAACAAAGCCATAAAACATCCCCGTAAACTCAATGGCGGCGGTAATTTTACGGATTATACCCACAAGAGATTGAAGAAGGATAAATCGGGAAATCCCAATATGCTGGTAAGCGGGTTTGTGGACGGCGAACTTATCTACATACTGGAATTCCCCTTTAAACATAAGACCTTTGTTGCCAATCTTAATAAGCAATTGCAGAGACATTTCCCAAAGGGCGATGAATCCGGTAGGTTTTTAAGGAGCGCCAACTTTGATTTTAGCGACTACGTAGATTGTCCTGCCCTTAAAGTAGTTTACTTGAGCAAGGAAAAACTGGATAAGACCAAAAGTAACTTTAATCGCCAGTTTCACGATTTCCTGGAGAATCTTAAATGAGGCCGCATAACCAGATTATTTTAGGCGATGCCTTGGAGACGCTCAAAAAGATAAACGATGACTTCGTTGATGTCGGAGTAACTTCACCGCCCTATAATAAGGGCGAAAAAGACAAGGGCTGGCTGGTTGACCGGGTTAAATATCATAATATTTCTGATGTTGCTGATGAGAAGACATACCAGGAAAATCAGATAGCCGTCCTTGACGAGATATACCGCATCACCAAGCCGGGCGGTTCATTCTTCTATAATCATAAATTAAGATGGCGTAACGGCGTGATGATTCACCCATATAGTTGGGTTGCTCGGACGAAATGGACATTGAGACAGGAAATCATTTGGCACCGCAAGATTGCGGCCAATATCAGGGGCTGGAGATTCTGGCAGTTGGAAGAAAGAATCTTTTGGCTGCATAAACCGGTTGGTAACGATGAAATCGGCGAGGAATTGAAGTCCAGGCACGCCCTGCTCGGCTCAATCTGGGAAATCCGGCCGGAAATGAATATTGGACATCCCGCGCCATTTCCGATTGCCCTGCCGGCCAGATGTATCTATTCCATCCTGGATGACAAGAAAGGTGTGGTGCTTGACCCGTATGCCGGAAGCGGCACGACATTGGTGGCGGCTAAATTATTGGGTTCTGATTATCTGGGCATAGAGATTAGTCCTGAATATGTCAGGATGGCCCAGAAGCGATTAGCCCAATCAGAAAACGAGCGCCCGCTACTGATTGAGGAAACCGTCAAACACATTGTCCGCAAGACATTTAAGCAAAGAAAAGAAAACGGCGAGTGGTCCGGCAGATACCGCAATGGCAACCCGGAGAAAATCGGACATATTCCTGCTTCGTCGCAACTGACCATATTAGAAAAGCGGGGAAAATATACCGCCTCTACTAAAAAGAGAAAATAGACCCCAGATTCTTAGAGCGTCTAACAAAATGAGATTGCCACGCCCTGACAGGCCTGCCTGCGGCAGGCAGGCCTGCCTGCGGCAGGCAGGCTCGCAATGACAACGCCCGGAACCTGTCATTGCGAGGAGCGGGATTCCTC
>JBFMDM010000229.1:0-1924 GCA_040753835.1 Planctomycetota bacterium
CAGAATAGCCCTCAGAGGATGCGACAATTTGCTATGGTTATTTCCCGTGGCATTGGGGACAGACCCTGATTTTGTAACTTCTTTAGCATAATTGGTTAGAACACCAATTTTCTAAAAATAAGCATTTGGGGGCGGCTTTTTGGAAGAAATTCCTGATTTTAACCGCAAATTACACGGATTTTATTGATTTTTGACGGCAAAAGAGGTAATTTAGCGCATTATGTCTGATAATCCAGCCAAAGACAGCCCAAGCAATACGTTTTTAGACCCAATCCTCTTTCTTTTGCGGGATGAGAAGATAGAACAGGCCGAAACGTTTCTTAACGACCTGGTTGCCAAAGAGCCGTCTAATCCGCTTTTTTTCTTCTGGCGCGCCGGCAACCGAGGGACAAGTGCTGGTGGCTGACCTCTCACAGGGCAATCAGTGGTGGTTCAGATGGGCCAACGTGGCCAGCCGGCCGTTAACACCGCCATTAGAAAGCGCAGAAATCGCATCTGGCGCAGTTACGCAGGAGAAATTAGCCCCGGGCGTGGGCGGAGACCGGTTCACCTTCCTGACGCCTTCGGTTGAGGCGCTGTATCTGACCGACATCAGCGCGGATATCCCATACACGACGCTGGATTTGTCTCCCTGGGTTCCGGCGCAGGCAAAGGCGGTCATCCTGCAACTGGGCATCTTCAACCAGTCATTTGCCAATGGCCGGGCGTTCTTCAGGGTCAGGACCAATGCGGACCAGTGCGATGCCCTTGGGGTCGGAGTTGTCCCGGCGCCAGTTCACAGGTGGTGAATCAGGGCATAGTCCCGTTAGTCGTCGGCACGCCGTCTATTGAATACGTGCTGGAAAGTGTGGGCGGACCTTGGGTTGCCCCTGTGCGAAGTACTGGTCGGTAGCATTCAGCCGGCGGCTGAAGCGCACCGGGTACACGCTGACAGTATATATTACTGTAATAGGATACGTAATGTAACCACAGATAGATTCGCGCAGTTTACCCCGTAAGGGCTCAAACTGTGGGTAATAAGGGGCAGTCCGCCTTTGGCGGATAACTTGATACACCGCCCCTGCGGGTCGCTGTATCTAACTGCCCCTAATCAGGATTATTCATACGGTGCCAAAGATGATAACGGTCTGCTTTAGGCATTTATGCTTATACCATAATCTCGCCCCGCACATAACCTGCAACTTGGGCAGCCCGAAGTAGAGGTTATGTGCGGGATTGCCCGCATCCTAATATTATATCGTGGGCGGCCTTCAGTAATGGTCTTATAAAAACTAATAATGCGGGCTAAAAATATTTATAAAATTCCTGGTATTTTCTTGACATTTCCCTGAATTTCGTATAAACTACAAAATCCGTGTTTTAGCGAGAAATACCATTATATACCAAGAAAGGAGTGGCAAATGGCTACCGTAACAGAATTATTAGACAATGTCAAGACCCTCAAGGACGAGGAAAAGAGCCAGTTGTTGCTGGAGGTCATCAGCAATTCCAGCGTGATGTGGCTGAAGGATTTTGTCAAGACGTTTGAGGACAAGTTCGGCGTGAGCGCGGCGATGCCTATGGTCGCGGCCGCCGGCCCTGTTGCCGCCGCAGGCGAGGCCGCCGAGAAGAAGGAGGAAAAGACCACCTTTGACGTCATCCTTCAGGATTCAGGCGCCAACAAAATCCAGGTCATCAAGGTCATCCGGACCATCACCAATCTCGGCCTGAAAGAGGCCAAGACCCTGACCGATACCACGCCCCAGCCGGTCAAGACCGGCGTGCCCAAGGAAGAGGCCGAGAAAATCCTTAAGGAACTCGCCGCGGCCGGCGCCAAGGTGGAACTCAAATAATTAATCACAATCCAGCCCCGCACCATACGGTGCAGGGCTGGGTTATATTTATATAAATAACGCGTGTTTCAGGCCATCCCCATAAAATATCT
>JBFMDM010000230.1:0-1894 GCA_040753835.1 Planctomycetota bacterium
TAAAGAAAAGATTCCCGGACACCAAAATCATCCGCACCAACCATAAGGGCTATCCCCTGGAACAGACCTGGACCAACAAATTACTGATGCGCCATACGGATGGTTATATTACACTATCTGAAACCCTGGCTCAAGCCGACTGGAGGAACTTCGGGCTGGAATCCGAAAAGGTGGCCGCTATCCCCAGCGGCATAGACAACCACAGATTCGGCAGATTACACGAATTAGACCAATCACAAATTACACAAAAAATCAGTAATTCATTGGGTCTAAAACAGGATGATATCGTGGTCGGCATAGTCGCCCGGGTCCAGCGCCACCGCAGGTTCCATATTATAATAGAAGCAATGAAACAGGTTGCCAAAGAGATGTCGCAAGTCAAGTTGGTCATCGTGGGCCGGGGCACGCACTATGATGAACTGGTTACCGAGCCGGTTAAGCGGCTCGGTCTTGAGAATAACATCATCTCAGCCGGATACCTGCCTGCGCCCCGAAAGCATTCGGGGCAGGCAGGCCAGACCGCTGACTATCTGGACACTCTGAACACATTTGACTTCGGTCTGTTCCTGGTTCCGGGTTCGGACGGCTCCTGCCGTGCCGCGCTGGAGATAATGGCATCAGGCAAGCCGCTCATCGTGGCCAGACGCGGAATCCTGCCCGAGATTGTGGATGACGGGCAGAACGGATTAGTCATTGAAGACACACCAGAAAACCTGGCCACTGCAATCCTGAAACTGGCCAAAGACAGGCAACTCCGGGACCGGCTCGGCCAATCTGCCCGTGAGAAAGTGGAGCGCGACTTCACCATAGAGCGCACCGTTAAACTCACACAGGAACTCTATTCCACAATAATCAAGAAAACTTCGTAATCACAGATTTCCCAGATTTTCCCGCAATCATTGTAACCCTTGTAACTCTTGCAACCTTTGTAACTCTTGTAACATTTCCGTCCCTTACTCCGCCGGCCTTCTTGCCCCGAGTTCTATGCGCCAGAACCCGGTCTCTCCGGCGGCCTGCAATACCGAGGCCAGGAACCGGTAAGGCACGCCGCTGTCCGAGCGGACCATCAGCGGCTCGTCAAACCCCTTGACAGCGCCTTCTATCAATAACACCTATAACACCTCTTTAAGTTGCGCCTCGGTCTCTACATATCTATGGTAGAGTTATAGAGTTTGCCCAGCGACTCATTAGCCGCTTCCCCGCCTGCCTTGGCGGATTTTAGCAGTTCCTTTTCATCAGATTGATTGTTTTTCATAATTAACTCCTTTGGTTTCTTGGTTCGCGAAACCCTCGTGTCTCTCTATTATATATAGTGATTCTCAGAGGATTTTTTCCAAGTAAAAATTGAAAAAATCTGCAAATATTTTGGGAACTTGCCCTAACCGCCTTATTTTACAAGAGGATAAAAACAGGCGAGAATCAGACAAAATCTTAGAGGGGGTGGGGGTAGTCCACCCTACCGGCTACCCAAAAACACCTAATACGGTTACCTTTTCGCAGGAATGGCTTGGCTTGGAAACGAGAACCGGCCTGGTTTAATTCGGCAGGTGCGTTAGGCGAAACGAGGCAGGCGGTGGGTGTTTTTCAGTAACCGGCTAAGGCGGTTAAAGCAGGGGCGCACCGGAAATCCGGTAAGGGTGGTACTGAAATCCAGTAACCCATTAGGCGCGTAAGACGAAGATGGTTAGGTGGTAAAACGAGGGGCGTTCCCACGATTTAGTAAGTGTCTAATGATAATTCAGGAACGGCGTGGTTCGGATGGAAGAAGGCGGTAACCTTGTTTCAGTAGGGGCAGGGGGCGATTGCAGGAATAGGCGGGTATGGAAACCAATTCGGTAAGATGTCCCCCGAATTGGTCTGCAACCCTTGATTTACAAGGGATTGCGGGCGTTTT
>JBFMDM010000231.1:0-1885 GCA_040753835.1 Planctomycetota bacterium
GTGCCGTATTGCCAGTCTGATTCTGAACTGCTGACCGCGGCCCAGCTTAATCCCCCACTACCATCGGTTTTTAGATAAGTATTAGCGCTCTGCGTTCCGGGCCAGGTATAGGTAATGCCGCCGAATCTGGTCGTGCCGGTGGCGATGAGATTAGCCGTATGGAGATCCCCGGATATGAGCGCGTTGCCGTGGACAGAAAGGAGGGAGGAGGGGGTGGTGGTGGAAAGGCCGAGATAACCGGAATTATTGATCCGCATTCTTTCCACCCCTCCCACATTAAATTCAAGCGCGCCAGAAGAATCTGCTGAAAAATCTAAACTACCTGCTGAAGAAATCTGGTAAGTCATTAAAGTATTATTCCCCCACTGGTTAGCGCTATTTATATATATATATTTATCATCCCAACTATCTAACTGAGCCGTGCTAAGATCTATACCAATTGAAGCGGCCCCATCATTTAAGGATGAAATAGATAAACCAGTAGTGGAGATATCTTCACCATCAATTAACATTCTTGTTCCGCTGGTTATTGTACTCGTCCCAATTCCCACTCTCCCATGGTCGTCAATCACAAATTGGGCGGTGGAAGAACCAACATAGAAAGCGTCGGTAGCGGCTTTGGTATTAATCTGCAGTTGGGCTAAAGAAGAGGTGGCGCCGATAGTTACGGTTTCATTGGAAAAATCACCGTAGATTAGGGTGGAATTGGAATTATTAGCAATATGGAGTTTATTAGACTGGTCTTCTCCATATCCGGCCATATATCCCAAAAATACATTAGAAGCGCCATCGGATAAATTATAGCCAGATTGGTAGCCCAGGAGAGTATTATATGAGCCGGAAGTCAGGCCATAGCCAGATCTTTGGCCGATAACGACGTTGTTTCGGTTAGCGGTTTGGCCGGAGACACCATAACCAGCCTGGAAGCCGATGAAAACGGTAGATGTGGCGGAGCGGTTATTTTGAGCAGATCCTATGCCCATACTAACATTTTCGTAACCAGTAATATTTGTGGAAAGACTAGAACCACCAATAGCAATATTGCTATATCCTGCTGTATTTGAACCCAAAGAATAATAACCAACAGAAACATTACTAAACCCAGTAGTATTTGCGGCTAAACTCCCGCCTGTGCCAATGGCTGTATTATAATAACCAGTAGTATTTGCGGCTAAACTCCCGCCACCAAAAGCTACGTTGCTGTATCCGCCAGTATTATTATAGCCAGCATGATACCCAACAAAAGTATTGCTATTCCCATAAGTAATTCTACCAGCCTCATACCCAACAAAGACTGATTCTGAACTGGTAGAAGTAATTCCTCCTGCGCCATAACCAAATCGTTCAGTACGATAACCCGCTCCTGGCGCGGTGATGTAGCCGTCAACTAAAAGTTTAACGTCGGTGGTTAAGTATGGGGAAGATGAGCCGATGGCAACCAGTCCGGCGCCGGTAACCATGAAATCCGTATTATTCGCCTCGTCTCCAACCATGAAAGAAGGGACAACACCATTGCCGGAAATGCCAAGTTTGGCGTAGGGAGAAGAAGAAGCAATCCCCACTCTCCCATGGTCATCAATCACAAACTGCGCGGTGGACGAACCGACATAAAGCGCGTCTTTGCCGCCCGCCGTATTAATCCTGACTGTGGATGAAGCATAAAGGTCATCCTTAATCCAAACCGGAATAGTGGAAGAAGTCGTAACCATGTCTAAGGCGTAATTTGTTCCATACTGCCAGTCTGATTCTGAACTGGCTGATATCGCGGCCCAGCTTAATCCCCCACTGCCATCGGTTTTTAGATAAGTATTGGCGCTCTGCGTCCCGGGCCAAGTATAGGTAATACCGCCAAATTTGGTTGTGCCGGTAGCGATTAGATTAGCCG
>JBFMDM010000232.1:0-1869 GCA_040753835.1 Planctomycetota bacterium
TATTAAGTCGTAGTTTTTATTGCCGGTTACCCTGGTATTAACAATATCGCCGGCTGAGAGTTTAGCCCTGGTTTTGACAATAATATTCCCGTCCACCTCAGGCGCATCGCCGTAGGTCCGGCCTATATAAATACCCTTTTTACCGGCGCTGTCAATTATTACTTCCATACTCCTGCCCTTGAGCGCCTGATTCTGCCTGAAGGCAATGCCCTGCTGTAACGACATCACCTTATCCAGCCGCGCCTTCTTGACCCTGGCCGGAACCTGATGCGCCATCTTATAGGCCGGGGTATCCTTTTCACGGGAATACTCAAATGCGCCCAAGCGCTCAAATTTCATATCCCTGATAAAGTCCATCAGTTCCTGGAAATCGCTTTCCGTCTCGCCCGGGAATCCGACAATCACCGAGGTCCTTATGAATACACCCGGTATCCGCTCCCTGATTTTACATATCAAATCCCTTATCTGTCCGGAGGTTACGTGCCTTTTCATTGCCGAGAGCATCCGGTCGCTGATGTGCTGGATGGGCAAATCCACATACTTGACCACCTTGTCAATATCGCGTATGGCGTCTATCAATTCATCCGTGAAATGGGCCGGATGGGTGTATAACAGCCGGAGCCATTTCAGACCTTTGATAGCGGCCAGTTCCCTGAGCAATTCCGCCAGAGAACTGCCGATATCCTTGCCGTATGAAGAGATATCCTGTGCAATGAGATTAATTTCCCTGGCGGCCTGGGCAACCAGCGTCTCTGCCTCAACCAACGCCTTGTCCACGGGCTTACTGCGATAAGCGCCGTGCAGCGCCGGAATCACGCAGTAACTGCACCGGTTATCGCACCCCTCGGCAATGCGCAGGTAGGCAAAATGCCTGGGCGTGATTCTCAGACGCTGGTCATCTATATGGCACCGTTCCGAAGTGGCGACTCTGGCGCCACGAAGGACGGCCCTATCTCCATTATTTAACAACCCATCGCACAACCCTGCCACCTTATCCCGTTCGGACAGCCCGATAATGCCGTCAATCTGACCCTTAAAATCCTTATTCAGGCGCTGGGCATAACGTTGGGCCATACAACCGCTGACCACTATCTTATAACCGTCCTGACCCGGATGTTTTCTGCGCAATGTCTCCCTGATATTTATGGCCTGGCTGATGATATCGCGTGACTCCTGCTCGGCCTCGTCAATGAAACAGCAGGTATTGACCATAAAGATATCGCTCTCGGCCTGATTTGGCTCGTTGTCCTGGGAGACGCGGTAACCGGCATTGGCCAGGGAACCCAGCATAACCTCTGAATCCACCAGGTTCTTCGGGCACCCCAAACTGACAAATCTCACGGTTGGTTTGCGTAAGACATTGCTGGACATAACAATATTTTAATCACCCTCTTACAGAGGTCAACCCCACACATACTTTGTATGGGAAACTCTATCCACAAAATAAATATGTATTACAAAGTATGTACGGGGTCAAGGAAAAATATCAATTGATTGATTTTTGGTCTACCCCTGAATTCCTATAAAATAGAGAGCGAGTAAGTGGCGTATAGACCGGAAGCGCGGCTATTATCAGTATGGAGCATACGCCAAGCAGACGGGGAGTATCTGACGTATAAGTGGCAAGCATAACGGTTATTGATATGGAGCAGGTGCGTTATGATGGGCAAGTATATGGCGTATGACCCGTAAGCACATAGCGTATGAAAGTCAAGCGGTTGCGTTACCGACCTGAAGCCGTTGACGTATAAGGGTTAAGCATACGCCAATTAGACGGGGAGCGTCTGGCGTATAAATGCCAATCCTACGCCACATAGTAGGGATTTACCACCCTACTCCCCACCCCTTACTACCCTACCTACCCCCTCT
>JBFMDM010000233.1:0-1838 GCA_040753835.1 Planctomycetota bacterium
TAACCGCGGTTAGAGCCTTAGCCCTGGCCACAATATCGGAATAGTGTGCCGGCATGCCGGCAACCTCCTCAATTGGCTCAAAAATCGTCGTAAAATAAGTATAGATAGAGGCCGGTTGCCCGAAATAATTAATATTGTCCAAGCGCTGCCGCCAATTCTCCTGATTTTCCTGAGGATCATTCTGTAAATCATGCCCGGCGACCCCCATGGCAATATCATAGTTAGAATTAAGATGCACGATCTGGATATCGCTGATTAACATCATACCGGACTGATCCGCCCTGATTCTAAAATCATAGATATTGCTCCAATTAAACCCTGCCGGAGCTTTGGATTTAAGCCAGTTAAAATCGGCCGTCGCTACTTGATTCTTCCAGCTGTTAGCCCCAATTAAACCGCCTGATCCTCCAATCGGGAAAGACAGCTGCCGGCCGGCGTCATCGATCAAAACAATACTATAAGTATTGCCGGCGCCAAGAGTCAGGAAGCGCAGGGCATACGCGGTAGGGTTGTTGGCATACTCCTGCCAGTTTGAATCAAATACATCATATGGTGTTAATGTGGCGGTTTCATGATGAATGCTGAAATGCTGGCCGGCAGCCGTAAAATCCGCCTTGACCCAGGAACCGCTACCGATATGCTCATCGTTTACGATCTCCGGAGTGACGCCTGAATATCGCATACCGCCGTCTCTAACCAATACGAGGCTGTTTACTGTTACTCCATTGAGAGAGCGGAAAATATTGTTGCTAGCAAAATATGCTGGCTCCGTAGGATTAAATTCATGGTGAATGCTTTGGGCGGCAAATGCCTGCTCCGCCGCCAGATTTTCCTCATGGGATAAACCGTTAAGCTCATGAATAATGGCAGAAGCAATATCGGGGTTATTGTTGGTAGCAATGAGGTAGGTATCATTGTTATTGGCGCCGTAGAAAGTCAAAGTATCATCCGGTCCGGCGCGTAATTTACCGGATTCGATTAAAGAATTTAATAAAACCAGCTGTTGAGGATTATTCTGCAGATAATAGGCTGATACCTCATTGATGGCCGCTTCGATCTCCGGACTAAGCCAGGAACCATCGGTATTTCTGACCGGATTAAACCCGGCAAAATCGACAGCGGCTAAGGCCGCAAACCGGTCGTTGACTTCATTAGCCGTCCGGTTCTGGCGGGGACTAGAGTAATCACTCAAAACATTTAACGATGGCGACAACCGTAATGCCACTGGAATATATATGGAATACGGAGCCGGTACCAAACGCGGATGCTGCCAGAATCCAACCGAATTACCCAACTCCACTAATAAATCATTATACCAAGGAGATTCGGGTTGCCAGATAGCGCTCCAGAATCCTTCCTGAGAAGGACTATAATTTAAAGCGTTTGCCTGCGGCCTTGGTCCGGCTAAATAAGTATTTAAAATACTAAATCTGGTTAAGAAAGGATACGCACCGTGAATCAGATCGTGGATAAACCAATTATAAACCTGGTCTTTTGGCCGACCGGCAGCTGCGTCTCCGCTAAAAGCAAACTCACCGATGGCCATGCTCGGGCGAGTGGCCGCATCAGGATAAACCAACTCCAACTGCCAAGCGATTTCGGTTAATTTTTTGGTAAATAGTTCGTTGCTGGAAAGATTGGCGTTTTTGCGTAAAACCGGATCGGTATAACCATCCAGCTCTACGACATCCAGATATGCAGAAGGAATAGCGGTTACCTCCGACCAGTCGGCCCCGCCCGGCTCGAAAGGATCCAAGGTCATCACAAACATAACGTTGTTGGCGCCGGCAGACTCAAATATCTGACCAATATGAATCCAAGCATCAGTGAATTTCTGC
>JBFMDM010000234.1:0-1818 GCA_040753835.1 Planctomycetota bacterium
TGTTCCATCATATTTATTTACTGTCGAGTCATAAACATCGTCATCAAATGTATAGTATGCGACAACATTCGCGGCAGTCCCAACATAATCAAGCCACTGGCCGCTGAATATAGCTGCATCAGTTACAGTCACCTCGCCGTCATGGTCAATATCCGCTCCATAGCAGTAATAATCCGCCGCCTCACAGCCGCTGTTTGACCACTCAGACGCAAGTATTACAAAATCCTTGAAATTCACAATATGGTCGCCGTTTAGGTCATTATCATATACCGGCCCCGTACAGCTCAATCTGGTTACATCATTGTTGTCGTCATAAACAACCTGAAGCCCCCCCAGCGGGTCTGTACTGATTTTCTTGACGTCTATCAGGGTGTTAAGACTGCTTACCATATTACCGGGCAGTGTTAAAACAGCATCATTTTTAATCTTCATGTGACTGCCGTCAGCGATAGTCAAACTCGCCGCATAAATTTGACCGCCGAAAAAGTTCACATCGCAGTCGGAATCAGGATACCCTGTTTTGAGAAAACCGACGCTAAGACTGCCGGTCAGGTCGATTGTGCCGCCGGTCATCTGAATTTTGGTGGTATGATTGGGGTTGGTATTGGCATATCTCCACGGAGCCATTAAGCCTCCCACTGTGTTCTTGAGAAGTCCGCCGGTCATATTCAGCGCTGCGTGTATTTCAACATCTTTGTATGACTGTTTACCAATGTACATCGTCATTGCAGCCGGGCCGTTATGGACGATTGTGCCGCCATTTATATTTAACGTCGCGTTAATAACCCCGCCGGGGTCTGAACTGGAGGTGTTATTCATGCCGCTGCCCACCTCAAAATACGGATTTGTTGCGCCGGTTATCGTAATCGTGCCGCCGTTTATTGTCAGTACTGCGTCCATGTCACAAGTTGTGCCGTAGTTTTCAAGAGCTACGAAAAATCCGCCCTTGTCTCCGGCGGCTATGTTAAGATTCCCGCCGTCCATCGTAAATGTGCCGGATGTGTATGTCCTGGTGTTGCCGTTCAGCAAATAACCGACCAAAAACGAGCCGGTAACGTTAAGTGTGGTAGTCGCACCGGACATTGTCATTGTGCCGATGGCTTTCAGGTCGCCTATGTTAGCCGCCTGACCTGTCTGCGAATAGCCGATAATGAAACTGACAGGGGCATTGATTGTTCCGCCGGTAAAGTTAAAGGTTCCATTGGCTTCGCCGTAATCATCCCCTGTTGCGTTGGTGTTATACCCCTGACCAACAACAAAGTTAGAGACGGTAACATTAATCACGCCGCCCGACATAGCGGCAATTCCCACACCCTTGTTGCCGGCGACATTGTTGACTCCCAGCCGGCCAATAATCATAGGATTGGCAGCCGTACCGGTTATATTGAGCGTTCCGCCGGTTATTTCCAGATAACCTGTGGTAACCGCGGCGCTGCTCACACCTGTGCCGACCAGAAGGCCGGCAGATGAGTTGAGTGTCGCACCGGGTCCCACCTTCAGTTTTCCGACTCCGCCCGCGCTGCCGACAGAGATTGTACTGCCTGCAAGCGAGCCGCCATTGACGGTCAAAACTGCCGCATTGGTATCAGCGCTTGCGCCGCCCAAAGTTATAGCCCCGTAAGCGCCTGTCGCCGGATATGTGCCGGAACTGATTACCGGCCCGTTCGGGTCCTTAGCAGCCGGTGAATATATCCGCAGCACGTCGTCCGATACTGGTATGCTGTCTGTATCCCAGTTTGCGGCTGTGCCGAAATCGTGGCCTGAACCGCCGTCGTCCCAGTTTACTGTCGCCGCAAAACCGCCGCTTACAAGGGTTAA
>JBFMDM010000235.1:0-1814 GCA_040753835.1 Planctomycetota bacterium
AGAGAGGGGCTCTATCCAAGGGGGTATGGTGGTTTCTTGCCATAAGTTATTGTCAGATAAGGTTCATTATTATCTGAAGGTGGTAAAAATCCAATAATAGTCGGCCTGACCGGGATTCTAAACAGCCCCACATCCGGCTGCGCCGGCAATGGGATACTATATTCCGGCTTGTCCTGTAAGGATAGGTGGTTTTTTTACCACCTTCAATACCCCTATATTTTCATAACCCCTTGATATATAAGACCCATTTTCAGGAGGGGCAGGGGACTCCCCAATACCTAACCCCCCTTGATTTAGGACCGCACTGGTTCTGATTCAGCCCGAGCCGTGCCTTGATTTACACCCGGTCCGCCTGTAATTCAGCCCGACGATGTTTCTGATTCAGATACAAGCATCCTCTGATTTAGGATGATAGTCCGTCTGATTTGGAGCCCGTGCCGAACTGATTCAGGGACAGGCCGGGCCTGATTTACCCGCCCGCACCTGCTGAATTACACTCACCTCCCCTGTAATTCAGGGCCCGGACAGGCCTAAATCAGCCCCAGACCCGGCCTGATTTAGAGCCCTCTACCCTGTAATTCAGACCCGCCCAGGGCCTGATTCAGGGGGATAATGCGGCTGAATCAGGACCGCCTCGTTAAAATCCTTGGCTTATAACATATTGATTTTTAATCCATTATAACAATCTTCATAAAAATATCATTTTCTTGTCCAAAAGAGGGGGGGGTCATACGGAGTATATATTAGAGGGACAGCCCAGCACATAAGTTATGTACTGGGTAAACAAGGGTGTCCGGCGAAAGGAATGTATCACCCGGACGTTGGTAGGGATACCCGATGCCCGGACCTGCCTGCCGGCAGGCAGGTTCCTTAAGTCAAGATGCCCTGTGCCCCCTCTCCCTGAAATGGGAAACATTAATAATGTTCTTATGGAAAGGAAACTACTATGTTTAGCAAGAAGTTTGAACTGAAACTGTATGTGCCGGCCACCTGGGAGGTCTCGGGCGATATGCCTGATAAGTGGGCGGACGGCTTGAAGAACAATGCCGGGCGCATCAACGGGCGCCGGAAGGCAAAGATTCCTGACGACGGCACCTATATCCTGAAGGTGGCTACGCCGGCCAACGAGGGCTATGTGCCCTATGTGGCAGGCGGGTTTATCTCCAGAAAGGGCCGACCACTGGCCGGGATTATCGCCACGCACCAGGAAAACATCAACCGCTCGTTCAATAAGTGGAACGATAATCTCAACCGGGCATTTGCCGAGAAAGACGGTATTGTGGCCAAGACATTCAAGGAGAAGGTGGATGCAGCCAAGGCCAACTGGGCCCGGCAGGTGGCGGACAAGACGCTTCGTTTTACCGGCGACCGCATCCGGGGACGCTCGGTCGGGCCGATTGCCGCATTCTATCTGGTCGGAGACCGCCGGGTCAACGGCTGGCTCAGGGAGACGGATTATGCGGACGGCGCGCCATACAACATCACCAACCAGCGCGAGCGCCACGCGGTCAAGGCCTCCATCCAGCAAAGGATTCTCCAGGGCGGACAACTCATCGTCAACCAGGGCTACCAGCCGGCCGCGCTTGAAGCCGAGAACCAGGTCAATGCCTCATTGTTGAGCAAGTTACGGGAGCCAGCCAGGTCTGATGCCTTTGTGGATGCGCCTGCATCTGACAAATGCTTCTGCTCCTGGCGGATAGACCCCAGCGGCTTGTTATACCTGCACATACAGGTCGGCGTGACGACACCGTAAGTTCGTTAAAGCAACGGGGCGTTTCCGACATAATGTCGGAGCGCCCCGTCTTTTTTTGTTT
>JBFMDM010000236.1:0-1774 GCA_040753835.1 Planctomycetota bacterium
CGGGAAAGGGTCCAGATATTCAACGGCGTGGTCATCGGCCGCAAGGGCAGCGGCATCCACGAGACCTTCACGGTGCGCCGCATCGTGCACGGCGAAGGCGTGGAACGGGTTTTTCCGGTGCACGCGCCGGTCGTGGTCAATGTCGTGGTAAAAAAGAGAGGCGTAGTCCGCCGGGCCAAACTATTCTACCTCAGGGACCGGACCGGCAAATCCGCCAAGGTCAGGGAACAGTTAGGCGCGATTCCGGGCTTTGAGACCGTAGAGGAAGAATCTCCTCAGGCCGATGCCCCTAAGACCGAAGCGCCTAAGGCCGAAGCCCCGAAGACGGAAGAGAAGACCTCATAACTCTACGAATTACGAATCCGCGAATTACGAATTCGTAATTAGAAAATTCGTAATTCGTAGGGGTTTGTATATGCCCAAAGTTATCTCCATCAATAAGCCCGCCGCCGATGGCGAGCCGCGCCCGGACGGGCGGGAAGAAGACCTCAAGTTAGATTCCACCCTGCGTCCGGCTGATTTCTCGGATTTCGTGGGCCAGTCCAAAATCGTCGGCAACCTCAAAATCTACATTACCGCGGCGCAGAAAAGGCAGGAGCCGCTGGACCATATCCTGTTCTCAGGCGGGCCGGGACTGGGTAAAACCACTCTATCGTATCTGGTGGCCAAGGAACTGGGCACCAGCATCAGGGTCATCCAGGGACCATCCCTGGAGCGGCCCGCAGACCTGGCCGGAATCCTGACCGGACTGGAAAACCGGAATGTCCTGTTCATAGACGAGATTCACCGGATTCCGATAACCGTGGCCGAATATCTATATTCGGCGATGGAGGATTTCAACCTGAATATAATGATAGACCAGGGTCCGCACGCCCGGACGGTCCAGTTGACCATTGCGCCTTTCACCCTGATTGGCGCCACGACCCGCGAGGGACTGCTGAGCGACCCGTTCCGCTCCAGGTTCGGCATCTTTGAGAAACTGGAATTATATCCGGAAAACGACCTGCTCAGGATAATCAAACGCTCGGCCAAAATCCTCAATGTTCAGGGCGATGAAGCGGCCCTGAAGATGATTGCCTCACGCAGCCGTGGCACGCCCCGGATTGCCAACCAGATTCTCAAACGGGTCCGCGACGTGGCCCAGGTCAAGTCCAATAACCTCATCACCACTGCGATTGCCGAAGAGGGACTGAAGATGCTGGGCATAGACGAATACGGCCTGGTGCCGACCGACCGCAAAATCTTGCAGACCATCATTGACAACGGCGGCGGGCCAATCGGCCTGAAGACCATCTCCATCTCTATCGGCGAGGAAGAAGATACGATTGAGGACGTGTATGAGCCGTATCTGATAAAATGCTGTATGATTGAGAAGACCCCGCGCGGCCGCAAAACCACAACCAAGGCGCACGAGCATCTAAACAAACACCCTAAAGAACCCCGATTATTCTAAAACATAGATTCCACGGATTAAATAATCTGTAAAATCAGTGGCTGCCTCTAACTGGGTAGGACCCCGTTAGAAGTACCAGTTTTAATATCTATAGAAACAATTATTCCAGTGATTACTCTATAAACAGGAGATGATTTCAGCAACACGGTCACGCCAAAGGCGTGACCTACTTCTAACGGGGCAGGATAATCATCTCGCCGGGCAGGCCGAGTTTGAGTTCCCTGCGGATGACCGCCTCGCGATAGACCGGGTCGTTGGAGATGGCGTCCACCTGCCGCTCCAGTGAGGTGTTATCTTTCCTGATGGCGACTATCTCATTAT
>JBFMDM010000237.1:0-1742 GCA_040753835.1 Planctomycetota bacterium
GACTTCGTCATCAACTTCATCCGGATGGAGAAATGGATATTTGACTCGCCGGACCAGGCGGGTGCGGCCTGGAAGCAGTTTATCGGCGACTGCTACCAGAAGAACTTGCTCATCAAGGGAGAACTAAAAATCGGCGACAAAACCGTGAACCTTAAGAACATCACCATGCCGGTGCTGAACATCTTCGCCGAATACGACCATCTGGTGCCGCCGGCCTGCTCCAGGGAATTCACCAAATATACGGGCAGCAAGGACACCGAGATTGCCTCGTTCCCGACCGGGCATATAGGCATCTTCGTCTCCTCGCGCTCGCAGAAGGAAATCTGCCCGCGTATGAGTGAATGGATAATCAAACGTTCAAAATGACACTACTAATTACGAATCCCCAAATTACAAATTCGTAATTCGCAAATTCGTTATTCGTAGAGTAGTAAAAAAGGAGTCAAGCATGGGAGAATTAAGGTATGCCGACATCAAGGTAGGCGACAAGGCCACGTTTTCCAAGACGGTCAGCGAGGCGGACATCAAGACCTTCGCCGATGTCTCGGGGGATTTTAATCCGGTGCATATAGACGAGGAATTCGCCAAAAAGGGGCTATTCAAGACGCGCATCGCGCACGGATTCCTGGTCGGGAGTTTAATCTCCACTGTCCTGGGCACCAAACTGCCCGGCCCGAACACGATTTACCTGTCACAGGAGATGCAATTCAAGGCGCCGGTAAAAATCGGAGACACCATCACGGCCGAGTGCGAGGTGCTGGAAAAATCCGACAAGAAGAAAATCCTCAAGATGAAAACCACGGTCTACAACCAGGCCAGTATCGCGGTCATTGAAGGCACAGCCACGGTGATGAAATACGAAGTCGCAACGTAGTCCCGGCTAATAGGGACGAACCGTAAACCACAGATTGCACAGATTTCACGGATTTTCTGGCGCTAACCTTTGTCACTATTGTAACATATGAATCGAACCCTATTAGTTATTATCGGCCTCCTGGCCGCCCTGCTCACCGCCTGGGGCGTGATGCCCTACCAAGAAATCCAGAATACAAAACTGCTTAAATCTCTCGATCCGGCCAGAGAACAAACACTACGAAATACAAATGAATGGAAGTCGTTTAATGAATCCTGGTTAAAATGGAATGCCTGCTATAATGAAATCTTGCAAGGAACCGGCAGTAAACTCCTGAAGGACCAATATGCCGAATTATTGGAAGAATGCCTCAAGAAAACAAATCCACTTACGCCGTTAAAAAAAAGAACCCTGATTACTGACGCGGAACTGACTCAACTTTTGGTTTATCCCCGAATTGGTGTAAAACCGGTGCCGAGTAGGCGGCGGATAGACAGGAAGCGTGGCTATTATCGGCATGGAGCATACGCCAAGCAGATCGGAAGCGCCTGGCGTATGAAGGTCAAGCGCCTGCATTATAGGGGTCAAGCATAACGATTATTGATATGGAGCAGACGCGTTATGAGGGGCAAGTATCTGGCGTATGACCCGTAAGCACTCGGCGTATGAGGGTCAAGCATTTGCGTTACCGACCGCAAGTATTTGGCGTATAAGTGATAAGCATACGCCCTGCAGACCGGAAGCGTCTGGCGTATGAGAGCCAAGCATCTGGCGCATAGAGGGGATTTACCACCCTACCCCCCATCCCCTACTACCCTACCTACCCCCTACTGACGGAATTTCGTCAGTTATCAGTCAATTGACGAAATTAGGTTATTTCCTTGACTTC
>JBFMDM010000238.1:0-1709 GCA_040753835.1 Planctomycetota bacterium
GGGGCGTTAATAATGAAAGTAAACATGGTGTTAATGGTTATTAGTTATTGGTTGTTAGATATTAGTTGCTAGTTAATGGTAAATTGTGAATAGTCTTTGGGTTTTGTCAACTGAGCGTTAGTGTCATTCCTGCGTATCATTGCGTTCTGAATAAGCCTCAGCAGGAATCCAGGTCTTTATGGATTCCCGTTTCCACCGGAATGACGGGTTTTAAAATATCGAACTATAAAATAAGAATATAATATGACCGATAAAATCACCATACCGGATGTCCTGGAAGGGGATCTTGATTTTGATTCCTCGGTCCGGCCGGGCAGTTTCGACGAATTCGTGGGCCAGGACAAGATAAAAGAAAACTTAAAGATCTTCATTCAGGCAGCCAAGGGCCGGGGCGAGGCCATAGACCACATGCTGTTCTGCGGCCCGCCGGGGCTGGGCAAAACTACCCTGGCTAACATCATCGCCCGGGAGATGGGCGTGCAGATCAAGGCCACCACCGGTCCGGTGCTGGAGCGCCCGGCCGACCTGGCCGGCATCCTGACCAATCTGGCCGAACACGACGTGCTGTTCATCGACGAGATCCACCGCATCAACCGGATGGTGGAAGAGTATATCTACCCGGCCATGGAGGATTACTGCATAGACATCATGATCGACAAGGGGCCCAGCGCCCGTTCGGTGCGGCTGAACCTTCCCAGATTCACCTTGATCGGGGCCACCACCCGGGCCGGCTTGTTGACGGCGCCCATGCGGGCCCGCTTCGGCATGATCAACCGCTTGGATTATTACACCCACGGCGATCTGGAGCAGATCATCCTGCGCTCGGCCAAGATTCTCAATGTCAGCATAGAGCCTGCCGGGGCCCGCGAGATAGCCCAGCGTTCGCGCGGCACGCCGCGGGTGGCCAACCGCCTGTTGCGCCGGGTGCGCGATTTCGCCCAGGTGGAGGGCGACGGCAACATCACCGCGGCCATTGCCCAACGGTCATTACTGCGTCTAGAAGTGGACGAGGTGGGCCTGGACGACATGGACAAGCGGATACTGGAGGCCATCATCAAAAAGTTCAACGGCGGGCCGGTGGGGCTGAATACCCTGGCGGTGGCGGTGGGCGAGGAGTCGGACACGGTGGAGGAGGTCTACGAGCCGTACCTGATCCAGGAGGGATTTTTGATGCGGACCCCGCGAGGCCGGGAAGCCACCGAGAAAGCGTATAGGCATCTGGGGCTGAGTTCGAACAAGTGTAACCAGGCAAAATTATTATAGCTATTATATTGACCAATGTATTTAAGAAAAGTAATTGGAGTTACGTAATGATAAAAAATATATGTGATGAAGTTGGATATTGGTCAGAAATCAAATTGGACATTATCAAAGATTATGCACAAGCATATACAAATATATTATCAAAACAGCCATTATTAAAGTTTTCATACATTGATGCATTTGCCGGCTCGGGTGTACACTTAGCAAAATCCAGTGGTGAATTTATACCTGGCAGTCCATTGAATGCTCTTGCCGTGAAGCCTCCTTTTCATGAGTTTCATCTTATAGATATAAATCAAGACAAAGCAGACAATTTACGAATATTGTCAAAAGATTATTCCAATGTGGTAATATATGACGGTGATTGCAATCAGGTTCTACGAGATAAAGTATTTCCCACAATGAGGTATGAGGATTATCGACGATCACTGTGTATACTTGATCCA
>JBFMDM010000239.1:0-1708 GCA_040753835.1 Planctomycetota bacterium
TGCCTGACAGCGGGCGTCAGTGCGAGCGGCTGGCCGCTTAAGGCGCCGATAACCTCTTCTATGGCGGCCTCGCCTTTTTTAGAGCCGAAGGTCTGCGCCATTGCCCTCTTGAACTTGAGCAGGGATAGTTTATCCGCGACCTTATCTGCTGAGTCCTTGATGCCCCGGCGGTAGCGCTCGGCCGTCTCCTTATCACTGGAACTTGACTCCATCCGGCTGATAATATCTTCCTTGCTCAATTCCCCGCGGGAGACGAAATCGTCCCTGATAAACTTCTTGGCCGCCTCAATTATTGGCTTGGCAATCTTCTTGCGAAAGGTCCTGGCGTCAGGCACGGCCTTGAGTAGTCCTTTTTGGTACCTCCCCTGGGCAGCCAGATATCCATTAGCCCAGTTATTCACTTCTTGAATGGGAATCTCCTTAAATTTAGGAATAAGGGCTTTTTGAGAAAAGGCGATTTTATCACTCATAACCTCTTATCTAATAATGAGTTATACAGGGGGGGGTATGGATGCCCCCCTATAGCCCCCTAATCCGTATCTAAAAATTCCCTAATCCGTATCTAAAAAGTCCCTAATCCGTATCTAAAAATTCCCTAATCCGTATCTAAAAAGTCCCTAATCCGTATCTAAAAAGTCCTAAATCGGTATCCGAAAAAACCGGGCTACGGCGTAGAGACCTTGACCTCCAGGTACTTTTTGCCGTCAATGTCAATCCAGTCCAGGTGCGAAGTTCCACCTGTGGCAAAGGGCGTATATGCCGGCAGTTGCAGTCCCTTGACAATCAGGTTATTCTTATCGTTTTCCAGTGCCATCACGGTCGGGTTCCAGTCCGCGTCCAGCAGTGTCCTGCCGGACTGAATCAGGCGCTGGACCATTGCGGCGCGGAGAGCGATGCCGGAGACGGCGATATTGACCGGGGCGCCCATAATGATTTTGTCGCTGCCGCGCAGTTTGCCCTGGACCAGCGGGTCGCCGGTGAGCCAGAAGACGGCCAGACCCACACAGCCGGCGCCTAATTCCGCATACGCTCCAGTAAATGCCAGGACCTTGCCCATCTGCTTACTATAGACCTCTGACTTGGCATCAATGCCCTCGCGGTAGCGCTTATTGACCTCGCCGTTGACCGTCTCAAACATATGGGCGATACCTGTCCTGTAGTTCTCATAGGCGTTCATCGCCTTCTCTTCCTGTTTACGGACAATCCGGTCGCGGTCAAGTTCGCCCCGGGAGATAAATGCGGGATTGACGAAGGATGCGTAGCCGGATGCCGAAGGCCCGGCAATCTTGGTCTTGTAGTCCCACTCCGTGGCGATGGTCTTAACGAGTTTCTCGTAGATGATTTCCGAGATGTCCTTCATCACCTGGGCGCGTTGCTGAACCATCAGCGGCGGCGCCTCCGCGAGTGCCGACGGCACCATAAACTGCGCCTGAGAGACCAATACTGGCATAAAATATCCTCCGATGTTACAATGTTAAACTGTTAGATTGTTACAACGTTACATTGCAACATTAAAACGCTGTAACTCTCCTGCCTGCCTGCCTGTGGCAGACAGGCCTGCCTGCCCCCGCCTGCCTGCCCCCGTCCCGCTGAAGCGGGAGGACAGGTGGCAGACAAGGCAGACAGGTTAATCTGCGTGTTTGCGTAGCAAACCTGCGTCCCATTAAATTTTATTCCATTCGGGACACATTTGAATTTCTGTAACGGC
>JBFMDM010000240.1:0-922 GCA_040753835.1 Planctomycetota bacterium
CCTTGGGAAACCTCTTGAATTCAATGATTGCGCCCTGGATACGATAAGAAATCTGCTTTATGTATCCGGGGTGGAGGATGTATCGGGCAAGGTAATGGCCGTCAATATAACCAATGGTGATACTGTATGGACACGGACGTATGCTGATCCCGATACCATGCTCAATTTATCCTGTCACCTGGATGCTTCCGGCGATTACCTTTATGCGGCGGGTAATGAACAATTCAGCCACGATTCATCGCGATGTATGACCATCAAGTATGATGTCGTATCCGGCGATACGGTCTGGTCTAAATGCATTACCACGGATAATGCCTGCAATATCTCGGTATTCTGCTGCGAGGTCGACCAGAATAACGACCTTTATTTATCGGGGTGGGCTAGTGACAGCCTAAACCATATGACAGTGATAAAACTTGGAACCGGTCCGACCGGTGTTAAAGGGAACCCGATTGATAACAGCAAAATATCAAAGCCAAGATTGGGCCATAGTTTCCCCAATCCCTTCCATGGTAAAATAAGCATAAATTATCAATTGGCAAGCAGCGGATATTTCAAATTGGCTGTCTATAACGTGGCCGGGCAGATGGTCCGTTTATTGGATGAAGGTTTTCGGGAAGCCGGTTCATATAACATCAACTGGGATGGCAGGAATCAGAAGGGGGAAATGGCCGTTAACGGCGCATATTTATTGCGGTTGTGTTCAAATGAGCAAAACGCCTTGGGGAAGATCATCTTAATAAGATGAGCCAATGAACCTTTAAAATGCTCTTTTACGGGGTTGACTTAGTGTAATTTAGTGTTTATAATAGATTAAATGATTAATAAATAATTCAATATAATAGAAGAGGTAATTGATCATGGGTAAAAGTAAATTTGTAGGGTTCCTTTTGGCAGCGATCGTACTGTTGTCGTCTTTTGG
>JBFMDM010000240.1:932-1669 GCA_040753835.1 Planctomycetota bacterium
CGCCCTATCAGGGAATCAAAGAACCTGCTTCTCTGAAGGCTATGAGACTGAAAGGCATGGACAGTCCGGTCAGGGGGCTGATCTTTCAGTTGCGGGATGCAAAAGGGGCCGATGCCAAGGTGACCGGCAGCCGCAAATATCCGGTGGTGATGGGTTATTTTACCGACTTGGCGGCCACCAACACCCAGTCCGACTTCCAAAGCATGCTGTTCAGCAATGCCAGTGGCACTAAATCGGTCAACAATTATTATCGCGATATGTCCTATAACACCATGAGTTGTTCGGGAGCGGTAGATAACTGGCGTACCAGCAACAACACCGTTGCATACTATTCTGTTAATGACGGGTTCAATTCCGGGACAACCGGCAATACCTATGAGTTCATAATCAAGACCCTGGCTCACGCCGACTCCTTTGTGAACTTTGCGGATTCCAGTTACGATCAGAACCATGACGGCTACGTCGACGTATTATGGGTGGTCCATGCCGGCAAGGGAGCGGAAGAGGGGGCTAGCAATATATGGTCGCATAGTTTTACCTTATCCAGCTGGGGCGGCGGTGCTACCTATTATACCACAGGGGATATCAGTCCCTTTACCGGCAATCCGGTTCGGATCAATGAATATATAATCATGCCGGAACGGACAAATTATGCCGACGGCAACGGCAGTACCACCGAGTTGATCGGTTGCGGCGTAGTCTGCCATGAGTTCGGCCATGCGTTGGGCCTGCCGGAC
>JBFMDM010000241.1:0-1663 GCA_040753835.1 Planctomycetota bacterium
CAGTAATCGGAATCTAACCTTAATAGATTTATGCGAATAGCCAAGAAGACAAGCGGTATCATATCGTTACTTATTGCGGGTATCTTTCTTATTTCCTGTTCATCCAATAAAATAGGCGAAGCAGTCAAGCCGGGTTCGCCAGTTCCTGAATCAGCCATACCCAAGCCGGACAACTTCAGTAATCACCTGAATAACTTGATTATACAGATGGGCGATTATGATTATAAGAAGCAGGAATCGGCATATCAGGAAATTCTGGATATCATTAACCGGTTTATCAAAGAGATAGAGAAGAATCCGGATTATACATCGCCTGAACTGGACTATCTGCGGAGCGCCTTAAAGGATGCTTCAGAAGCCGGGCAGGTAGTGGACGTGGCCAGACAATCACGGGCCTTGCGGTTATATGCGCTGATAAAACATAAGATAGTCGTCCATCCGGATGTATTAAAACTCTATCCTGATATACTTGATAAACTGGAATCTGGCCGGGAAGGTGAACTGGATGTAATGGATTGGCTGGATGCGCAGAACGAGGATATCCGGCAGAAATCAATCAGAATATATAAGGAGATGCTGAAATCCTCCAACAACTCCATACGCTATAAATCATTGGAGGCATTACTTGGATTAGGCCAGATAGAGGATGTCTTATATCTTCTTAAAGACGATGACAAATTTATCAGAAGTGAATCAAGGGAAATAATTAATTCATTCATCCGGAAAGAAGGCGCTCCATTTGCAAAACGTTTATTATATCTGGTGAGTGATAATAATATCACTGTAGAGACCAAGAGCGCCATAATCTCCGCTTTCAATGAGTCAGGCGATAAATCGGCTATAAAGGATTTGGTTCCGCTGTTTAATAGCGATGATGAGAAAATCCGGATAGGTACGGGCTGGGCTGTTTTGTCAACCGCTCGGCAGTTGGTGGATAAAGACCCATCAGTCCTGAACGACATAAGGCCATTGCTTAAACACTCAGACGCCGGCTTGAGATTGGGCGCTACGCGCCTGATAGTTGGCGTGTGCCTAATAAACAACGCAGGCGATGAATCAATAATCAGGGATATTTATCCCTTGCTCAAAGATAGCGACACGAATATCCGTTCGGATGCGATGGACTTGGTAGAAAAATTAGGCGATTCTACAGTGCTCAATGATGTTTTGCCGTTACTTCAGGATAGTAATCCGCATATACGGCTGTGTGCGATTAGATACCTCGGCAAGTTCGGCGGTAAGCCAATCATAGATAACCTGCGCCCCTTATGTAAAGACAGCGACGCCCTTGTGCGACTTTGTGCTGTTTCTGTGCTTGACCAGTTGGGTTATCCATTTCCGATGGAAGATATTTTGCCGCTTCTTGAAGACCCCGATGCCAATGTCAGGACTATTGCAGTTGGTATTATTGAGAGCGAGGGCGATAAATCACATATAGCGGCTATTTTGCCACTGACAAAATACAGCGACCCTTCAGTCCGGCTACGTCTTGCCGACTGGATAAGTAAAAAGGGTGAGAGAGATACCCCGGGCGTGTCCTTGCCGGTTGAAGATATGGTTTCCTTGCTGACCCATCCTGATTATATGGTCAAGAAAGGGGCTATTGAAAGAATAAGGAAGTCCGGCAACAAGTCATATATAAAGGACTTATTGCCGTTGATTG
>JBFMDM010000242.1:0-1632 GCA_040753835.1 Planctomycetota bacterium
CCAGGTCAACCAGGCGAATCAGGTCAAGCACCAGCGGCGCCGCAAGGATTGAATCGCATCCCTGCCAGGTAAACTGCAGAGACATCTTTGTTCCCATAAAGCCCTCAAAGTGTATGAAATCCCAGGCCGTCTTCCAGTCGCCCAGGGACGGCACATAATTAATGCCGACATAACTATGCGGCTGGTAGCCCAGGATATTTGCCAGCGCGGTATTCTTGCTCTGCACCTTGGATGCGCGTGCCTTAGGGTTGCTCAGGACTTTGCCGTCCTGGTTACCAAGTATGTTATAGCCCTGCCAGGATAGGACTTTAAGGGCCCGGTAGTTAAACAAAGGTGCCAGGGCCGACTTGACCAACGTCTCGCCGGTCTTGCCGTCATTGCCTGTATGAGGCAGGTGCAATTGCCGGGCCAGTTCGCGCAGTGCCGGAATGGATGAGCCGGCCGAGGGCGTGAAGTTGATATACGGACATCCTGTCTTGAATGCCGCATATGCGTAAAGACAACTTGCGGGCAACAAATCCTTCCTGTTCCTGCCTATGGCTGCTTCAAATCCGGTCAGGGTTCTGGTGTGCGGTCCTTGTTTAACCGGCGGCTCGGTAGATGCGAGATTGACCACTATCACGTTATCCAGGACGTGCCGCTTTCGGAAAGATGCTATATCCTTTATTAACCTCCGGACTGTCTCCTGCAACGACCCACTTCCGGATGTCAGGCCGGTTTTGATTTCCCGATCAACCTCCCGTATTTCCTTTTCTAATTTGTTCAGTAACTTATGGTCTATATTTATGCCCGTATCACCGAGTTGGCTTATGGCCTGCTTGAATGATGAGCGGCGAATCTCGTGGCCGCCGAAGACGATGCTCCGGAAAGGGACGAAACCGGTTTCTTTAATGTCCGGTAATTCCGTAACCAGGCCGTTTGGCGCAATCAATCCCTTGGCCAGGGCCTTGGCGCCGATGATGCCTGTGGTGGCAACCGCGCCGCGGGCGCCGATAAACCAGACCCCGCATTTGTTATTTATCATACTGCCTTGCTATAAAATTGCACTCCTGATGTCAAGCAAATATGCCTCGCCTTGCGTCCATACATAAACGAATAAAAAGGCCTTTGCGCTCACTTTATTTCGGATTTTCGTTAAAATATTCTACTCTGCGAATTACGCCCTGTGCGCAGCACTGGTCGGGAGCACCCCGCCCCAGTTGATTGGAGCGGGGAGCGCACCGGGTACATCAGCGAATTACGAATAATTCTTGACTCCGCACCTAAATAGTATTATAGTGCAGCAATGATGAAAGTAAGAGAGGAGAATGAAATGTCCGTTACGTTAAAGGAAGTCGCCGAGCGGGTAAAACTGCCGGTGGAACTGGTCCGCGATATCCTCACGGAAAAGCATGGTATCAATGCAACAAAGGAGCAGATGGATTTGGCATTCAAGACAGCCCGCAATCTGGGCTATGATTTCAAGAAGTTGAAGTTGGGCAAGCGGATGAACCTGCGCAAGGAAGTTGAGATGTTTCAGAGAAAGTGGGACAAAATGACCTCCTGAAAAGTTTGCGGTTCCTCTGATAGGGTGATACCTTATTATTAAGAAAGGAGGAACCTATGCATCGGAAATGGACACCTAAAGAGAAG
>JBFMDM010000243.1:0-1585 GCA_040753835.1 Planctomycetota bacterium
GAGATGAAAGATGAAAGATGAGAGGACGGTTTGAGGCGCTGGTGTTTTATCCCGCCATAGATGGGAGCAACCGAGGCAAGTTCATCTGTGAGTTCGCTGACCGATTGGTAGTCAAACTTACTGTTGATATCCAATTTCTTTGCCAGCCGAACCCCTATTTCAGAGAGGATTTGCCAGTCCGGACGGCTGTTAGCAATGGGCTTCAGGACGGCCGGAGATAACTGGACCCGTCGCTCGGTATTGGTGTAAGTTCCTTCCTTCTCGGCGAAGGTCGTGGCAGGCAGGACCACAGTTGCTCTCTGCGCGGTCTCGGTCAGGAAGATGTCCTGCACGACCAGGAAATCCAGCGCCTTTAAGCCCTCATCTACATGGCTGATATTGGGGTCGGAGAGCATCGGGTTCTCGCCCATAATATAAAGTCCTTTAATCCTGCCTTCTGCGGCGCCATCAATTATTTCGGTTACAGTCAAGCCAGGTTTGTCGCTAAGCGGAACGCCCCAGGCATTCTTAAACTTTGCTTTTATGTCAGGATTATTGACGGCCTGATAACCCGGATAGACATTGGGGAGGGCTCCGACATCGCAGGCGCCCTGGACATTGTTCTGGCCCCGTAAGGGATTCAGACCTGAGGATGGTTTGCCTATCTGTCCGCAGAGCATCACCAGATTTGCCAGCGACATCGTATTGTCCGTGCCTGTGGTATGCTGGGTGATGCCCATTGAATAAAATATCATCGCCTTGTCGGCTTTGGCATAGAGCCGTGCGGCTTGGCGGATATCTTCAGCCGGAACTCCGGTAATCTTTTCCACCTGTTCAGGCGGATAGTTTTCCACGACCTTCTTGAGCGCCTCATAGCCCTCGGTGCGGGTCCGGATGAACTCCCTGTTTTCCAGTCCTTCAGTGATAATTACATTCATCAATCCGTTAATCAAGGCGACATCACTGCCACATCTTTGCTGGAGCCAGATTTCTGAGAATTCGGTCAGTTCAATTGCTCTGGGGTCGCAGACAATAAGTTTGGCGCCTTTCAAGACCGCGCGTTTGATGGCATAGCCGATAATCGGGTGCGCCTCGGTGGTATTAGAACCGATGACCAGGATGCAATCGGCGTCATCCACCTCGTCTATGGAATTGGTCATTGCGGCCGAGCCGAATGACTTGGCGAGGCCTGCGACCGTGGAGGCGTGGCAGAGCCGGGCGCAATGGTCCACGTTATTAGTGCCGAAAAGAACGCGGCAGAATTTCTGCATCAAGTAATTCTCTTCGTTGGAGCATTTGGCAGAAGACAGGGCGGCTAATGCCTCAGAACTGTGTTCTTTCTTAATCAGGGCGAACTCTTTGACTATAAGGTTAATTGCCTCTTCCCAGGTGGATTCGCAGAGCACGCCGTCCTTGCGGATGAGGGGCTTTTGGAGACGCCGGCGGCTTTCGCCTAATGATTTATCAAGGGCGTCAGCGGGGTAGGCAGGTAAATGTTGTGCGCCGTGCGTTTTGGGTTTTGCGTCTGGGACGCAGGACGCATTGCGCATCGCGCAAGACGCTAATCTATCCGGATGCTCGACAAAGTCCATCCCGAAGTGTCCCT
>JBFMDM010000244.1:0-1584 GCA_040753835.1 Planctomycetota bacterium
GCCTAGACCCTTCTTTATCAATGACGGCACTACTTATACTGCTTTTAATCAAGGCGGCAATATCTGCAGCAGTTCTGACACGGTTTGTTATTTTGACAAAGATATTTCCTTCACTGCCGGGGCATCTTTGCCTCAGATAACTGTTTATATAAAAGGCAATTTTTCAGGCAGTAACGCGGGACCGGTTGATGTTTTTGCCGGCGGACCTAACGGACATGTCTTTAAGACCATTCAAATGAGCTGGGATTATTCTGTTACAGCAACCTCCACGGTTCTTACTTTACCGTCTACAGGAAGTTATATGGTCGGTATGGGTCCGGCAATGCCAAAAGGTCCGATGCCAATGGGGCCGCCGCCGACAATGAATTGGATGCCGCCAAAACCGGTTGATGTTTCTGTCTCCGGTTCGGCCGGGGCCTGGAGTTGGATAGACCCGAACACCGGCACCACGGATAATGGCGTTAATAATGGCAAAGTTGAATTTGCTGTTACTACGGCCAATCGATCCATTATCGGACATGTTTATGGCAAGAGCGGGACCTCAGACCCGGTAAAAGACGCTGAAGTTTTCGCCTATTCTCCGCAAAAAGGTTTTGGCAATCACGCGAGAACTTTAGCCGACGGTTCATTCTCGGTCGCTGTTTCGGACGGTTTATACTTTGTCGGCACATTTATGCCGGGTATGCCGCCCGGTCAGGAGCGCTCGGTTGAGATTATAACCTCCGGAGGGACAACTTCGTATTATGTAGACGGCGTTCTGCAAAGCGGCACCCTGGATGTGGTTCTTTCTATTGATAAACCGGCTTATACGATTTCCGGTACTGTGAGCGACGCAAGCGATAACGCGTTATCCGGGGCCGGCGTTTACGCTTATCGCACGGACGGTCCGGGTCATGCCGAATCAATGACTGATTCAAAAGGCAAATACATTTTGTATGTTGGTTCAGGCACTTGGACGGTTGGCGCTTACGCGCCGGGTTATGGCGAACTGGATGAAAAGACAGGTTTAGTTATCCCAAATCCGCAAGTAACATCAGGCAACCAGTCCGGCATTGATTTTGCGCCTGAATCAAAAAGCTCGGCCGGAAATACCGTTACCTGGAGAACCATTGAAGGCGTTGTCTTTAAGGACGACAATAATACCAACGCTAATGTTTGGGAGGCGGCTGATACGGAGTACCCCGACTCTTTTGTCAGAGCGGTTAATGACAGAACCGGCAAAGTGATTGAAACCGAGACCATGGCGAGCGGCACATTTAAATTAACGGTTCCGGAAGAAGCGAACTTGACCGATACTTATACCATCTACGCTCATATTCCGGGCGTGGGCGACGCAACGCCGACCTCAACAATCAGCGTTGATAGCGGCAATGTCGCTTTTTCATCCACCGGTCCGAATCTTAAAGTGGAACCAACCGCCACAACGACAATTCGCATTCTTGACGCTGACGGCAATCCTTATACCGCTTCAAAGGCATCGGTTGATCTGTATGATACCACCGTAAAGTTTGACACCCTCGGGACCATTAAAAACGCGACCACAACAGACATACAACTACCCTGTCAAGCAGCCGCGACATCTAA
>JBFMDM010000245.1:0-1572 GCA_040753835.1 Planctomycetota bacterium
ATAAATGCCGCTGCCAGTTTTTATGTCGGCTATACACAGTACGCACTAGCGGCCGCAATGGGTGATTCCAATGCTATCGGCACAGTGACAATGTCCGGAGCGAACACCGAACTCAATATTACCGGTTCGCTGATGATTGGCTATATACTGAATGGTAATACCAACACATATACTTCCGCTGATTTCACTGTGGACGGCGGACATCTTACTGTTAAAAGTTCTGCGGCTAATCAGGGACTTTACATTGGCTCTATGAACTTAGGCACAAATTGTGTGGTTGAGGGAGTAATGAACATGAACGGCGGCGTGATTGATGCGAATTTTACTCACACCGGGTTTGTTATTAACTTAGGCCGCGGCGGCGGTAATAACGTAGGCGGAAGCGCAAGCGGAACCTTAAACATGGATGGCGGCACAATTAATATGAACGGCCCGGCTGCCAGCACATTCTATGTAGGCTATGGCGTCTATGGGTCTGAGTTGGCGGATGGCTTGCTGAATATGACCGGCGGCGTTATCAATATGAAAACCGGCGGTATGTGGGTTAACGATAGATTCGCCAGTACCAATGCCAATAACAGGGGCAGAATCCAGATGACAGGCGGCACCATCAATCTGAACGGCAACCTTACCCTCGGCAGGATTAAGTCAGGCTATCCTGACGCCGTTGGCGATGTCAATTTCTTCGGCGGCGAAATCAACTGTACGCGTTTAACCGTCAATAGCGGCACTTTTGAAATACAGGGTTACGCCAGGCTGGTCTCAACCGGCGACCGCAGAACCGCTTACAATAATTATGTTAATAACGGCAAAATTATCGAAACCGACCCGAAAGGCGAACTGGTAATCGAATATGATGGTACAGCGGACAAGACATACGTGTATCTGGACCGTTATGACGACGCTCAGGCGTGGGACCCCTATCCCGGCGTTGACAGTGTTGTCTTTAGACCCGAAGTTGTCAAGATTAGCTGGAAGGCCGGAGACGGTGTCAAGGCAGCCAACGGTCATGAACTTTATTTCGGAACCGACGAAGCAGCCGTTGCGGATGCCGACGTTAGCGATACAACAGGCATCTATATTGGCGCTCTGACAGATGTGAACTGGACGGTTACTCCGGTTGCCGAAATGGGTGAAGATTATTACTGGAGAGTCGATGAAGTCGATACTCTCGGCGTCAGACACAGGGGCCGTATGTGGCATTTCAGCGTTCAGAACTATCAGACAGTAGATGATTTTGAAGACTATAATGACACCGCGGCTATGCTTACCAAATGGACTGCCGACGGCGGAGCAACCTTAACGCTCATCAATAAGGTTACTGACATCAATTACCAAAATTATGTTGATGGCGGCGTTCAGGGCATGAAGTTTGAATATGCAGGCGACAGCACGGCGACAATGAGCGTTTCAGATGACTGGGCCAGAGACGGTATTGCGGTACTTCGCATCAGATTCCGCCCTCAGGCCGAGAACGTCATGTCGAACAAGTTTTATGTTACCATAAACGACAGCTCCGCCGGTAGTGCGACGGTTGAGCTTGACCCTAATAACATGCTGATGCCGGTTTTA
>JBFMDM010000246.1:0-1540 GCA_040753835.1 Planctomycetota bacterium
CGTTGACGTTCAGTCCTCGGGCATACCCGCCGGTATTGTAATATCCGACTTCAATCGGATGGTTTGGATCGGCAATGTTGACGATCCTTAAGCCGTAATATCCGGAAACCACGTAAGCAAAATTTCCGGAGACAGACACATCGTAAGCCGTTCCCGGCAGGCTTAAACTGGCGGCCAAAGCCGGATTGGCCTTATACGTAATATCTATCACCAAAAACCCGTTGGTTCCGTCGGCGACGTAGGCCCAGTCGTCTTTGATATCCAATCCATAGGCATTGCCCTGAGTATCGTAATATCCTATCTCCGTCGGGTTTGTCCTGTCAGCTATATTGATTATTCTTAGTCCGGCCGATTCGTCGGCAACAAAGGCCCAATCCCCGTTTATCTTCACGTCGTATGCAAAACCCGGGCTGTCCCAATTGCCGATCTGTGCCGGACATACCGGATCTTTGACATTTATTATGCTTAAACCTTTTTCTCCGTCAGCGACGCCCACAATGCTGTCAGAGATATCGATACCGAATGGAGTGCCAATGGTCCGGCAAAAGCCGATCTCCTGGGGGTTTGCCGCATCGGATATATCAAGTATCCTCAACCCCGAATTGACATCCGCCACATAGGCCAAGCTATCCTTCACAAACAGGTCGTAGATCGCCAGAGTGACGTCATAGGCGCCGATCTCGGCCAAACTTGTTTTTTGAGAGATATCCACTATCTTTATGCCATCCTGGCCGCATAGCAGGTAGGCATAATTGCCGTTGATGAAGGTTGTTTCTATGGAATCCGGCACGGCATAGAACCCGACCCCTCCCCTATTACCTTCATCAGATAAGTCGGCAACCTGTAGCCCCGAATATTTATCAGTGACATAGGTGTAATCCCCGGAAATTGCCGCATCCTTGGTCTTGGCGGAGGTATAATAAACGCCGCCGTCGGAAAACCAATATACCCACTCCTCTTCTATTCTCTCGATGATAACGTTCATAATACGAAGTCCCTGGTTGCCATTGGATATGCAAAGCTTGTTGTCTCCGAAGCTGACCGAGTAGTTGTAATCAATGGCCCGGCTGCTGCCGCCATAAATGCCATAAGTTATTACGTTTGAATCCAGACTGTCGGGATAGACCGGATAGACATATATATCGGTGTAATTATGGGTTCCCATCGCTGCAAAAATATTGGTATCA
Organism: Planctomycetota bacterium; assembly: GCA_040753835.1. Taxonomy (GTDB): domain Bacteria; phylum Planctomycetota; class MHYJ01; order JACQXL01; family JACQXL01; genus JACRIK01. The sequence goes on from JBFMDM010000246.1 coordinate 1,188, forward strand.
TATAAGATATTGGCAGCTATCAAATCGCAGGCAAAGCCGACCGTGTCAAGTCTGGCGGTATCCACCGGATTGTACGGATCATGGACATATACTAGAGATAGACCTGAATCCCCGTCGGCCAGCAACGCATAAAGCCTATTATCACGCATTGTAATCGGCAACACGTCCATGGCCTGGCCGGGACTGTCCCAGAAACCGATTTCCATCGGATTGGCCGGGTCCATGATGTCGACTATCCTTAGCCCGGCTTCCCCGGCCGCCAAGTATGCGTATCTTCCGGGAATTTTAGACGAAGAGACAAAACCCGGCGAATGATATCGTCCTATCATCGTCGGTGATAGCGGATCGCTGAT
>JBFMDM010000247.1:0-1526 GCA_040753835.1 Planctomycetota bacterium
CTTGATGATGGCCTTGGAGTTGTTCCCGTTGGTGAAGTTCACCTTCATCTTTTTGCCGCCGGCGGTGGTCAAGTTCTCTAATTTGAACCCTTCGCCGATGTAGATCCCGAAATCCTTCTCGCTGTATACGTAGGCGCAGTACTCCCAGGCGTTGTCCGCCGACACCGACACCTTGATGCCGTCCGGCAAAAGAGTAGAGCCCGACCCGAACTCCTGGTCGGTGTCCAGGGCTATGTAGATGTTCTCGTAGTCACCCTGGGAGGTGCCGTAGAGGTATTTGTGCTCGATGGTGAAGAACAAAAACGAATCGGACACATGGACTTTCAGCTTGCCCAGGTCCCGGGCGTCGTCGTGGCCGTCCCCGGACGGCGCGTTAAGCACCAGGTCGTCAAAGGTCTCGGGGAAGGTGGCGGCATCCAAGGCTGCATTGGTATTACTGATCACATCCGTCTTCTTCTCTTTTATACGAAGGCCGGAGGCATTATAGAGATATTCGATATTGGTGCTGCCGTTGGAAACGTACTTGTAGACTTTTTTGAGCTTGTTCTGGGCGTCGTATTCATAAGACCAGATACCATCGTTGTTCAGGTTCCCGTTGGCGTCGTAGCCGTAGGTCTTCTCCAGGCCGTCGGCCGCGATCTCCTTCTCCAGCCGGTTGGTGCCGGAATAGTACTGGTAGGCGGTGGTGCCGGCCTGGGTGCGGTTGCCCATGGCGTCGTACTGGTATGACAAATTATATCCCAGATCGGAATTTTCATTGTTTAATCGGTTCAATTTATCGTAGACATAATTTCTGGTGGAACGGACCAAGCCGCCTGGTTTATCATTATCAACAACCAAGTTGCCGATTGGATCGTAGCCATAACCATGCCGAAAAATGTCTTTCCCGAATTTTTCGTATCTAGCCTCCTTAAGCCACAATCTGGGATAATAGGCAAATACCCCGTTAACCCCGTTCAAGTAATTTTCGGTGGAACAGGCCCCGGCGGCAGTATAACCGAATGATTTTATTATCTTCCCTTCCCGGTTGATCATCCCCGCCAATCGATTATATTTATCATAAGTCAGTTCTTTATAATCACCGTCCGGATAAATTATTGATGTCAGGTTATCGGCCCGATCATAGCCGTACCTGGTGAAATAGATTTTAGATACATCGTTCATTATGGCCCGGCGAGTGACGGTGCGCCCCTGCTGGTCGTAGCCGTAGGCCGTCTCCCCGCTTTGATCCGCTGTCCGGGTTAAAAAGCCGGCCGATTTGCCGAACAGGGCGATGCCCTGAGTCTTAAAATATTGCAACGGGGTATTTACCGTGTTGCCGCTCGAAGTGGCTTCGATCCTGAAGTAATATTTACTTCCCGGGAGAAGCCCGCCCAAATAGGCATATCCGGCATTGGTGGGATCGGTCGATAAGATGCATTCCGGAGTCAAACCGTAACGGACAACTACGCTTCCCGAATAGTTTGTCGACCAGTCTATCCTTGCCCCATAAGGCTGGACCTCACTGACCCGGTACGACCTGAAGG
>JBFMDM010000248.1:0-1516 GCA_040753835.1 Planctomycetota bacterium
GAGGTCGTTATTACATATACCTTCTTGAAATTCGGGGGACACAGAGCGTGTCTAAAAACTCTATTTTTGGCGCCAAGATATACTATATGTTGTATAATATTTTAATATTGCCTACTACTAATGAATGAGTATCTTAGTTTTTGGACAGGCTCCACATACGAATTAATATCTGGAGTTCAATAGACGCCATACCTATTCCGGCCTGTCTGCCCCGATGGACATCAGGGCACAGGCAGGCAAATCGTCAGGAAATTCCATTTTCGGCTTGACCCCGCACATAAGAGCGGTAATTTAGCCGTTATTTTTAAACATAGCGGAGATATTACCGTTCTGTCGGATCTTGCATATTTTGTATGTGCGGGGCTTGACAAATCCCGGTATTTTTGTATACTTACCAATAAGTTTCCGGAGTGTCCACGGAAGTTCCGGGTACATAGGCAGAAGTTTGCGCTATGTCCACGGAAGTTCCGGGTACATAGGCAGAAGTTTGCGCTATGTCCACGGAAGTTTCGGGTACATAGGCGGAAGTTTCCGCTATGTCCACGGAAGTTTCGGGTACATAGGCAGAAGTTTCCCCTATGTCCACGGAAGTTCCGTGGACATAGCGTAAGGTTATGCGAATATTGCCAAACGATATATAAGATAAGGAGTTAGAGTAAAATGTCAAGGAGAAGAGATTATATACCCAGGAAAGACAGCGATTTTGACGGCTGGTTCAGGAATTTTTACGACAGAATAAACGCCAATCCGGCCGTCTATGGGGTTTCGCCATCGGATTTGGCTGATTTGCAGGCGGCCTATGCGGCTTGGCAGGCAGATTATCCCCGGCATATTACGGACCAGGCAACGGCCCGCGCCTCAGCCGAGAAAAAAGACGCATCCAGAAAAACCTCCGAATCGGTCAGCCGTCGGTTGGGCAAACTGATTCAGTCCAGGGAAGAGACAACGGATGCCCAGCGCGAGGAATTGGCTATTCCGGTTTATGACCTGATTCGGACCCGGCTTTCCGAGCAGGTTGTTCTGGACACCCAGCCGCCGGTGATTCAGGCCAAATGCACCGCGCCAAAAACCGTCCGGATTGACTGGTATCCATCCCAGGTAGAGGGCCAAAGCGGGGCGCTGCCAAAAGGAATCTCTTGGGTGGCGATTTGGGTTGCGCCGGTTGAGGCCGACATGAAAATCCCGACTGACCGGAAAAAGTGGCGGTATTTGACATATGGTACCAAGTCGCCCTATGTCCACGAGGTCAAGAATGCCGCGACTGTGACCCTGGCTTACAAGGCCCAGTGGTGTGACAGCAAGGGACGAATGGGACCTTTCGGCCAGCCGGTGATTTGCGCGGTGACGCCTTAGAGGCGATATATTTTTCTTGACTTATCCGCCGAATGACTTATCCTATGCGCCCTATGATAAACAAGAAGAAGATTGCCAGGGCAATCAGGTTGTTCCTTGAAGGCATCGGCGAGAATCACAAACGCAAAGGACTGCTGGATACCCCGGACCGGGTGGCCCGGAT
>JBFMDM010000249.1:0-1515 GCA_040753835.1 Planctomycetota bacterium
GTTACCCTAACCCTTTCAACAATAGAACTACCGTAGATTATCAAATACCAAAAACGGGCATGGTGACCCTTAAGGTCTATAACATATCCGGTCAGGTAATCAAGGTGCTTGTAAATAGCATACAGCAAGGTGGGTCGCACAGCGCCAAGTGGGACGGCAAAGATGATCAGGGCCGGGAAATATCAAGCGGCATTTATTTCACGCGTTTAACGACTGATAACAGTACCCGAACAAATAAAATAACCCTAATAAGATAAGGGAACGCCGAGCATGAAGAATAAAATATTGGCAATTATATATCTGTTGCTGGTGTCGCCGGTTGTGGCGATAGCCCAAAATATTGACTTTCCCATCGGGGTCTGGAGCGGTGCGGTAGACAACGATAAGGCGGAAGCCGTATACCGCGGTGCGGATACCTGCGGCATAAATATAATAAACTTATGCGCTACGCCGGAGGAACTGCAGAGCAAATTAAGCCTATTGAAAAGCATCGGCCAAAAGGCGATGCTTACGGCGGCCTGGGCCGGCGCCGGGGACAGCTCTGTAACCCGGCACAACCTGATGAGGTTATCCGGCGGAGTGTACCGCCGGCAGGAAGGCAACAACACTTATTACGGCCGGGCAGACCGTACCGGGTATTATAAAAGATTCTGGCTGCCTGAACCCGATTCCCAACTATTGACCAGGGTGGGCCACTATGACGGTAATGCCTGGGTCTGCACCACGGCCGATACCGGCTACGCTTTGTTCTGGGACGCCGAATCATCGGCCTGGCACCCCAACACTAGCGATTATGTAAAGTACCGCAATCACAATTGCCGCGAGCCCTGGCAGAACATGCCGTGGTATTATGAATCCGAAAGAAGCTACACGGTCAGGTTCGGATTGAAGTACGTTGGGACCAACGACGGCCAGCCGGTCTGCCGCATAGGCGTGGCGCCCATAAACGAGTATTTGCCCATCCGGCGAAGCGACAGCGTGATGGTTACCCTTACCACGGACAGTTTCCCCGGCTCCAATGTTTACAAGGCGTTTAGCGTTAAATTTACCCGGTCCAGAACCGATTCCACCCAATGGCGGGACTTTGTGGTGTACACTTATGGCAGCAAGGATCTATATGTGGATTACGTGCAGGTGCAGGATGCCGTGTATGATTCATTGGCAAATGATTGGGAGAATATTTATAGTGAAGCCATTAATAATATTGCTTCTTTCTACTCTGCCCCCACAGCTCCTAACAAAGAAGCCGTGTTCCGCTATTACCTCAGCGATGAGCCGTTCAGAAGCCAATTTGAATCAACCAGATTAATGTTGCGCCGTCTTGAACAATCAGCACAAGACAACGGCACAGCCACCGGCATGGTACAAATAGCGCCATGCGAGCCCGGTTCTTATGGCGAGGATACCGCCATTTACTACGACTATATCAATGCCACCAGCCCCACCGAGCTTTCCATAAACCTGCTGCCCGTATTCGGCAACGGGGTCAGCCTGCCCCAAACCCGCACTCCGGTG
>JBFMDM010000250.1:0-1510 GCA_040753835.1 Planctomycetota bacterium
CGGCACTTCTGAGGGTTTAAAAATATTTGAGATTCCTGGGGTGGAGTAAGGGATATGAATACTTCCTCGCGTATCAGATTCTGGATGTTGCTTTCCAACCTGTGGTTGATTGGTGGCGGGGCATGGGCTTATCAATGGCCTGTGTCTCCTTTTGCCGGACCACACCCCATCAGCGCAACAATGGGCGAATGGCGTGACAACCCACCTCATTTGCATGCCGGGGTGGATATTGCCCGTGAAGCAGGAATTAATGTGTATCCGTCGGTCACCGGCTCAATCCCCAATCCGGCGAGAGAAAGGCCAGAGGATCCTTTACCGGCGGACGTTTACCAAAATGGACACTACTTAAAAGTTGGGGATCTTGATTATGTCCATATAGTCCCCGACCAATCCATTATCGATTGGCTTAGAGAAAATGAGGGACAGGATTACCCTGTTACTGCTGGGATTACTCTGCTTGGGACAATACAAGCAATGGACGCGGCGCATTTGCATCTTGAAGAGGCTAATGGCGGGGCAAATCCGCTCCGTATGGGCGGACTTGATAATTATGAAGACACAGGTCGAGCTTATGTTTACACGCTTGAATTTGTTCGGGAGGGAACCGAAACCATATTGACGGATAGGATATACGGGAAAATGGATATTCTCAGTCGGGCGAAGGATTCCCAGAGCAATGGGAGCGCTACTGTTTCCGTGCATCGTATCGGGTACCAGGTTAAAAACAGTCAGGACACTATTGTGCTTGGCCCGCTTTATAACCTTCAGTTTGATAGCACTGTCGGCGGTAGCAGAGGTTGGGTTTACGCGAATTTTGGTGACCGCCAGTCGAATCTAAGCACGTATTATTATTGGGTTACAAACACACAGTCCGAAGGCCGGTATTGGAACACAAGACTTAAAACCGGACAGTTATGGAATGGTGCGGATGCCGTGCTAAATTCTGAAGCGGCTTATCCCGACGGTAGATATAAGGTAAGCACTTTGGCGTTTGATATACGAGGGAACGGCGGAAACTTGGATACGTCTGAAGGCGCGATGACGGTTGATATTGATGTGGACAACTTCCGGCCTTTCCTTGAGCGGGCCGAGATCAGGAACTCCGACGGGGTCACAAAATATCTGCACACGTGGAATCTTAACGGAACCGCCCTGGAGAAATCCGGCCCCGCGCCTAACGAAGCGTTGGGCGACGGGACCTATACGATAAATTTAAGGTTCAGCGAGCCGGTGGTGAATCCCACGGTCGCGATAAACACGTATGAGGGCACCCTGACGCTTGCCTCCAGCGACCCCGCCGGGAATCAGAAGAATTTTAGCGCCAATTTTTCCGTGGGCAATAATTCCCCGCAGGAGGGGCTGCGCACCATGACGGTCAACGCGGCCGACCTGGCCGGAAACGCTCTTCTTCTGCTGCCCGTAACAAAAACAACTATAAATCCGGGTTCCGAAATCACGCGCAATTCCGAGGGGACAATGCAGGGAACCCCAGGATCCGCTTCGGTGGATT
>JBFMDM010000251.1:0-1480 GCA_040753835.1 Planctomycetota bacterium
CTTATGTCCGGCATCAGAAATTGAAATTCCAAAAGATGCCAGCCGCCAATAGAGAATTTAATGACCGCCGGCTGTATGCTTGCCTGAAATCACGGTTCGAATCCTTAAACTATGCTTTCAAAGGCAAGTCGGTTATTTGCCTGGGAGCCAGACAGGGCACGGAAGTGCGAGTATTTACTGATTTTGGATGCCTGGCAATTGGCATTGATCTTAACCCAGGCCCCGAGAATAAATATGTTGTATATGGAGATTTCCGGGATATTCAATATCCCGATAACGTCTTTGATATAGCTTATACAAACAGCCTTGACCATAGTTGGGATATTATTAAAACAATCGCGGAGATACTGCGAGTCGTTAAGCCCGGAGGGGTGCTGATAATCGACGCCATGGAGGGTGGCCGGGTCGGCCAATATGAGGCGCTTGATTGGGAGTCCTCGGATAGGCTGATAGAATTATTTATCAAGCGGAATTGCGTTTTAATGAATAAGTTTCCAATTTCTCAACCGTGGAGCGGCACTTGCTTTTTATTGATTAATGGTGATTGAGCTAAATAGGCGAATTGCCGCGGCGCATAGGGCCAAGATGCAAAAACAAACCCCTGGAAATGCACGGACACGTCCAGGGGTAGTGATCGCCTCGCCTCGGGGCTTATTTTTATTCGTCAGTCACGCGTAAACCTGCCATCTACACCGAGTATCAACCCCTCGATTCCGCCAGCGGGCAGAGTATCCTCAGTCGTATAAACGATCTTATGCTTTGCCGTATCCACTCCCAGGAGCCGCCAGGCTGCCGCTGCCGTGTCGTACCGGACGCTGTCCGCATTCCAGATCAGCGGTTGGCAATAAACATCTATCTTCGTTCCGGCGCCGGGCCGCGTGATGTAATCCGGCAGGAATACCATCAGCACTTGCCGGTTGGCGTTCACGCTGTCTGGCGCAACCCGCAGGACATATAGCGTATCGTTCGGCCCGGCCAGCAGCAGCACGGGTAACAGTAGCAGAAATACCAGAATCCGCTTCATTTTTCCCTCTCCTTAATCGAGATTCATCACACCGGCGGTAAACCCGGCCACCGTACCCGTGCCGGAGTTGGATACATTCGTCCCGTTGCCATCGACAGCAATGTTGTAACCGTTTTTTGTTCCTGACGCTACATTCAGGCCCATGGTATTATAGCGGAACGTCCCGGTTACGTTGTTGTAATTGCTGGCGAGAGTGACCCCGGCGGCGCAAAACTCCAGCGTGCATTCCGTGATAGTATTTCCCACAGTCGTTACATTTATACCTGTGGCAAACGACCGGATAATATTACCGGACAGAAACTCCCGGCCGTTGCCTTCCAGCCTGATCCCCTGTCCCTTGCCCACCAGCGCGTTATGCGAGCCGACGATAAAATTGTCCGATATTCTGTTCCGGCCGCCAGTTACCGTACCGTTGATTATGTAGATCCCGAGATGCGAAGTGGCTGTGTCCGCATA
>JBFMDM010000252.1:0-1445 GCA_040753835.1 Planctomycetota bacterium
CTGATTGCGGCGGCCGACGCCATCTCCGGGGCCAGGCCGGGCGCCAGAAGGGAATCGCTGGAGGCCTATGTCAAGCGGCTGGAGAAACTGGAGGAGGTGGCCTATTCGTTCAGCGGGGTCAGCAAGGCCTACGCCATCCAGGCCGGGCGCGAGGTTCGCATCATCGTCACTCCGGAAGAGGTCAACGACAATAGGACCACCGAGATGGCCAACGAGATCGCCCACAAGGTCGAATCATCCCTGCAGTATCCCGGACAGATCAAGGTGACGGTGATCCGCGAAACGCGGGGCATCGGGTACGCCAAATAGCAGGGAGCGTCAATGCGTAGTTAGTATTTGGTATACAGTATACTGAATACCAAATACCCATATCTACATTTATTATGAAAATCCTTTTCATCGGGGACATAATCGGGCGGCCGGGCCGCATGGCGGTGGAGCAACTTCTGCCCGGGCTGATTGAGGAGCATCAAATTGACTTCGTAATAGCCAACGGGGAGAATGCCGCGGCCGGTTTCGGCCTGACCCCGGCGGTGCTGGACAATCTGTTTGCGCTGGGCATAGACGTGGTGACCTCAGGTAATCATTTATGGGACAAGAAGGATATTTTGCCCCGGCTGAAAAAAGAGCCTCGCCTGCTGCGGCCGGCCAATTACCCGCCGGAGGTGACGGGAACGACGTTCGGCATCTTTGAAGATAAGCAGGGGCGCAAGGTCGGAGTCTTCAATCTGCTGGGCCGGGTATTCATGCCGGCGGTGGATTGCCCCTTTAGAATTGCCGATCAGGTGATAGCCGAGCTTAATAAAGAGACTGAGATCATCATCGTGGACATGCACGCTGAGGCCACTTCCGAGAAGATCGCCCTGGGCTGGTATCTGGACGGTCGGGTCTCGGCGGTGATAGGCACCCATACCCACGTGATGACCGCCGACGAGCGGGTGCTGCCCAAAGGCACGGCTTATATTACGGATGCCGGGATGACCGGCGGGTTTGACAGCGTGATAGGCATGGAGAAGGAGTCGATCATAGAAAAATTCTTGACCCAACTGCCCACCAAGTTCGAAGTGGCCGAGGGGGATGTGAGGTTCAACGGGGTGGTGGTAGAAGTGGATGAGAAAAGCGGGAGGGCAATTAAGGTTATACGAATAAATATATAAAATGGATAAAACTGATTCAATAATTGCGATTGTTTGTGGCATTCTCCTGATTGTCATTTCAAGAGGCATTGCAGAATTCCAGGCATACATGTGGGAAGTAAGCATAGCACCAAGAATGGATAAACAAAAATTAATAAAGGCAAATCAGTTTGTTATTATAATCGTGAGTATTTTTATGTTTATTTGGGGAATTTTGTCATTATTTAGTGTATAAATTATGCCAACTATCATAGACGGTAAAAAATATCGACCGAGATAAAGCAGAGATAATATAATAGCAGATGAGGT
>JBFMDM010000253.1:0-1399 GCA_040753835.1 Planctomycetota bacterium
TTGCCTCACATATTGGCGGTGAGATACTCAAGGTGGGAGATATCTTGGTCGTAACCGGGACTAAATCCACCTCTGTAACAAAGATAAGAGTGGAGTTTGGCAATGACCTGGATGCCTATCCCAATCCGACCTGGCAGACATTGATAGACAATTATAATGTGGGGGCCGGAACAACCTGGAGTTTTGACAGTAGCAGTGTCGGCTGGAGCATACCGGACAAGATAAGCCCGAATACCACGACACCGCTGGCTAAGATACGGATAACTGATAAGACCGATTGGCCGGCCGTTGCCTTGGAGTCGTCGGCGGATAATATCAAGGTTATTGGTAAGTTTAATGTGACCAACCCAACCGTTGGATTGAACTGGGTGGTGGGCGAAACAAGGCCGATTACATGGAGCACAATCGGGACTATTTCTACAGTGAATGTGCAATACAGTAAAGACGGAATAACCTGGACTAATTTCCCGGGCGCCGGGAACATATTGAATAATCCCAATGATGTAACCGGTAAGAATGTCACCATACAGGATGCGATATCCAATACCTTCCGGGTGCGGGTGCAGTCGGTTAATGACCCAACGGTCTATAAGGAATCTGCGCTCCTAAACGTTCGCGGTAAACTGGAACTGTTGTCGCCGGTAGGGACAGACAGGTGGCAGGTCAGCGATAGCGACAAGCAGATAATCTGGCTCATAACCGGCAGTATTCCGAATGTAAAGATTGCTTATGATATCAATGGCGGAGGAGATGGTTATCCTAATACCATAATTGCATCAACCGCAGCCACAGATACACTAATAACCCCGCCTTATGTTTATGAAGGCAGATATACATGGCCGAATATTCCCAATATTATAGGAAACGCAGTTACTGTAAGGGTCAGCACAATAGATGGCGACTGGCAGAATCTTGCCATAGACAGCGCCAACTTCAAGGTCCGGGGCAAGTTGGAAGTAGTGGCGCCTAATAGCGGTGAGACCTATTGGGTGTATAATAATCCGCGTCAGACCACGCTTTATCCCATCCAGTGGCGCATCACCGGCACGGTTACCAGCGTTAAGATTGGCGTGTCCGTTACAGGGACATATAACACCATATTGATAACCCCGACTGGCGGGGCCGGGTTATATACCTATAACTGGCCGGTGTCTGATACCGTGACCACATCAGGTTTCATCAAGATATGGGACAATGATTATCCGGGCGATACGCCCGAACCGGTCAATGACGTGTCCAATGCGGCCTTTAATATCAAGAGCAAACTGGAATTGACCGCGCCCATAACCACCACGGTCTGGGAGGTCGGCCAGGCGGGCCAGTTCACCTGGGAAAGCGCTGGCTCAATCGGTAACGTGGTGCTGGAATACCGCAACGGTTCAGGCAGTTGGGTGGAAAT
>JBFMDM010000254.1:0-1385 GCA_040753835.1 Planctomycetota bacterium
GCCAAATACAATCTTACAATTCCCAGGATAATAACAGCGCAGGGCGCCAAGCCCTGGGTCTTTAAACTGGTGGATTTAACAGTCAAGGAAAATATCGCGACTATTACTGTTAATCGCCCGGAGGCGCTGAACGCACTTAACGAAGATGTGGTAAGGCAACTAACTGATGCATTCAATAAGGCGGAACAGGATAACAATATCAAGGCGATTGTGTTTGAGGGCAAGGGCAAGGCGTTTGTAGCCGGCGCTGATATCGGCTTTTTCGTCAAGAAGATTGATGAGAAACGGATAGACGATATTGTGGAATTCACGCGCAAGGGCCAGGAATTGTTGATGAAGATAGATAAGAGCGCCAAGACGGTCATTGCCAAGATTGATGGCCTGACCCTGGGCGGCGGCGCCGAACTGGCGCTGGCCTGTGATGTTATCCTGATGACCGAAAGGGCTGCGCTTGGATTTCCGGAAACCGGCATTGGGATTTATCCGGGCCTGGGCGGCACCCAGCGGTTGCCGCGGATAATTGGCAAGGCGCTTGCCAAATACCTGATATTCACCGGCGATATAGTAAATGCCAAGCAGGCGCAGGAGATGGGGCTGGGCGAGTTCGTTTCGGTCTCCAACCTGAACAGCCAGATAAAAGAAATCGCCAGAAGCCCTGACCCAAGGGCGCGGATGCTGAAGACCATTATGTCCTCGGCCCAGACCGAGAAAATCAGGGCGTTGTTCAGCGAGAGCAAGATTGATGCGCTGATGACCGGCAAACTTGCCAACAGCGCCGATGCGCTTGAGGCGCAGATTAGCAAGAGGATTTCATACAAGGCGCCGATTGCCCTTAAACTGGCGAACAAAATCATTGAAGACGGCCTGCAGGCAACCCTGGAACAGGGCATCCAGACGGAACTGGCTTTTCTGCCGGAGATATTCTCAACCAGGGACGCTTACGAAGGTCTGACTTCCATACTGCAGAAGAAAAGGCCGCAATATAAAGGAGCATAGCATATGCCATACAATAATATCTTATACGAGGAAAAAGACAAAATCGGAGTAATTACCATCAACCGTCCCACAAAACTCAATGCCTTGAACGACGAGACCATTAATGAGTTGTTTGATATCCTCGGCAAAATCAAACGGGACGAGAATATCTGGTGTGTGGTTATCACCGGCGCTGGTAAGGCGTTTGTGGCCGGCGCTGACGTCGCAGAACTGGCTGAATTAACCTCGCACACGGCCGAAGAAAAAATGCTAAAGGGCCAGGATTTATATAACAAGATAGAGCATTTGGGCAAACCGGTCATTGCCGCCATAAACGGCTTTGCCCTGGGCGGCGGATGCGAGATGGCTATTGCCTGCACAATCCGGTTTATGGCTGATGATGCAAAAAT
>JBFMDM010000255.1:0-1370 GCA_040753835.1 Planctomycetota bacterium
CATCTCCAGCGAAAAATACCCCACCCGGTCAAGTTTATCAAGTATCGGCAACATATCCGCGGTGGTCATCCGCGTGGCAATAAGCGATTGATGCCCATCCCGTAAAACCGTTTCTGTAATCTTTACCATATCAGTCCACCCTTACTACTGGTTTTTCTTTCCTGTTGGTTCACACCAGCAGAATATGACCATCGCCACAACGTCCTCGCCCGCCGTGCCAGCGGCTCTTCCGGATTAAACAGACTCAACGGCACCGGCTCTGACTCCTTAATGATATTCCCGTTCCGGTAGTCCGCTACCCCGAGGTTCTCCAGATAGTTCTGCACCGCCGCGGTGATGACAACTAATTCTTCTTCAGTCAGGCTTTTCATCTTTGTTTATATTTATAAAGGGATATTACCGTGTTTTTTAGGTGGTCGCGGTTCTCTTTTATTAAGCAGTGTTTCCAGAGCGGATATCAGGCGGGGTCTGGTCTGCGGCGCCTCAATAACCTCGTCAATATAGCCCCGCTCCGCCGCTATGTAGGGATTCTCAAACTTCTCTTCGTATTCCGCCACCAGTTTCTTGCGGGTGGCTTCGGGGTTCTTGGACTCGTTTATCTCCTTCTTGAATATAATATTTACCGCCCCTTCCGGTCCCATCACGGCAATCTCAGCCGTGGGCCAGGCAAAGTTCATATCCGCACGCACATGTTTACTGCACATCACGTCATACGCTCCGCCGTATGCCTTACGGGTGACCACGGTGATTTTAGGAACGGTTGCCTCGCAATAAGCATAGAGCAGTTTGGCGCCATTACGGATGATGCCGCCGTATTCCTGGGCAGTTCCGGGCAGAAAACCCGGCACATCCACAAAAGTGATAAGCGGTATATTGAATGCATCGCAGAGCCTGACAAATCTGCCGCCTTTAATGGAAGCGTTAATATCCAAACAGCCCGCCAGGAAAGAGGGCTGGTTGCCCACCACGCCTACCGAATGACCGTTCAGACGTGCAAAGCCCGTTACGATATTCTTTGCCCAGTCCTGGTGGACCTCAAAGAAATCTCCGTCATCCACGACCAGGCTGATGACCTCGCGCATATCATAAGGCTTTTCCGCATCCGACGGAATAATCCTGGAGAGCGACTTCTCCATTCGCTCCGGCTTGTCCTTCGGCTTAACATACGGCGGCTCTTCCAGATTGTTTGACGGCAGATAATTCAACAGTTTCTTTAGTATCCTTATCGCATCTTTCTCGTCCTCAGCCATAAAGTGCGCCACGCCGGAAATACTGTTATGCGTCATCGCCCCTCCCAGCGTCTCAAAACTTACTTCTTCATTGGTCACCGCTTTTATCACCTCAGGTCCGGTGATGAACATATAACTGGT
>JBFMDM010000256.1:0-1365 GCA_040753835.1 Planctomycetota bacterium
ATTCTGTTGTTATCATTAATAAATAATCTGCGGGTAGCACGGTCTGTGCGGTAGGTAAGGGTTTGAGTGTTTGGATGAGAAGCGGGTATGGTGCCAATAGAGACAATGGGAGTGGAATTAATATTGAGGATGTTAATGGGGCAGGCGCCCTGGTAGGAAGAGGGAGGGGATTTATCAGCGAGGTTTTCGCCGGCGATGAGGCCCTGTTCCACGGCGCTGTGCCAGATGGCTGAGATTTGACGCTGGCCGCTTACGCCGTTCCAGACCTCCGCCACATCACCTGCGGCATAGATATCATTAATATCGGTCTGCATATGCTCATTTACGACAATGCCGCGGTTCACCACGATACCGCTATCCTTAAGGAAAGAGGTGTTAGGTGCGACGCCTACGGATATTATTGTCATCTGGACATCAGCCTCGGTTTGCCGTGGTGGAGTGGCGGTGGCTTGTTCGGTAATGGAGTATAAGATGCCGTTAACCCTTTCTTTTGCCCTGCTTCTGGAAGTCCGTGGTGAAGTAATTTTTATAAGCCTGGCATTAAGTTTTATTGATATGTGGGCATTTTCTATCAACTGAAAGGCAATATTGGCTAATTCGTGGTCCAGTATCCGTGCTAGGACGCGGTCAAGGAGTTCTATAATGATGACGCCGATGCCGATTTTGTTAAGGGATAGAGCGGTTTCAATACCGGTAAAGCCCGCACCAATCACTGCCGCCTGTTTTACACGATGCTTATTGATGTAGTTGATGATACGACGTGTGTTCCTGAGGTTATCCATCACAAATACACCCTGCTTGTCTATACCATCAACAGGCGGTATTAGAGGCACGGAGCCGGTAGCAATAAGGAGTTTATGGTAGAAAATGGTTTTACCGCTTTCAAGGGCAATAGAATGATGAGATGGGTTTATCTTACAGACCCGGTTTCCGAAGATGGTTCGGGCTCGCATCTCTTTGTAGAAGGTCTCGCTCAGGCGGGGGAATCGTTTATAAGGCAGGGCTTTGGATAGGAGATACGGGAGGGCGCAGAGAGAATATCGCGGCATTAGTTCAGCGGAAATAATAGTTACCGGAGTTGCCCGGTCAATCCGCCTGAAAGATTCCAGTGCGGAAACGCCTGCCGCACCGGCTCCGATAATCACAACGGTTTCCGGCATATATATGGTTACATTACGATAATCGTTCTGATAGTTTCGCCTTTTCTCAGGGTATCAAGGGCATCGTTAATCTGCTGGAGAGGGAACTTATGGGTGACCAGAGGAGCGACCTTGACCTTGCCCTGACGTGCCATTTCTATCAGTCTGGGATAATCCACAGGACGACAGCCTAACGAACCGATAACCGCCATCTCAAAGAACATCA
>JBFMDM010000257.1:0-1350 GCA_040753835.1 Planctomycetota bacterium
AGTTTGCCGCAACCGAGCGGCAGATGTATTTCCTGGTATTTGACAAGGAAAAATCATTTATCTCCACCTATGAGGACTCTGACGGTAATAACGAATTCAACAAGGCAGAGGATAAGAAGATAGGCGAGACGGTGGCTTTGAGCAAGGGCGTATCGTTCTCAGGCAACACGCCGCTCTTTGAGTTGGAGGAACCTTATATCGGATTCAGGGCAAACGGTTCATTATTCCTGCCCGAAGGCGTGTCGGATTTGTCCCTGAAGGACCCGGAGGAGGAAAACGCCGATATTATTATTGAACAAAGCAACAGTAAGGGCAAGATGTATCTTGACTTTACCGTTACTACTGGCAGGATTATAAAGGCGGTTTATAGGGAGGAATAGCAATGGTTTTGATGAAGAGACGGTCAGGATTAACCTTGATAGAAATCCTGATTGCCATAATCATATTAACAGTCGGAGTGGTGAGCATCCTCTCCATCTTTCCGTTTTCCGTCAAGACCGCCAGTTCCTCGGTGGAGGACACAGTGGCGGCAAAGATTGCCGAATCGGTGGCTGATGCCCTGAATATTGCGATGCGCACATCCACGGCCGAGAATGTTGCGACTAACACGCCGGGCCGGGCATATCTGGTCCACGACGGCGTGGAGGGCGGCAATTACGAATTCGCCCTGCCCTTGCCGGAAACCCCGCCACCGGCCAATCCGCGCTTCTTTAAGCATCCGACTACAGGCACTTTTAATTTGGGGACTGACGAGTTTATCGGCAGTGTGCTGAAAGATGTCTGGAAAGGGCCTGACCCGAGCGATCCCTACGACCAATATAAATTTACCTTTACTATCAAACGAATGGATGATGACCGGGCGGTTGGAGACCCGACCTATCCCTTATTCCAGTTTGCCATAGCGGTTTACCGCTTCCGGTCCGACGATCCGAGATATGCAGACGAACTGCCTCAACCGGCCCATGTTTTTCTTGTTATAATCGGCGGGAAATAATCTATGAAGACAATAAAGATTAAAGATAATCTGGGACTCGCCCAGCACATAACCTCTGCTTTGGACTGCCCGAAATGTAGGTTATGTGCTGGGTTTACCCTCATAGAGTTGATGATAGCCGTTGGCCTGATGGCCTTTATAATGGTACTGGTGGCGGCCATCTTTTCACAGACCAGTTCAACCGTAACAATCGGCGGGGACCGCCTGAATATCTACAGCGAAGCACGCGCGGCCCTGGATATGTTTGTCACGGACATCAACGGTTGTTTTCCTCTTGATACCGGACAGCAGAGGTTTACGCTGGGCGAGGATAAAGAGGGAGAGGACATCTCAGGCGCCCGGGACAGGATTTCATT
>JBFMDM010000258.1:0-1343 GCA_040753835.1 Planctomycetota bacterium
AGGAGGCCGTCAAGGACGTCTCCGGCGACACCCTGTATGTCTCCTCCGGCACCGGGTTCACCGCCATCAAGATATCCGACAACTCCGTGCCCTTCCAGATAACCGGCATCAGCAACCATCCCTTCGGGCTGGCGGTCTCGCCGGACCAGGCTCATGTGGCCCTGGCCTGTTATGAGGAGCATGCGGTGAAGATATACACCACCGCCGGAAGCTACCTCACCACCGTCTCGGTCGGCACCGGCCCCAAGGGCCTAGCCTACAGCCCGGACGGCAAGTATTTATATGTCACCAACTCCGGCAGCAGCAGCATAACGCCCATCAGCCGCAGCGGGAATTCCTACACCGCCCAGACGCCGAAGACCGTTGGCAGCGGACCGTGGGGGATCGCGGTTACGCCGTAAAAATAAAAATCAATGACAAGGAGGCTTATGTCCAAGAAGATTCTTCTGGGCATGATCATTCTTTTTGCCGCCCTTTCAGCCCGGGCCAATGACAGCCTTAATGTGCGATCTGTCGGTAGTTGGCCGTTCTACCGCTGCTTGAGCGTAGCGCTGGATACTACCACCGCTCAGAAACTAGCCATTATGGGCACCGGCGGGGGGCTTTTTATTGCCGACATAACCGATCCTTTGCGCCCAAACAAAATCGGCGAAATAAACCTGAACGGCTCCTATAGCTACATAATCAAAACCAGGGATAATTATGCGTATTGCCTTTCAGATAGTTTAGGTCTTTTAATTGTTGACTATTCCAATCCATACTCCCCCGTACTGGCCGGACATTGTGCCTATAAAGAAGGAAAGAATCAAGCATTGGCCATCAGCGGAAACTATGCTTTCATTTGCATAAACTATTATGGCATAAAAATAATAGACATCACGGACCCAACCAAACCAGTTGATAAAAATTATTACCCCTGCAACGATTTTAATATAGATATTCTAATAAAAGACTCTTTAGCCTATTTTACGACATACGAGTTTAAAGTATTGAATATCAGCGATCCCGAAAACCCCGTTCAAATCTGGAACGACAACACACAATCCGGTCAAATTGCAATATCCGATACAATTCTTTATCTGGGCAATGGCAGTGTCTATTCTTATAATATTTCCGACCCCGCCAATCCGGTCGCTATTGGTTCCGGGGGAACTGCCTATTTTGGTTTTTCGTTATATGATACTCTGGTCTTCGGCGGAGGAACTGGATTCAACGAAGGGTTTTACATAAACAGTATCTCTGATCCAATAAATCCCATTACCATTGGTCAGTGTTCAACGTATTATTTCCGAGGAATTGCAGCATATAACGGTTATGCCTATGTGGCTGATGACCGCAAGGGT
>JBFMDM010000259.1:0-1327 GCA_040753835.1 Planctomycetota bacterium
AATGTAACATTGTCAGGTTAGAAGGCAACAGGAAATGCTGCGGGATTGTTGGACACTCTGCGTTAATTTGCTCTTTCAGGCAAGGCTGATTGGGGAGCTCACGCTGCGTTACAGGCTGTCAATTAAGGATAATTATTATACTTCTGACATAAGGCTTATGAAGCTGACTCGCTCAGGAAATTTGGCTAAATAATATACCATAAACCTTATCTGATATCAAGCGAAAACCGAATTCAAGGATAAAGCCTGGGGTGGCTGAGCAGGTGGAGAGCCTCATGGAGGGAAAGGCAAATCCAGGCAATATGCCTCATGAGGCATATTGCCTGGATTCCATGGCGAGAGCTTATTTGCTTGCCGAAAAAGTGCCTAATTCTATATTGGTGCCGGTTGCCGTGTTTGTCAGGGTATAGGCCCCCTGGAGGGATGTCCCCTGGACTGTGGCAGTAATTTTTATACCATAAAGAATAGGGTCAGAGACACTTCCAGCGGTTGTGCCGTTAAGGTTAAGAACACCGCCGCTTTCCAATGTTCCATTCACCGGAATCGTTTTCACGACAGTATTATCGGAAAAGAAGGTAACGGTGCCGTTTACGGCTGCCGCAACCTGCGTCAGCTCAAGAGTAATCGGCTGAAAACTGGTCCCATTGCCTCCGCCCCCTCCACCGCAAGTGCCGGCGGTTGAAGAGGTAGTGCCATTGCTTGACCGCATTGAACCTGTGTTGGTGGTCCTTCCGGATGTTGGTGCACCGGTGGAACTATAGTTTCTCACCCACCTGCCCTGATATGCGCCGGTTATATCGGTTACTGCAGCGGTAGTATACCCTGCAGCGGCCGGATAATAGGTTTGAGCAGCCGGATAATAGGTGCTTGAACCGGCAGTAGAGTACGGACCCCGGTAGTAGGTGGTGGCTGTGCTCGGAGAATATGTTGCACCTGCCGGATAATAATAATACGAGGTGCCGTTTGAGGCAGGAGCATAAGATCCGGCATAATAGGAATTATTCGATGCTGCGTAGTAGCCGGATGAGCCGCCGGAGTAATATCCCTGTGTGGCACTGGATGTATAGGGAGAATACGTACTCTGCTGGGTCGTATAGCTGTTCGGATAGTAAAAGGAAGACTGCGTGGTATACCCGGTAGTACTCACCGGGCTGTAACTGCTCTGGTAATAATAACCCTGGGGTGATGCAGTGTTATAACCAGAGGTATTCGAATAGTAAGATGATGGCGTATACGAGTTGCTGTTGTAGGAATAAGGATAGCCAGTATAGGTATTGGAGCCGGTGTAGGTATTAGCGTATGTATTGCCGGCATTATAGTAGCCGGA
>JBFMDM010000260.1:0-1325 GCA_040753835.1 Planctomycetota bacterium
AATCCGAGAACATATTGATTTGCTTGTTCGCAATTCATATTCATATTGGGACCTCCTCTTACTCTCCGTTTGAGCCCCGCACCGGCGGGGCAGGCGCGAAGCGAATGGCGGGGTGATTCATTTATTCTTGCTGCGGTATTCGTTCACCCCGTTAGCAATGTCACAGTCAATTCTATACAGACACTACTGCGTTTTATTGCGTCAGGTGATATCATTTCTAACGGGCTTTAGGGCGTTGCGCAGTAACACCCGGGCCCGGTGCAGGCGGGACATAACCGTCCCGACCGGGCATTCCAGCATCTCGGAAATCTCCGCATAGGAAAAATCGCCCACCCAGGCCAGAATTATTGGTTCAATATACTCCGTCGGCAGTTTCTTAACCGCCGCCTTGATTTCATCCGACACCATTTCCTCAACCGCTTGTCTTAACTCCACAGCCGATGCGGTTGCGGCGGCCGGAAACGACTCAATTTGTTCCGGCGTCATCGCCTCCGGTTTTTTTGCCTCCCTGATTAACTGGTTTATCCTGGTGTTGTGCAATATCCTGAACAGCCAGGCCTTGCAATTTGTTCCTGCCTTGAATTTGTTCCAATTTGCACAGGCCTTGAGGTACACGTCCTGGACCAAATCCTCCGCCTCTGCCGGGTTGCCGGTCAGATAATGTGCCGCCCGGTAGATGCTTCCGGAATAGTTGAGCGCCTCGCTGAAAGTATTGTTTTTGTCTGACACATTAGTCATATACTATAACAAATTGATTATCTGGATTATTCCCGGAATCTGAATATTTTAGATACAGATGCAGACAGAAATTATAAACCGGAGACAACCGTATCTCCTGAAGTCAGGCGCATTATAATAAAGCGAGGTAACGATTGCAAGTACTTATAATATATTGTTTTATTTTGACCTTGATAATAAAGTTGATAAACTCATTTCATGGCAGACAGGTTATATAGCGTTGCTTTGAATGTAGTCAAAACCCTGCAGGGCGCGGGATTCCAGGCCTACTTTGCCGGCGGGTGCGTGCGCGACCGGCTTATGAAGCGCCAGCCCAAGGACTACGACGTGGCTACCAATGCCCGGCCCAATCAGGTGATGAAACTATTCCCCAAGACCTTGGCCATCGGCAGGCAGTTTGGCGTGATAATGGTCATTATAGACGGACAGGAGATAGAAGTCACCACCTTCAGAACCGAGACCGGCTATTCGGACGGCCGGCATCCGGACAAGGTGTTGTTTGCCTCGCGCAATGAAGACGTGGCCCGGCGCGACTTCACCATCAACGGACTGCTCTATGACCCTGTTGCCGGCGAACTGGTTGATTT
>JBFMDM010000261.1:0-1311 GCA_040753835.1 Planctomycetota bacterium
TCGCCGTGGTCACCGCTCCGGCTTTTATCTTTGTCTCCGTTACCGCGCCCTCGTCTATCTTATCCACGGTCACGGCGTTCTTGGCGAGCCTGGACTCGGTTACCGCGCCGGTCGCGATGTGCGAGGTCTTTACCTCTAATGGTCTTAATCTTGCCATAAATACCTCCTCCAGTAGCAAGTCCCGTGTCGTGGGTAGCCAGGGGAACACCCTCACTACTCGCTACTCGCTACTCACTACTACCTCCAGATACATATCAAAATATGCCTTCTTACTCGTGCCTAAATAGTCCGCGGGATTGAGTTGTCTATTTGTGTAGTCGGTTTCTATGCTGGTCTGCCTGACAGCGGGCGTCAGTGCGAGCGGCTGGCCGCTTAAGGCGCCGATAACCTCTTCTATGGCGGCCTCGCCTTTTTTAGAGCCGAAGGTCTGCGCCATGGCCATTTTGAACTTGAGCAGGGATAGTTTATCCGCGACCTTATCTGCTGAGTCCTTGATGCCCCGGCGGTAGCGCTCGGCCGTGTCCTTATCACTGGAACTTGACTCCATCCGGCTGATAATCTCTTGCTTGCTCAATTCCCCGCGGGAGACGAAATCGTCCCTGATAAACTTCTTGGCCGCCTCAATTATTGGCTTGGCAATCTTCTTGCGAAATGCCCTGGCATCAGGCACCGCCTTAAGCGCGCCTTTTTGAAGTTCGGGGAACTTAGATAGATATCGCTCACCCCATTTTTCCACCTCGTCAAAGGGGATGGTCTTGAACCTGGGGATGAATGCCTTTTTCAAAAACCCATTTTTGCTCATTATAACTCCTTATTTGATAAGGGGTTATACAGGGGGGAGGGGGGATGCCCCCCTATAGCCCCCTAATCCGTATCTAAAAAGTCCCTAATCCGTATCTAAAAAGTCCTAAATCGGTATCCGAAAAAACCGGGCTACGGCGTAGAGACCTTGACCTCCAGGTACTTTTTGCCGTCAATGTCAATCCAATCTAAGTGGGACGCGCCGCCGGTGGCAAAGGGCGTATATGCCGGCAGTTGCAGTCCCTTGATGATGAGGTTGTTCTTGTCGTTTTCCAGGGTCATCAAGGCGGGGTTCCAGTCCGCGTCCAGCAGTGTCCTGCCGGACTGAATCAGGCGCTGGACCATTGCGGCGCGGAGAGCGATGCCGGAGACGGCGATATTGACCGTATTTTAGGGACACATTTGAATTTCTGTAACGGCTCATTTTCTTGTCCTGCCGAGGAATTGTGAAGTGTCCCCAAGTGAAGATAGGCCTATAGAAAGCCATAAGATAATAAAGAAGTATTGTCT
>JBFMDM010000262.1:0-1301 GCA_040753835.1 Planctomycetota bacterium
CTTCGGAACGCCTAAACTTGGTATAAAGAGGAGAATTTATACATAAATCTGCGCCAATCCGGTATTCTATCTGCGCTAATCTGTGCGAATGATTATGAACAAGAAAATAATTCTTATTGCTGAAGACGACGAGATAATGCGTTCGGCACTGACCAATGCCCTATCCCATGAGGGCTATGAGGTAAGAACCGCTGACGATGGTTCAGAGGCCTGGGAGCAATACCATAACAACGACATTGACCTGGTCCTGGCCGATATCAAGATGCCAAAGATGGACGGGATTGAATTGCTGAAAGAGATAAAGAAGACAAATTATGAAACCATTGTAATTCTTATGACCGCGCACGGCAGGATTCCCGATGCGGTAGAGGCCATAAAACTCGGCGCTTATGATTACATCACCAAGCCATTTCTGATTGAAGAACTTCTGATGCTGATACAACGGGCGTTTGAACTGTATCTGATTACCGATAGGACGAGTGAAATAGCCAAATTCCATAATATTGTCGGCCGGAACAAGGAGATGCAGAAGATATACCAACTCATAGAGACCATTGCGCCGGGCGACAGTTCGGTAGTGATTTACGGCGAGACCGGCACAGGCAAGGAATTGATTGCCGAGGCCATTCATTATATGAGCAAGCGAAAAGATAAGCCGTTTATCAAGATAAGTTGCGGCGGTTTTCCAGAGACGCTCTTGGAAAGCGAACTATTCGGGCATGAGAAGGGTTCTTTTACCGGCGCCTCGGAGCGCAAGACCGGACGCTTTGAACTTGCCAAGGACGGCACCTTATTGCTTGATGATATTGACGACCTGTCGCTGACTGCCCAGGTTAAACTCCTGCGGTTTATGCAGGAGAAGAAGTTTGAACGGGTCGGCGGGATTGAAACCATTGAAATTGACGTCCGTATTATTGCGGCAAGCAAAAAGGATTTAAGGCAGGAGGTTGCCAAGGGAAGATTCCGGGAGGACTTATTCTACCGCCTGAACGTCATCCCGATTTTCCTGCCGTCATTGCGGGAGAGGAAAGATGACATACCCTTTTTGGCCAACCACTTCCTTGGCCATTACGCAGATGCGCTTAATAAAAAGGTGGAGAGGTTTTCTTCTCATGCGCTTA
Source organism: Planctomycetota bacterium (assembly GCA_040753835.1). GTDB lineage: Bacteria > Planctomycetota > MHYJ01 > JACQXL01 > JACQXL01 > JACRIK01. The sequence continues at coordinate 1,122 of JBFMDM010000262.1, forward strand.
ATATTCTTCTGGACTATGACTGGCCGGGCAATGTCCGGGAACTGGAGAATGTTACGGAAAGGGCCGTGGCGTTGTGCAAGGGAGCGGAAGTTATGCCTGAAGATATAATGCCTTCTTTTGGTTCTAGGAAATCGTTACGGTCCGGGAAAATAATTATAAGCCCCGACTTAAAACCGGCCG
>JBFMDM010000263.1:0-1275 GCA_040753835.1 Planctomycetota bacterium
TGCTACTGTAAAACTTGAATACTCTACCAATGCATTTAGCGATGAATTGCAGACGGTTGTGATTACGGCGTCAACTGACGCTGACCCCATACCTCTTGATAATTCCGGCACCTATGCCTGGACCATACCCGATGCCATATCTTCCAATATCAAGGTAAGGGTGACCAATAACGCGGATACTACGGTAAAGGATATCTCCGACGGAACATTCAAGATTACCGGCAGCTTTACCTTAACCAGCCCCAACGGCGCAGAGACCTGGACAGTCGGCGCCTCCCAGAACATCACCTGGGCCAGGGTCGGCTCCATTGCCAATGCAAAACTTGAATATTCTACCAACGGAGGGACAAGCTACCTTAACACTATCGTTGCCTCAACAGCTGCCGGCGGTTTAAGCTATGCCTGGACCATACCTGATGCCATAGGCAGCCAGTTGAAGGTAAAGATTTCAGATGTTTCTGACGCCAGCGTTTATGACGAATCCAATGCCAATTTCAATATTATCGGCGGATTTACGGTGACCTCTCCCAACGGAGGCGAGGTATGGGTGGTTAACGAATCCCGCAGCCTTACCTGGACAACCGCAGGTACGGTAGCCAACGTAAAACTGGAGTATTCCACCGACTCCGGTTCTACTTATCCGAATACTATCATTGCCTCAACGCCTAATACCGGAAGCTATTCCTGGACCGTGCCTGACAGCATAACCACAAGCGCGCGCATAAAAGTCTCTGATGCTTCTAATGCCAATGCCTTTGATACGTCAAATTCCAACTTCAAGATAAGAGGGTCATTGACCTTAACCGCTCCCAACGGCGCAGAGGCCTGGCCTATTGCAACTTCCCAGAATGTTACCTGGACCAGGGTAGGCTCCATTGCCAGCGTAAAACTGGAATACTCCACCAATGCCTTTGCCGACGAATTACAGACTGCGCTTATTATCGCCTCCACTCCGGCAGACCCGCTTCCCGCGGATAACGCCGGCACCTATGCCTGGACCATACCCGATGCCCCCAGCGCAAACGTAAAAGTAAGGGTATCGGATGTCTCGGACTCCACGGTCTATGACCTCTCCAATGCCGTATTCTCCATCAAGGGTTCTTTAACTATTACTGCCCCTAACGGAGGCCAGACCTGGATAGTGGGCGCAACCAACAACATTACCTGGACTAAATTAGGCAATATCTCTAATGTTGAATTAAGGTATTCCACTGACGCTGGAATTACCTATCCTATAGGAAATATCATTATCGCCTCTACCCCTGCGGCGGCTTT
>JBFMDM010000264.1:0-1273 GCA_040753835.1 Planctomycetota bacterium
CCCAAAGGATACCCAAAGATCAGGCAGATGATTAAAGACGCCGGCTTCAGAATAAGAGAACTGGATATGTCAGAATTCCGCAAGGGCGGCGGCAGTTTAACCTGTTTGTCCGTAATATTATAGGTAAGCAAATATGAGGAATTGAACGGTCTTATATTGACATACTTATGTAATCTGCTATCATCAGTATATGCCTGACAAGACCATCCAAGTGAACCGGTTCAATTCCCCGGAAGAATTCCATCTCTGGTGGGAGAGTCCTGAGATTACCCAGGTGCACCAGGCCCAGCCCGGTCTGCTGGAAGAACATCCGATGGTCAAACCCTGGCTGGATGGGTCAGACAAACCAGCCCCTGAATTCATTGATGGTTTCGGCCGTTATCGTGTCCTGAAGAAACTGGGCCAGGGCGGAATGGGTACGGTTTATCTGGCTGTTGACCCGGTACTGGACCGCCAGGTCGCCCTGAAGGTAACACCCCTTGAAGGCATTGAGGCCACGGCCCGGTTTATGCGCGAGGTGCGCTCAGCCGCCAAACTTAAGCATCCCAATATCGTCCAGGTCTACGAGGTCGGCACGCAGGGCAAATTCCACTATTTCACAATGGAATATATTGACGGCAGCAGCTTGGAGGGATTTATAGACGGGAACAAACTCTCGCCAATGCGGATTGCCGGAATTATCTGCGACATCGCCTCGGCGCTTCACTATGCCCACGGGCAGGGGATTATCCATCGCGACATCAAACCCGGAAATATCCTGATAGACAGCCAGGGCAAGCCGTACCTGACTGATTTCGGCCTGGCCAAGGAACTGGCGATGTCCGGCCGTTCGCTGACAATGAGCGGCACGGTCCTGGGCACGCCTGACTATATGTCGCCCGAGCAGGCCCGGGGCGAGAGCGGCAGGATTGATGCGCGCAGTGATATCTTTTCACTGGGCGCTACGTTGTATTATTGCCTAACCGGCTTAAGCCCGTTCAAGGACAGCGACCTCTACCAGGTCCTGAATCGGGTGATAAACAAGGAGCCGGTTCTTCCCACAAAGACAATCAGAAACCTGCACCGCGACCTGGAGACCATCTGTATGAAATGCCTGGAAAAGGAGCCGTCCAGGCGCTACCAGACCGCCCAGGAACTGGCCGACGACCTGAAACGGTTCATAGAAGGCGAGACCATCAAGGCCAGACGCTCCGGGCTGATTACCAAACTGATTAAGAAGGCCAGGCGCAACAAGCCGGCCGCTTTTGCCATGCTCGGCGCGGCTCTTATTCTT
>JBFMDM010000265.1:0-1263 GCA_040753835.1 Planctomycetota bacterium
GAACCAAGGCCGGAGATTTGCACAGCCAGTGGCAACTTTTTAAGGAGTATTTATGCAGATTATAGAACCGCACATCCATATGTATGCTCGGACAACCGATGATTACGAAGCGATGAAAAAGGCAGGATACGTTGCAACTATAGAGCCGGCATTCTGGTCCGGCACAGACCGTTCGGGCGCGGTGAGTTACTATGATTATTTCCGGCATTTGCTGGAGTTTGAACATAACCGAGCGGCCAAGTACGGGATTTACCACTATTCGCTTCTCGGCGTGAATGCCAAGGAGGCGCGCAATACGGCCATTGCCTTTGAGGTGATAAAACACCTTGATGAATACCTCAAACATCCCAATTGCTTAGGCGTAGGGGAAATCGGCCTGGACTTAAACACGCCGGATGAGGTGGAAGTCCTGCGACGTCAGGTGCGCGTTGCCGAGCGCAATAAACTGCCGGTCATCATCCATTCGCCGCACACCAACAAACGTGTGGGCGTGGAGCGTATCATACAGGTTTTGGAAGAGGAACAGGTTGGTTGGAAACGTTATGTTATGGACCACAATACCGAGGAAACCATTGAAATTACGTTGTCTAAGCCGGAGATGTTGGCCGGCATTACGCTCTATCCGACCAAGTTGAATAACGCCAGGGTTGCGGAACTGATAAAGAAATACGGGGCTGACCGAATCCTTATCAACAGTTCCGCCGACTGGGGCAAGTCATATCCGCTGAATGTAGCCCAAGCCGCGGCTGAAATGCCGGATTTCGGCGTTACTGAAAATGATGTCCGTAGAGTTATTTACGATAACGCCTTTAGGTTCTTTTCCCAATCGCCAAAGTTTAAGGTATAGAATCTATGCAGTTTGCTTACAGCACCAATGCCTTTAAGAAATATTCATTGGAAGAAACTATTCGTCTTATCAAGGATATCGGCTTTACAGGCGTGGAGATAATGGCGGACCGTCCGCACCTTTATCCCTCGGACTACGATGCCGCAAAACTGACGCAACTCAAGAAAAACCTTAAATCGCTTAATCTGGCGGTCTCCAACCTGAATACCTTTACCCTTTTTGCGGTCGGCGATATGCACCATCCGTCGTGGATAGAAAAGGAACCTGACCTGCGCCGGATCCGGGTAGCGCATACCAAAGAATGCCTGCGTCTGGCGGCCGAGTTGGAATGCCAAAATATCTCCATCCAGCCGGGCGGCAAGGTGGAACATCTCTCGCCAGAGGAATCAATGCAAAGATTTCTGGAAGGACTTGAT
>JBFMDM010000266.1:0-1244 GCA_040753835.1 Planctomycetota bacterium
CCTCTTTTAACGGCTCTTTGGTTATCCTGCCGTCAGAGAGATTAATTCTCAATATCTTACCACCGTAACCGAACATAAGCCAGGCATTACATAAATGACTTATAGATTAGCACGAAGTGCTTATCAGTAGCCATCTATGTCCTTTCATACTTGTTCGCCGGGGTCGTAATGAGACCAGGGCGAGTGCTGTCTTACTCTTTTATATACAATACCCTCGGCGCACATAGCGGGATGCATTCTTTGCACAGGTCACACTTAATCGGGACAATGTTGTCTTCGTGCAGGAACATTACCTGAGTCGGGCACTGCTCAACGCAGACGCCACAGCCGTTACATTTCTCAGGGTCAATGACATAGGCATTGTCTTTAAGAGAGATTGCTTCAACCGGGCAGACGCTGGCGCAGGTACCGCACTGGTTACAGACCCTGACCTCATAGGTGCCGGGAGATGGGAAATGAGCCGATATGCGTAACGCCGCCTTTTTCGGGTTCACCTCTTTATTATGACATAACGAGCATATTGTTAAACATACCCGGCAACCCGTGCATTTCTTGGAATCGGCATCTAAGAACATAATAATTCCATTGCCTTCAAGCCGGTTTTGATGCAATTTAGTTCTGCGGCTCGTTGCTGTTCCGCCGTAGCGAATCTGTAGCGGTAACGGTCCGCATAGACCGCGGAGATACTGCCGGCGCGGTAGTTCTTGAGTCCGGCAAGGGTGAACAGGGCGCTGGTTTCCATCTCAAAGTTCAGCACGCCTATCCTGGAAAAATAGGTGACCATATCGGTAGTTCTTAAAGGGAAACCCGAGACGATACGGCCCTGGGCGCCGTAGAAACCCGGTGCCGTAGCAGTCAGCCCCAGATGATACCGCATCTTTAATGAATCTGCCGCATCACGCAGTGTCCGCACCATCTCGTAATGGGCTACTGCCGGATACCCCTCCGGCACAAAGAATAAAGAGGTATTTTCCAATCTTAACGCCGCTGTGGAAATCACTACGTCGCCTATCTGTATATTCCTACGCAAACTGCCACAGGTCCCGATACGTAGGAGCGTCAACTCGTTAACTATTTGCGATAGTTCTATCAACGCAATTTCTACATTATCCGGTCCGATACCTGTGGACATCACCGAGACTGGGATGTTCTTATAACGACCGGTGTAGGTATTGAATTCACGGTTCTGCCTGCATACCGATACACGGTCAAAGAGTTTAGAGATGCGTTGGGCGCGGGCAGGG
>JBFMDM010000267.1:0-1237 GCA_040753835.1 Planctomycetota bacterium
AAAAGGCGCGTGAGGCTAATATGCCGCTGGATAATGTGGAGCGAGCCATCAAAAAGGGCGCCGGCGAAACTGATGGCGTCCGCCTGGAAAATGTCATCTACGAGGGCTTCGGTCCTGCCGGTGTGGCAATTATGCTTGATGCTCTCACGGATAATCGCAACCGAACGGTCTCGGAAATCCGTAAGATATTTGAGACGCGTGGCGGCACTCTGGGCGGCTCAAACTCGGTCAACTGGCTCTTTGAACGCAAGGGTTTAATTACCCTGCCCGCGGGCAAGACCAGCGAGGACGAGATGATAGCCGTGGCGATAGAGGTGAGTGCGGATGACGCCACGCTTTCTGACGATATCTTTGAAATCACCTGCCCGCCTGAACAACTCGTCCATATCAAAAAAGACCTCATTACTAAGGGCTTTACCCCTAAAACCGCCGAGATCTCTTTTATCCCTAAAAACTATGTTACTCTCTCCGGTGAAACCGCTAAAAAGGTCCTGGAACTCGTGGAGTCTCTGGAAGACCACGATGACGTCCAGAATGTCTATGCTAATTTTGATATCCAGAATTAGGCGATGGCATAATATGGAATAATTCAATATGATAGAACGACTGATTCTTAAGGGTATAAAAGGTATAGCCCAGGACGAGGTTTTCTATATCAATTACGGTCAGGTGGTAACCATAGGCAGACAGCCGTCGTGCGAGATATCTTACCGGAATTTCAAGCATTACCCGAAGGATGATACGAAGGAATATATGCTGAATATTTCGCGAGAGCATGTGCGGATTGCGTTCTATAACTCGCACGCCGTGCAGATAAAGGACCTGAGTTCTAACGGGACTTTTATCAACGGGAAGCCTATCAGGAAAATATTTATCACCGATATCGCCGATAAGATATTTGAACTGAGACTGGGCCCTACGGAAACCTTTATACTCTCCGCGGATACCGGCACTGTTGCCAGATGAATCCGGGATAATAAGCCGAACCGGTGCCGTGCCGCAAGCGGAATCCGGCATCCTTCCCTCTGTTTTATGCTTAAGGCAACCATCGGTATCACTATCGGCGACCCGGACGGTATCGGTCCTGAGGTTGTCGTCAAGGCTCTTCACGCCGGGTCACTCCGTGAGACTCTTCAGCCGAGCAGGTTCCTGATAATCGGTGATAAGGAGGCTTTGGCTAAAGCCGCCCGAAGTGCCGGCATAGATTTTTCTCCGGTCATCCTCAATAAACCTGAAA
>JBFMDM010000268.1:0-1203 GCA_040753835.1 Planctomycetota bacterium
CGGGCGATATGATCAGCTATAATATGGACATGAACCAGGCATTCGTGGCAGGCAATACTTATACTTTTACGGTAACCAATCCGTCAAACATCAAAGACACGGCGCTTTCGCAGAATACCCTGGACACAGCCTGGGCGTCCGTTGTTTATCAATACGCTGTCGGAGTCGTAACATTCACTTCGCCAGCCGCTATCGCAAGCGGCGACACGACCTATGAAAATTATGATATTACCTGCGATAACACCACTCTGACCATTGACGGAGCGCATGCGTTCGCGTCCCTCCGGCTAATCAATGGATGCGTTTTGGCGCATACGGCCAATCCCGCCGCGCCTCTGAATCTTACTGTAAGAACACATATGAGTGTGGACGCGGCAAGCCAAATCAATCTAAATGGCTTGGGTTATTTGGCGGCCTCCGGCCCTACGCCCGGGGTGACCGGACTGGGAACCAACGAGGGGACCGGAGCAGGGCATGGAGGCACGGGAGGGCTTGGGCAGATAAGCAGCGGAGCCGGAGGATCGCCTACTGCGGATTTAATCAAACAGCCGGTGGAGTTCGGGTCAGGAGGCGGAGGATCTGGAGGAAGCGTTAATTCAGGCGGCAAAGGAGGCGGCGCAGTGAAAATCGTTGTTTCAGGGGGTATGACGGTAAACGGAATAGTGTCCGCGGATGGGTTTATTGGCGGCGAATACGGCGATGACGGAGGTGGGGGCGGAGCCGGTGGCAGTATTTGGATTGATACGAATAGCCTGTCGGGAAGCGGTGTAATCCGGGCAAACGGAGGGGATGGCAAAAATGGAGGTGCTGGCGATGGAGGAGGAGGCGGAGGAGGGCGGATTGCCGTGCATTACAGCAACTCTTCATATACGGGTGCGTATCAGGCGTATGGAGGCGAGGGAACCGCTGCGCAGGACGGCGGGGCGGGGACGGTTTATTTGGAAAATAAGATTACGGATTTAGGCCGGGGGAATATAGTAATTGACAATATCAGCCGCAATAATGCGGCGGAGGCTTCAACCTGGCTGGACAGCGTGAGACTGGGCGGGAGCGGTGCGGCTGTTGACGATTTGTCTGTTTTGGGCAATGCTTTTGTTTCTTTTGAAGATGACAATAATTATACGTATAGAAATATTTCTCTGGATGACGGCAATTTGAGATTTGCGGACGGAGCCATAACCGTGGAGCAGGCTGTGATTTTAA
>JBFMDM010000269.1:0-1199 GCA_040753835.1 Planctomycetota bacterium
TACGCCAGCAGAGGCGGTATTGATGCGGCTTGCTGGGAGGCTGAAGGCGAGGCATATGGTTATACACCCGGCCCTTCTGCGAGCATTGATAATCTCACCTTGAGATGTTATTACAGTGGCACTCTGGGGCAGGATAAACCCGGCATAAAGATTCAGGTAAAACTCAACGGCGTCTCATCTATAACCGCGAATATTCGCAACCACACCAAATTCCAGTTCACCTGGTTCCCGGCTGATTTTGAACGCACTGATACGGCAAACTTAAATATTAGCGACAGGGAAAACTATCAGGCCGTCCATAATGAGAATAATGCGGCTAATATCTGGGTCGGCGTAAAAGGACCGGAACAAGTAACGGTTGACGAGCAGTTTAACTTTACATCCTATGGCCAGTTATTAATTGGTTCAGGTCTGCTTTCGTATGATATAAAGATGGAAGAGCCCGATGGGAATATCGTAGATTTAGAAAGCGGCACAGCCCTGGACAGGTTTCAGAGCAGTGAATACACCCCGACCAAAGATGGCGAGCATAACGCAGACGTAAGCGCAGCAGACCAGAGCGGGCACGGGAATGGCACGACTATTTCCACTAAAATGCCTCTGAATGCTACCCACGCCGTGCCACAGCCGTATATTACCATTACCGACCCCGCAGAAGGCACAACATTATATTCGGACCATGCGGTTACCGTTAAAGTTGAATTCGGCCCACTTGGCGAGGTAAAACCTGAGACATTAACCATTGAAATTGGTAATGATGAAGTCGGGTATGATACTTATAGCGGGGGGCAAATAACTGTCGGCACCGGAACCACCAGCCACACAGGACAGATATGCATTACAGATGTCGCAAAATGGGTCGGGAAAGGACCTATAGATATATACGCCCGGGTGGAGACCGTAGACCCTGAAATAGGCTCGGTAGCGGACAATTCATTTTTCATTATGCAGCCGGCTGCGGCTACACAAGAGACCAAGCATGACACAACTTCAGCCGGTGACCCGGTTTATCTTACTACGGGCGAGTTCTATCAGGACTCAGCAGACCTGACTATTCCGGGCCGCGGATTCCCGTTTAAGTTTATCCGAAAATACCGCAGCAAATCAATGTATAACGGACCGCTGGGCTATGGCTGGGATTTTAATTATAATGCCAGATTAATCCAGCTGTCCTCGGCCTCGCCTGATATTCTGTTCTT
>JBFMDM010000270.1:0-1198 GCA_040753835.1 Planctomycetota bacterium
TGGGAGCCAGCAAGGATATCGTTAAGACCACTGAAACCATTACTACAACTGTTTCTGAAACTGAAGAAAGCTACACCAGTGCGGCATACCAATTCGGCTTCGGGCTGGGCTTTAAGTTCAACAAACTGAATATCGATGTCAAAGTGAACGACAGTCAACCGTTTAACGCCGGCTATCTGATGAGCGGCGTTCCGGGCGAGCCGTTCACCCAGGTTTCCGCTACCTATAAGTTCTAATCTTATCCAAAACGTTAAGGGCGAGTTCAAATTTTAGAACTCGCCCTTTTGTGTATCAATAATACAAGGGCTTTATTATGAAAAAAGCCATCGGGTTCATCCTAATATCCTTAATAGCGCTTTCCAACAAGCCATTGGGCGCAGACCAGACCCGTCTTTCCGCGATAGGCCCGGCCGCAGTATTCACTGTCGATGATAGCGATCCCTGGATATATCCGGCCGAGGTCAATAACTATTCCCGATTACTGGCTTGGGAGCTGGACACCTTTCCGTTTGATGGCAAGAGAGTATCGTTTTTGGCGTCTTGGGCCGATAATGAACAGAAATATGGGACCTGGGGCTTGGGACAGGGAGTCCTGCCTGATCAAAAGCTTTTGGAAAATTTAGTGTCCTCGTTGAATAATGCCTTAAGGACCAATCCATTGATGTCGCCTCGCAATGATATTCCCCGGCCGGAAAACAGTTATCATTTCTTTTATGCCAAAGATTTCGGCCAACTGACATCCGGTTTGCATCTGGCCCGGTCCTCGAGCGACAAAACCCGCGACTACAGCGATACCATCCCGGAAGATGCGGTGAACAGGCGGTCCGATATAGGCATCTGGGCCTTCGAGGCCGGGGCCTCGGCGATTGTCGGCGATAATATATATATTCAATCGGGTATAGGATATCAGACCATCTCTTTTTCTTCCCGCTTCGAGTTAAGCGGTGCCAGCCCCTTATATTGGGAACAGGTGGATAATGAGGGCTCCAGGGCATTATCTATGAGGGCTCGCCTTTTTTACGGGCTGACCGATAAATTAAAGATCGTGCCGATAATTTCCTACAATGCCCTTTCATTAGGTTACTTGGCCAGCTATGGCGATACGGTTCATATGCCGGGATCCTTATATAACGGAACCGGCAGCAGTTATTCTCAAAGGGAGGTCAATGGTGCGATAGGTGCGGAATATCGTCCGCAT
>JBFMDM010000271.1:0-1168 GCA_040753835.1 Planctomycetota bacterium
CGGTCTCCATGAGCTCCGCCATTGCCGCCATTGGCGCTGATACTGCCTGCACCGGACAGCGTCCCGCTTGCGGTAATCCACACTGACCCGCCAGCTCCGCCGCCAGCAGCATCATACCAAGCTGTTCCGCCGGTATCACCATTAGCAGAAATAGTACCATCTAAAGTGAAACTTCCTGAACAAGTAATTTTTATTGCGCCTGCGCCTCTGCCGCCGGTAGCACCTTCTGTGGCATTGCCGCCGCCCGAACCTAAATACGTCGGTGCTTTGATTACATCATATAAAAGAACATAAGGATTTACTGCACTATTTTGATACGCGGTTCCCCCGCTCACACTTTGACTACTTGTCCCGCCATTACCACCATATGCCCCGCCGCCGGCTGCCCCATCACCGCCAGCATCGGTCCCCGGGCCCGTGCCTAGAGCTGAGCCATAGCCTTTACCATTCACATTAATACTTGATCCTGAAGCAATAGTTACGGTACCTGCCCCGTCTGCCTGGGTTACACTAAAGATCACTGAATAATTATGTGTACTCTCATGATAAGAATGAGTTAAGGTTGAACTACCAGTCATGGCAAAGGTCTTAAATAACGGTTCAGTAGTTATATTCTGAGGAACATCAAAAGCCACAGTTCCAGAATCAATAATAAAATCCCCGCCTTCTAAAACTGTTTCATATAATGTTTCTCCTACTGTATAAGCTTGTAAATAAACTCTGGCGTTATCCTGCAATATAAACTCATCAAACTGGTATTTATCTACCCCTGCTACGCCATTATCTAAAGCAAATAATGGCGTGCCGCTGCTGGCTACATTATATAAGCCACCATTCCATAGAGACCGGTTATAGTTATTGATCGTTAATGTCCCATAGATTGCAGCGATATCCGAAGTATCTCTTGTGTAAATCGTCCCAGCAGCGCCGTCGCCATAGGTATAGGTACTATCCCCGCCATAACAATTCATTGTTGGGGTAGTATCGCCGACTCCATTATACGTGACGGAAATCCTGCCCCCTGCTCCTGCGCCGGCATAACGGTCTCCATGAGCTCCGCCATTGCCGCCATTGGCGCTGATACTGCCTGCACCGGACAGCGTCCCGCTTGCGGTAATCCACACTGACCCGCCAGCTCCGCCGCCAGCAGCATCATACCAAGCTGTTC
>JBFMDM010000272.1:0-1142 GCA_040753835.1 Planctomycetota bacterium
ACGCCTTATCCAGTCCGGCGAAATCTTCTTGGCGGATTTAACCATTGTGATAATCCTCCTTTCTTAAGGATTATCATCGGCTTTTTGGCCTCCTTTCAGTATAAAAAACTCCCCGACCCCTCAATTAATTATACCGCCGGTATTTTCTCTGGCGCCAATCAAGAACGGACGTGAGTTAGAATTAATATTGGTAATGCCTCCTCCAACTGAAGAATCACTGGTCGTGGCTTGGTTGCCATCAATATATATCCTAAGCCCGGGTAACCCGGTTGAACCATCATAAGTTACCACCACATGAAGGAACTGTCGTCATCCAGGTATATAATGTAATAGACCTCGTTTTGGGCGTTGGTCCAGGATAGATTAGGGATGAGTGATTCGGCATCAGGCGAGAGTGCCGATGTCTGGCCGGGCGGGGAATCAAGCGGTGCGGAGAGGTCAAAGACGCCGGCCGGCGGTGTGCTTGAGGTCTGCATCCCGGTGCAAAATGCCAAAGGACAATTTGAGGCAATGGTTGAACCGCCTGAATTACTCGCCGTTACACGCCAGTAATACCACTTATTGGGCAGGACCGCTCCTTCAGGAACAGTAACAATAATGGCGCCGGATGAAAAGGTGGGCGAATAGACGGAATTCGCCGCAGTAAAATCATCGTCCTTGCTGATTTCCAGTAAGTAATTGGTCGCATTAGCCGAGTCGGTCCAGGAGACCGCAAAAGAGGGGACCGGGTAAAAGACCAACGGATTGACGTTTACCCCTTCAATGGGCAAGGAGAGGTTGAAGACGCCCGGGACCGGGGCGCTTGAGCCGGACTCAATGAGCGGCGTCTCGCGCTTGAAACAACCGCTGTAGCCGGTCAGGGCCGCAAAGACGCAAAGGGCACAGAGAATAACCAGCCAAGACCAATGACGAAGGTTTGTCATAAATACATCCTCTTACTGGCTATTATCCCGCCCCGAAAGCATTCGGGCTCGGGAGTTACAGCCAGTTAGATCCCGCCGAGGCGGGATAATTCCTTTCACTCTGTTACGAAAAGGTAATAAATCCCTAATCCCTGGGCTGACCAAATCCCGTCAGGGACCAAAATTACACAAATTCAGTAATCAGATTAAACCAACCCGCCTGCCGTCGGGCAGGTTTTG
>JBFMDM010000273.1:0-1117 GCA_040753835.1 Planctomycetota bacterium
TAAGCAGGTCTGGAGCTCTATCGAAGGTTATCCCGGAGATTATAATTACCGTGAATTTTACCGGGATGTCGGGTTTGACCTGGAGTTTGATTATATTAAACCCTATATTCATCCCGACGGAGTACGGATTAATACCGGCATTAAGTATTACCGGATCACCGGTAACACTAATCATAAGGAGCCTTACGTTGCGCAATGGGCCAGAGATAAGGCCGCCGAGCATGCGGGTAACTTTATGTTTAACCGGCAGAAGCAGGCTAATTACCTGAATGATCTGATCGGTAAGGCCCCGATTATCGTTTCTCCATATGATGCGGAGCTGTTCGGCCATTGGTGGTATGAAGGCCCGTTATGGCTGGATTTTCTTTTCCGCAAGATCGCTTGTGACCAGGATGAGATTAGCTTGATCACTCCTTCGGAATATCTGGACCGCCATCCGCGTAACCAGGTGGTAACCCCTTCTTTTTCCAGTTGGGGTTATAAAGGGTATTCGGAGATGTGGTTGCAGGGGACTAATGACTGGATCTACCGGCATCTGCATATCGCATCCAACCGTATGACAGAATTAGTCAAAAATAATCCCGGCGCCGGCGGGTTAAGGCGTCGAGCGCTCAATCAAGCTTTACGCGAATTGCTCCTGGCGCAAAGTTCGGATTGGGGTTTTATTCTGGGCACCGGAACGCACACCAGCTACGCTATTCGTCGGACCAAAGACCATTTGCTAAGGTTTACGCGGCTTTATGAAGAGATTAATGCCGATAGTATTGATGGTAATTGGCTGGCGGATATCGAATCTAAAGACAACCTCTTTCCGGATATAGATTATCGGGTCCATCAGTAGTATGCAGGATTATTCCAAGATCCCTAAGCACATAGCTTTTATTATGGATGGCAACGGCCGTTGGGCTCGGGCTCGGTCATTAAGTCGTACTGCCGGGCATCGCGAAGGCGTCAAGCGGGTCAAAGAGATTATCCGCGGAGCCGCTGACTTAGGGGTTGAGATTCTGACATTTTTTGCTTTTTCTACCGAAAACTGGAGTCGGCCTAAAAGCGAAATCGCGGTTTTAATGCATTATCTGGATAATTTTCTGGAGCGGGAAGTCAACCAGTTACATAA
>JBFMDM010000274.1:0-1102 GCA_040753835.1 Planctomycetota bacterium
TTCATAAACATATTAAACAAAATAATTCCAATGTGGTCAAGAAAAACCGACAACGGGATTAAGCGGATTAAGCAAATTAATCTAATCAGTTAAATCCTGTTGTTAAATATTTTTAGAATCGCTTGCAGTTTTTCGCCCGTGTCAAACATTCATATATATGGAAAGGGAAAAAGCATATGAACGGCAAAAACAGCCAATCGGGCATCGTGCTCATTGTCATCCTGGGCGTCCTGGCGCTTCTGGTAATACTCGGCATACTTTTCTCAATGCTGGCCACGATGGAACATTCCAGTTCAAAAAGCCATGTGGATTACGTCCAGGCGAAATTAGTGGCCCAAAGCGGTATCCATTATGCCATCGCCACGGCCAGGGCATACTTCACACCGAACAAGATTGACGGGCTGAAGTATTACGGCGAGGACATCAACCCGACAGACGGCGACAAGCCGGCCTCGCCTGAAGAAGACCAGGACGGCGACGGCGTATTGCAAACCTTTGACTGCCCGTTAGGCCGGGCCGCGCGCCCATCGCTGATGAAGGATACAAACAACGACGGCAGGATTGACGCCAAGGATTTAGTAGATGTCAAGAAGGGCTCCAGGCAATATAAGGTCGGCGCATCCGGCCGCGTCCCATCACAATACAACAAGGACGGCGACTATTTCGCGCTCAAGGTTGACGAACTCTCTTCGCGCCTCTATGTGAATATGGACGACCACCCGCACCTGAAGAAAATACTGGAAAACCTGACCGAGGAAATCGGCCTGGGCCGTGAACTCGGCGCCCGGATATTTGATGAAAAGACAAGGAACGGGAATTACATCTCCCTAAAAGACCTGAAGTCGCGCGTGAAGATAAGCAATAGCGACTCCAGGAAACTGGAGCCGTATCTGGCGTTTTACGGCTGGTGCGATACTTCGGTAGTCAGCCCTACTCCGCTGTCCGGGCGGCTGGGTCGGACTGGTGCAAAACCGCCGACATTGAACAGCGATATAGAATCATGGAGCGAGATGCGCATTGCCGAGGCAATAAAATTACCGATGAAGAATAGTAAGCCGGCCGGCCGGGCTCCGGTTAATGTCAATACAGCGCCGAAAGAACT
>JBFMDM010000275.1:0-1097 GCA_040753835.1 Planctomycetota bacterium
GAGGTCAAATGCCACTTATAGGAAAGAATGCCGGCTTTCGGTGTGGCTGAGAACACATCGTCCATAAAATCCGTCGCGGTTCCCTTGTTGTCATAGGTAAAGGCCGCGATATAAGGATTGGTCGTGCAGGTTACCTTGGCGCCGGCTATGGGCTGGGTGGTGGCTGTATCCGTAACCTTGCCACCAACAAGCACCACCTCTTCAAGCGTCTCAAGTGTGATATTGACATTATTGACCGTGCCTCCGGCCGCCACGGACGCCGCGGCCGAGGCCAGTTGATACCCCGGCGCGATGGCATTAACCATCACCAAACTACTGGAACCGGTGTTTAAGGCAATCACCCTCTGGAGCGAGTAATTACCGGCTGAATCAGTGGTTGCGGCCGAACCGCCGCCGAAGACCATTGTCCCGCCAACCGGCGTGCCTGCGGTGTTCCTTACCTTGCCGTTTATCGTGGCCACCTGAGTGATATAATAGACGAAGCAGAATGCGCGAACACCTTTCAGTTTCGCCTGGTTGTCCTCAAGAACGCCGTCATCCGGTCCTAACATCCCAGTGTATTGACCTGATGAATAATATTTGCAGGCCCGGTCCTGGTTTGAACCGTTCTTGGACACCACCCAGTTGCTCACGCCGTTGGTCTCTACCAACTCCATCAGTTTAATATTTGTTGCAGTCAGTTCCGCGGCATTAATGGTTGAAGGCAGGGCCAGATACGGTTTGGCTTCCTTGCCCGCAACAAAAAGGATGATTGATGAGGCGCTGAAGTCCGCGCCGGCCAGCCCGATATAGCCGGACGGCAAAGGCACGGGCAGGTTATCCAGCGAATAATACGGAGAAAGTTCCACCTCTGTGTCGCCGGCTACAGCGCCTGAGGTAATCACGATGTGGCAGCGTGGAATCGCCTCGCCCTTTTCATTCAGGTCGCCGTCCGTATTGATGTCGCTCTCAGCAGAAGCAAAGATGGTTTTCTGGTTTTGGTTCTTGCGGTTGAGCGAGCCCTTGACGCTCTGGCTGGCGCCTGAGGTATTGACCGTATGGACCTGGGTGGTATGTCCGTCCTTTTCTATGGTGATGGTCACGGTCGCGCCGTCGTC
>JBFMDM010000276.1:0-1090 GCA_040753835.1 Planctomycetota bacterium
GTCGATACAGCAGCGGTGGTCAGCCTGATCGCCCAGCGGGGATATGACCTGACCCGTCATTGGGGCCGGTCGTCATTCCTCAGTCGCATAACGATAGGATACTTGCAGCGGCCTGAATCGGATATTAATAACTACCTTAAATTCGAACTGGAGGAGAAATTCAATTACAGGATCAGCCGACATATCAACCCCAGGTTCCGTCTGGTCACGGGATATATCCAGGGGCCGGCTCCGGCCCAGGAGCAGTTCTTCCTGTCTGGAAGCTTCAAAAGCACAGGGCTGGATAATATGCTGGCCTCGGGAAAGGATTGGTTCTCCACGCAGGAACGCTATCACGTGGACGGCGGAGCCAATCTTCTCGGATACTACGGCACCCACCTTCGGGGCAGGAATCTCTGGGCGGTCAACATGACACTGCCTATTATGAAGAGCCCGGCGTCCTTCTTCGCCGGGGCCGGGCAGGTGGCCAATGATTGGCTGGAGTTCACTGCTAAAAGCATCCGGGCCGATGCCGGATTGTCGTTGGCCCTGGGGCCGATGAGGCTGATGTTCCCGCTGTGGATAAACAAGCCCCAGGAGGGCAAGAAGCAGTTCGACTGGAGATGGACCATCGGTTTCGGCGGCAGCGGCGAAGGGATGGGTATAAAATTTTAATGGTGATAAGGATATGAATAATATGTTTAACTTCAAATTTAATGGTTTGCTTATATTTATTTTCATTACGAGCATAATCTTATTGCCGGTTACCGTAAGGGCCTGTGAGCCAATAATACCAATGGCCATGCTATATTCGGGAACGACTATCTTGGGTGCAGTAGCTTTAAAATCGGCCTTCGGTCTTCTAGTCGCTGTGGCGATAAAATGCTTAATGTTTTGCTGGAAAAGCGAACTTGATTATTTTACGGCTTGCTGGTATATGATAGCCGCCAATATCTATTCCACCGTTCCTGGTTTATTATTGGGGGCAGCGTTTGCAGCACCAATTATAATAATTATATTGTATCCTGTCTTGCTAATACCTGGCGGAAACATTAAAAATTATAATGCTTTTAAAAGTTTCGGCAGATTTGGTTCCGCTGGCCTTTTATTG
>JBFMDM010000277.1:0-1074 GCA_040753835.1 Planctomycetota bacterium
TACGAGCTGGAATACAGCGGCCAACTGGTCCAATCAGCCGGGCGGGGCAGGCGGAGCAGGCGTGCCGGGCACCAATGACTATGCAGTATTTGATTCCAACTCAGTCCAGGCCTGCATATTCGATACAAATCCGAGTATATATACGCTGGTGATAGACGGCTACGCGCAAACCATCAACATGAATTCTTATGACCTGACCACTCAGAGAGAAATGATCCTTGCCTCAGGCGCTGTCACCTTTACTGCCAACGGGAATGTTACTATAGGCACCGATTATGTCCAGACCGCAGGTACATTTACTTCCAGCTATAATAAGACATTTACGGTAGGCGGCAGTTTCAGCATACCGCGTACTGCAGGCGCCTTCAGTCGTTTCTCGGGTTCGGGCACATCCGGCAGCCCTTACATGATATATGATATCTACGGCCTCGAGGCAATAAACTGCTATCTTAATAATGGAAGCGTCTATTTCAGGCTTGCTAATAGCATAGACGCCACAAACACCGTAAACTGGAACTCAGCTGCGGGCTTCTTGCCTATAGGTACTTCCGGAAGCATCTTTCAGGGAAATTTTAATGGACAGGGGTATGTCGTAGTGAATTTGTATATCAACAGACCTTCCGAAAGCTATGCCGCGTTATTCGGCTATGTTTATGGAACAATTAGCAACGTAGGCCTTGTTAATTTGAATATAACAGGGGGATACCAGACCGCCGGCTTAGTCGGTACGCTGGCGAATTGGAGCACGCCGGCGACGGTAACTTATTGTTATGTTACAGGCAGCATCCTCGGGAGCAGCATGGTTGCCGGCCTTGTAGCCAACTCCTACAAGGGGACTATAAGTAATTCCTATAGCACGGCTAATGTAACGGCTACTTCCGGCACGGCCGGCGGGCTGGTTGGCCAAAGCCATACTTCAAGCAACACCATTACTGATTGTTACGTTACGGGTAATGTATCAGGATTAAGTCAAGTAGGTGGCCTTATTGGATATGCTTCTGTAACAATCATTAAGAATTCTTTTGCCACAGGCAATGTAACCGGTAATGCCTCTAACAATTATGTAGGGCCATT
>JBFMDM010000278.1:0-1073 GCA_040753835.1 Planctomycetota bacterium
ACCACCGCTCTTCTTACGGTGTGGAACGAAGCTGGCGGCGCTGATATAGCTCTTGCCGACAGGGTCGCTGACATCAATTACCAAGCTTACGTCGATGACGGCGACAAGGCGATGAAGTTTAACTATGCCGGCGACAGTTCCACAGCGATGAATATCTCGGCTGACTGGAATAAAGACGGTATTGAGGCGCTTCGTCTCAGATTCCGTCCGGCGCAGGATAACATAAAATCGAACAAGCTTTATGTTACCATCGGCGATGGAACCAACAGCACAACGCTCGATTATCCTGAAGACCTTAACGATATGACTATGCCTGTTTTGGGCAACGGCTGGCAGACATGGAATATCGACCTTACCGTTATAAGCGGCGTTGACCTTAACAATGTTCAGTTGTTTAAGATTGGCGTAGGCAATGGTTCAGCCGGCGGCGTAACGGGCAATCTGTACTTTGACGAAATCCGGCTTTATGTGCCAAGATGCATAGGCGGCTATGCCGATGATATCACCGGCAACTGTATCGCGGATAACTTCGATATAGCCAGCTTGGTTTCATGGTACGGAAGAGCCGACCAGACCATTACAGCATCTGCGCCGACAGCGGCTCCGCTTATAAAGTATGAGTTCGAAGACGACGAATTCGGCACCAATGTTACCAACCTTGGCAGTTATGTTGACGGTAACGGCACGGTGTTGGGTACCGTCCTTTGGGGCGATGATACTCCTCCCACAGGTCACGGCAGTCAGTGCTTGATAACAACCGAGAGTCCTGTTTCCATTCCTTTGGCCTCTGTTGGTACTATGACAAGTGAATATACAGTAACCGTGTGGGCTTATGGCGAATGGACAGCGGCAGCTCCGGACTATCAGTTCATACTCTACAGTGAGTCAATGAACACCGCATCAAACGCGCTCGTCGTTCTGGGCGTTCCGATTGGTGTCGATGGAACGACTTTAGGAGTCTATAGCGGCGGCGACCTGACTTACCAGGAAGGTCACCACTTTACAGCGTGGACGCCGCAGGATGATTTAGATGTTTGGGGCCAGTGGAATCATTATGCGGCTACCAAGGATTC
>JBFMDM010000279.1:0-1054 GCA_040753835.1 Planctomycetota bacterium
CGTTAGCCGGCACGGTGCCGGTATCATCAATCACATTGGTAAATGCCCCGCCGTCTCTGGAATAGTAGAGTTTAACGTAAGAGACTTTGGTCGAGCCGTTTAAGCTCCAAGCGATGGTGTTAGAGTTAGAGCCAACAACTAAATTTTGATCTAAAACCGGCTGCGTAACCGTAATCACCGGACGGATAGCAAAAGGATAGGCTGAGATACTGTAGACATTGGTGCTATGGGCGGTGTCAGAGACCCTGACTAAGCAGTTCTCGGAATTCTCATCCGGGACAGTGATGGTCTTAGTGTTACTGCCTGCGGTATGCCCGCCTTCATTGGTGACGATATTGGTCCAGCCGGTGCCGCCGTTAGTTGAGTAGTCGATATTGACATTAGTTACTGCGCCGTTAGCCGTCCAGTTGATATCCTTGTTTTCACCCTTATACCAGACGATCAGCGGAGTTTGCGTTTCAGGGGCGGTCACATCTAAGCCGCCGACTAGCTTGATATCATAAGCTGAGATAGAGTTTACATCCGGATCAGCCGCGTCTCTAACTCTTACCCTTACCGTATCACTCAAAACATTAGTCGGAATACTCCAGGAATAAGTACCCTGTACGCCGCTTGCAGTGTTAGCGGCTTGGCCGATCAAGATATTCGAAGCGCTAAAGTTATCGGTAGAATAGTGGAATTCAACTGTGCTGTAGGTGCCGGTAGGCGTCCACTTAATGTCATGACTTGAGCCGACCGTCCACATTAAACCCGAAGTATTAGGTTCGTTAATAGCAACCTGACCTTCGATATCAAAACCTGCGGATACTCCTCTAACCTTGGTACCGTCATTTAAGTCTTTAACCTCGATCATTGCCCGATCCTTATTATCCAAAGTGATGGAATCAAGCGGCAGGGTCCAGGCGTAGGTACCGGCCGGGGCGCCATAATTATAATCCACGGTGGCAATCGGAGTAAAGGTAGTCCCGGCATTAGTAGAATAGCTGATCACCACATCATCGCTGGCATCACCGCGGCTAAAGAAGCCGGTAGTCGTCCAGGTAATGTTATGTGG
>JBFMDM010000280.1:0-1007 GCA_040753835.1 Planctomycetota bacterium
ATTGCCGGCGCCGCCACAGGATTCATATAATCCGCAGGACTGCGGATACCTTTGGCAAGGTCAGAGACCGTTGAAGAAGAAATCGCCGTATTCCATACCGCAACATCATCGAACCAGCCGGGAAGCATGGTACCTGTCTCGTTCGCTCCTAATCGGTATCCGGGACTGTCTAAATAGAAATCGTCCTGAGCATAGTTAAACACCGTCAGGTCGTTTCCATCGACATAGATTCTAACCGTATTGCGATTGCGTGCAATCGCCACATGATGCCATTCGCCGTAAGTGAGGGCATCGTTTCCCGTTCTGGCGCTAGACTCATTAGCGTTTATATCCTTTGTCTGTACATATATTCTTTTGTCATTTGAATTCCACGTATTAACATATACCCAAATGCCCGCTCCGGCATTGCGGTTTGCGAACAACGTCTGGGCGCCGCCGGGATTGTTGAAATCAGCAGGAAGTTTCACCCATAAGGTAAGACTGAACTGGTCTGGCAGCCCGACATTAGGTATCTGAAGATACTGGACTGTGTTGCTGTCAGGATAGATTGCTGATTCGCTGAAATTGATGGATTTGCCAAGACCTATTGCAGGAGGAACATTCGTGTCATACACCGGATTAATCGCGTAGCCGTCATTCTTTAAGCCGGTGGAATCATAAACATCATTATTATCGAAGGTATAATAGGCAAGAATCTGTGATGGAACATTATTAAGCCAGTAGTCACTGAATATTGCGGCATCTGTCACATCGACCTGCCCATCGCGGTCAATATCGGCGCCATAACAGTAATAATCCGCCGCCTCACAGCCGCTGTTTGACCACTCAGACGCAAGTATTACAAAATCCTCGAAATTAACAGCAAGGTCGCCGTTAATATCATAATTATATACCGGAGGCGTGCAGGTCATCCGCGTTACATCATTGCTGTCGTCATAAGCGGCCAGAATATCTCCAAGAGGTTCGGTAGTAATTTTTTCGCTGAGAATTAAAGTGTTAAGGCTGCT